>JAZUOL010000105.1:0-58398 GCA_045604605.1 Acutalibacteraceae bacterium | reverse complement strand
AACTTACTTAGAGAGGTTATATTTTCTATTGAATCTTTCAACACGTCCGCCTGTATCAACGAGCTTCTGCTTGCCGGTAAAGAAGGGGTGACATTTTGAGCAGATATCAACACGCATACCGTCTTTTGTGGATGCTGTTTCAAGAACTGCGCCGCATGCACACTTTACCTGTGTTGCGCCGTATTTGGGATGAAGTCCTTCTTTCATTGTAATTTCACCTCTTTGATGTATAGTAACACATTAGCAGAAGAATATTACCATAAAGAAAGGAAAAAAGCAAGTGTTTTTTTCAAAAAATTAAAATAATTTTAAATCATCCCGATAATCGCAACGAAAGAGCATATTACGACACCTAAAACAGTCGGAAGTAAAAAAGCAAGAAAGGTCCATTTGATACTTTTGGTTTCCTTATAAATCGTTAAAAGAGCTGTTGCACAAGGGAAATGAACAACTGAGAAAATAATGTAGCAAATTGCAGTAAGCTGTGTCCATCCGTTCATCATAAGAATATTTCCTATGACCGAGGTACTATCAATACTGCTCATTTCCCCTGCACCCAAATAGGACATTAACGCTATGGGTAAAACTATTTCATTAGCAGGAATACCCAGAAAAAATGCAGACAGCGTTTTTCCGTCCATACCCATGCATTTTCCTAAGGGCTCAAAAATATCATTAAGATATTTTAATAAGCTCATTCCCTCAACGCGCACATTTGCCAAAAGCCATATAACGATACCCGCAGGAAAAGCTACTGCAACCGCTCTGAACAAAACTAAAATAGTCCTGTTTAAAACAGAGTTCACTATCACCTTTGATATTTGAGGCTTGCGAAAAGGCGGGAGTTCAAGAATATAGTGTGACGGTTCACCCTTCAGCAAGGTCCTTGAAAGAATATTTGAAACAAAAAGACTCAATGCAATACTTAACACGATAATCGAAGCAAGAATAAATGCACTGTAAAAACCTTTAAAAATCCCGTTGCCTGACACTAAAAACACAGAAATAAGTGTTATTATAGCAGGAAATCTGCCGTTACAAACAGTTAATGTGTTTGTTAAAATTGCTATAAGCCGCTCTCTTTTCGAATCAATAATACGAGCCCCTGAAATGCCCACGCAATTACAGCCATACCCCATACAAATCGTCAGCGCTTGTTTTCCGCAGGTTTGCGCTTTTCTGAAGCTGTTATCCATAACATATGAAACTCGAGGTAATACGCCCAAATCCTCTAAAAGCGTAAAGCAAGGGAAGAATATTGCCATTGGCGGCAGCATAACAGAAACAACCCACCCTAAAACGCGGAAGCCACCCGTTATCAACATACATTTTAAAAACTCAGGCATATTTATATATTCTGCAAAATTCAAAAGGTGCGTTTCGCTCCAGGCAAAAAAGCTCGACAACCATTGAGACGGATAATTTGCACCCACAATTGTAATGTAAAAAATGGCACTTAACATTAAAAGCATAACCGGATATGAAGAAAATCTTCGAGTAAATATTTTTTCAATTTTTGTTGTGTTTTTTTCATTTTTAGCCTTTATTGTAACTACCTCACTTATTCTCGAGGCATACCCATAAATTGTTGTGGCTATATTTTCAGAAAGGTTTTTATATTCATCTTTTTCTTTTAAAAAGGCTTGTGCCGAAGAAACACTTTTAAAAATCTCCGCTTTCTGTATTTCTGTTAAATTAGTGCTTTTTTCAATAAATTTTTTTACGTTTAAATCATCCTCTAAAAGGCGTAAAGAAAGCCAACGCAGATTAACATTTCCAAACTGATTTTTCTTTAAAACGGGAATTATATATTCTAAAGCAGATTCAATGCTTTCATCGTATCTGATTTTTACAGGCTCAGACTTTTGTTTTTCATTCAGAATATTAAGAAACTCCTCAATACCCTTTCCATCACGGGCAGTCATCCCAACAACCCTCACACCCAGCTCTTTTTCCAATAAATTTGTGTCAACATATATTCCCTTTTTGCTTGCTTCGTCAAGAAGATTTACACAAACAACTGTGTCAGATCCTGTTTCAAGAATCTGAATAGTTAAGTACAAATTTCTCTCCAGGCTTGTTGCATCACAAACAACCGCAACCCTTTGGGCATCACCAAAACATATATATTCCCCTGCAACCGCTTCCTCTTTTGAATGAGGCTTCAGAGAATAAGTTCCGGGTATATCTATAAAATTAAATATTGTATCATTATGCACTCTCTTACCCTTTGCCAAATCAACGGTTTTCCCAGTCCAATTTCCTGTGTGCTGTTTAAGTCCGGTCAAAGCATTAAACACTGTGCTTTTCCCGACGTTTGGGTTTCCCGCAAGTGCAACTGTTATTTCTTTTTCACTCATTATCTTCAACTCTCACCGTGATTTTTCCGGCATCACAATTTCTTAAAGCGATAACCGCCCCTCTTACAAGATATGCTCTGGGATTTCCGGAAGGGCTTTGGTGAATTACTTTTATTTTTGTATTTGGTACAAGACCAATGTCATACAATCTTTGCTTCAGGGAAAAATGTGTATCTACTTCAACAATTGTTGCCATTTTCCCTGATGAAACTTTATCAAGAGTAGTCATATTGCTCTACCTCCCGATAACATAATATGAGAAAAGCGTTACAATGTGAAAATGGGTCTTGCAATTATTCTTAATAATGTTAAAATGTATTACATAAAATACCAAAGGAGATTTCATTATGGAAAAGAAAATTGTTGCCGGTATTATCGGTCTTGAATTCGGAAGAGCTCACCTCGAAGGTGCTTTAGCTTATGGTGCAGAAATCGGTCTTATTTGCGACTGCGATGAAAAATCACTTAAATTCGCAGCTGAAAAATACAATATCCCCGAAGAGAAATGTACTCTTGATTACCACGATATTATAAACAATCCTGAAATAAATGCTGTATCAATCGGTATTCCTGACCAACTCCACAAACAAGTTGCTCTTGAAATGCTTGAAGCAGGTAAACACGTTTTATGTGAAAAGCCCCTTGCTCTTACAAAAGAAGATATTACAGAAATGGTGCAAGCAGCGAAAAAATCAGACTGTATATTTATGGTTGGTCAGATTTGTCGCTTCACACCCTCTTTTGCAAAAACAAAAGAGCTTATTGACAACGGTACATTAGGCGAGCTTTATTTTGTTGAAAGCGAATATGCTCATGACTATATGAACATAGTTTCCAACAAGCAGAACTGGAGAGCAGACAATGCCCGTCACGGTGTTATCGGCGGCGGTTGCCATGCAGTTGACCTTCTTCGTTGGCTTGCAGGCGATCCTGAAGAGGTTTTTGCTTATGGTACTCACAAGCTTTTGCCCACAGTTACATACGATGACTCTACCATCGCTATTATGAAATTCCCCAACAATGTTGCAGGTAAGGTTTATGTTTCAACAGGCTGCAAACGCGACTATACAATGAGAACTTGCATCTATGGTACAAAGGGTACCATCATCTGTGATAACACATCTCCCACAATGCAGTTATTTGTTGCAGACGAAAACGGCGTTGCTCCCGAAGAACCCCAGATTATTGAGCTTGAAGTTAACAACCACAACTTTGTTAAAGAGTTTGAGGTGTTCGGTGATGCAATTGTTAACGGCACAGATGTTCCTACCCCCGTTGAAGAAGGTGCAAAAACTGTTGCTGCTTGTCTTGCTATTGTCGAATCTGCAAACACAGGAAAAATTGTAAAACCAGATTACAACTTCTAATAGAATAATGATAAAATATATATGAAAGGAAGAGGATTTTGAAATCAAAAAAGAGAATGTTTTTTATAACTTGCTTCGCATATCTTCTGACGATTATTCTTGACCTTCTTTTCACATATATTGCCACACCGAATTTGCTTTTAGAAGGCAATCCTCTTTACGATACTTTCGACTTCGGTTGGACAGGGTTAATTTTAATTAATGTTGTTACCTTTGTAGGGTATGTTGCTATGTCCTACTATGCATTTATTAAATACAAACCGCCCGTATCGGACGAAACTGATATGAAGCGCTATCTTTCCCACATCAACTATGGTGATCCCGACAAATATGTGCCGATGATGTGGAAACTGCCCAAAAACTGGGGACCGCAAACAGCTTGCCTTTGTTGGTCGGTTGTGTGCATTCTCCCATTTTGCAGGATGATTATCGTTCTTGAATGGTTTTTAATGATATTAAGAATACAGAATACCGGGACAATAATATTTTTTACAATTGTTTCGTTATTCCCCCTAGGCAGAATTGATATTTTTCTTGCAGTAATCGGTGCCTGGATTCTTTCTTTCGTCTGGATAAAGAAAGAGTTTAAAGCAAATCTTAAAGAAATAGAAAAAAGAAAAATGCAATAAAAAAGAACTCCGTAAGGAGTTCTTTTTATTGTTCAACATTTACATTTAATGGTAACTTGATAGAGCTGACTACATCTTCTGTTCCGGAATATATAATATTTACAACTGTTTTTTGCCCATCTTCTAAATATATTTGATAAGCAAGAGCTTTTGCCCCCACAGAAAACTCCACTGAATTTGAAGAAATAACTTCCCACTTATCTTTATCTACATAAACGTCCAGCTTGCGAAAATCCTCGTTGTATTCTATTTTTTCAATACAACTGTTTTCATCATCTTCAAAACCCTTGAAAGCTTTAACAACATCTGCGCTTTTTTCTTGAATAAGCTTTTCGTGCTCCGGTTTTGAGAAAACCAATAAATATCCGTTGGCCTGTGTTAATTCAGTTATTTCAGCACCATATTTTTTCATATTTTCTAAAAAACTTTCAGGATCTGCAAGACTGTTTTTTCCAATTGTAACTCTTACAAGCTCCTCTTGTTTTTCAGTTGTTTCAGCACTTGTTTCTTGTGAGGTTTCTGTTGTTTGGGGAGTTTTCTCTGAATTGCAAGCGGCAAAAAGAGAAAAAACAGAAACTAAAAGAATAATCAATGATATTTTTCTCATAATGCTCACCATAATTTTTCAGGGTATTTTCCTTCTTCAACGAGAGCAGTAATTGATGCCACAACATCGGGCTTATCTTCCTTATATGTAACACCGAACCATTTGTCTGCAGTTTCGAGAACATCAACTGTACACTTACCCTCCTTGAGCATATCGCGAACAAGGAAAGGAAGGAAGAACTCGGATTTCAAAGGATTCTGGGGCACTTCATTTTTAAGAAAATCAATAAAATATTTTTCAATTTCATTAAGAATTTCTGCAGGAAAGCACCAGCAGTTCATAGATGCAACGCTGTTTTCGGGAAGCTCTGTCCAACATTCACCATCTTCTGTATAAGAAATTTTACCGTCAACGCGCATAATCTTTGTTCTTTCAATAACATCGTTTAACTGACCCTTCTTATTAACATCACACACCCCGCGTGAAACAGTACCATTTTCCGTGAGAGTATTTTTAAGGTAGTAACCTGCCATAGCAAATTTAAACTTGTCACCTGAAAAATCTGTATTATCAATCCAATTTGAAAGAATTGAATATGCACCGCTTCCGTAGAAATCATCAGAGTTAATAACAACAAAAGGCTCGTTTACAACATCTTTGCAGCAAAGAATTGCATGAGCAGTTCCCCATGGCTTCACTCTTTCCTCGGGGCAAGAAAATCCTTCAGGCAAGCACTCTAAACCCTGAAAAACATATTCAACCTTAATATGCTTTGATACCTTATCACCGATAACCTCTTTAAAAAGTGCTTCATTTTCTTTTTTGATAATAAAAACAACTTTATTAAAACCAGCTTTAACAGCATCATAAATTGAATAATCAATAATAATTGAATTATTGGGACCTACGGGGTCAATCTGCTTAAGACCTCCATAACGACTACCCATACCCGCAGCTAAAATAACAAGAGTTTTATCCATTTTTATACCAACCTTTCGGCTTTTATTTTGTTTTCCTCATTTAATAATACCACACTTTAAAATTTTTGTCTACTGTAACATATTCGTTTGACTTTTCATAAGATAAATGTATAATATATTTACATAAATTTACAGGTGAAAAAAATGACAAAATTACTCATAAATATCTTTTTGAAAAACAAAGATGCCAACACCCCAAGTGGCAGAGAAGCATACGGAAGGGTTGCAGGAATTGTGGGAATTGTTTGTAACCTTTTATTGAGCGTTATGAAATTTGCTATCGGTTCTGCAACGAACAGCGTTTCCATTACCGCAGATGCTACCAATAATATGACTGATGCCGGCTCTTCTATTGTAACTCTTATAGGTTTCAGGCTTTCAGAAAAGCCTGCAGACGAAGATCATCCCTACGGTCACGCGAGAATAGAATACATAACAGGTCTTATTATTTCATTTTTAACGCTGATAATAGGTTACGATATTCTCAAAACCTCATTTTTTAAAATATTAAATCCGGAAGAGATTACATTTAATTGGACATCGGTTATTATTCTCTGTGTTTCGATTTTTGTTAAGCTGTGGCTTTCTCTTTTCAACAAATCACTTGGCAAGAAAATAAAATCAAAAGCTCTTGAAGCAACTGCCGCCGACAGCAGAAATGATGTCATTGCCACTTTCACCGTTCTTCTTGCAACAGTTATTTCCCATTTTACAGGATTTAATCTTGATGGTTATATGGGCTTCTGTGTTGCAGTATTCATTATAATCTCCGGCATAGGCCTTGTTAAAGAAACTGTCAGTCCCCTTTTAGGTCAGGCACCATCCAAAGAAATGTATGAAATGATTGAGAAAAAAATTCTTACATATGAAAATGTTTTAGGTGTTCACGATCTTATGGTTCACTCCTATGGCCCCGGAAGTTATTTCGCTTCAGCTCATATTGAAATGGATGCAAAAATCGATGTTCTTACCTGCCACGATATTATGGACACAATCGAAAGAGATTTCGTAAATAATGATAATATTCACATTGTTGTTCACCTTGACCCTACAGTTTTAGACTGCGAAGAAACCAACGAATTAAAAGAGGTTGTCAGAAAAATTCTTTTTGATATAGACCCGATAATCACCTTCCACGATTTCAGAGTTGTTTACGGCGAAAACGCCAAAAATGTTCTTTTTGACATTGTTGTTCCGCCAAAGTACAGATATTCTGATGCGGAGCTTACTTCTATAATCAAAAACCGCGTAAATGAAGCCGGTAACGGCAACCTTTACGCAGTTGTAGTAGTTGACAGAAGCTATGGCGCCTTAAAAAGCGAAGAGGAGTAATTATAATATTATGCAGATAAGCCCGCTGCAGCCGTCGTTTATTATGCGTTCAAGCGTTTCTTGAATTTTTCCGCGAGCGTCAACAGGCATATGACATAATTTATTACGAAGCCCCTCATTTACAAGCTCATTAAGAGATTTTCCGAAGATATCAGACTCCCATATTTTATGGGGGTCTTCTTCAAACCCTGTAAGCAGATATTTCAGAAGCTCTTCAGATTGACTTTCCGTTCCCACAACGGGTGCAACCTCAGTTTCGATACAAGTTTTCAGCATATGTATTGACGGTGCAGATGCAGAAAGCCGCACACCATATCTGCCACCCTGCTTCACAATTTCAGGCTCTTTAAGAGTTAATTCATCAATATCGGGCATAACGATTCCATACCCCGTAGCTTCAACTTCATCAAGAGCATTTTTTATTTTATCGTATTTCTTTTTAATTAAAGTCAGTTCTTCAAGACGTTCAACAAGCTGTTGCTCGTTTTCAATCTGAATGGCGGTTTTTTCTTCTATTATCTTATATATAAGCTCTCCGGAAAGAAGCGCTTCAATTTCTGCACATCCTTTACCCAGATCCAATTTTGATATTTGTGCAGAAACAATATTTTCGTTCTCACAAATACCTTTAACAACATTAGCTACATCACCCACGCAAGTAATGTTACAAGAACTATCTTTAACACAATTACAAATAGATTTTCTCAACCAATGGTCACGATTGAGTCCCATAACCCAACCGGGAAGAGAAATTCCGATTTCTCTGACGGGGAATCGGAAAAGCACCGCACCTAAAATTTCCCGAATCAAATCTTCATCTATATCAAGGCAGTTTACAGGTATAACAGGAACGCCGTATTTTTCAGTAAGATGAGATGAAAGAGAAATTGCTTCCTGAGAATGGGGGAAAGTGCAATTAAGAAGAGTGACAAAAGGCTTATTTATTGCCTTAAGCTCTGCCACAACTCTTTCCTCTGCCTCTTCATATTCATCACGCGGTATATCACTGATACTGCCGTCAGTGGTTATCAATAAGCCTATGGTAGAATGTTCCGTTATCACCTTTTGTGTTCCCAATTCAGCAGCCATATTAAATGGAATTTCGTGGTCATACCAAGGAGTATTAACCATTCTCGGTTTATCTTCTTCAATATAACCCAATGAGCTGGGAACGATGTAGCCCACACAATCTATAAGCCTAACATTCAAAGTTGAATTATCGGGCAAATCAATTTTTACCGCTTCTTCAGGAATGAATTTAGGCTCGGTTGTCATTATTGTTCTGCCTGCGGCAGATTGAGGAAGCTCATCCTGAGCCCGCTCTCTTTTATATGCACTATTCATATTGGGCAAAACAAGTGTGTCCATAAATCGTTTGATAAAGGTTGATTTCCCTGTTCTTACAGGTCCAACAACACCAATATAAATATCACCGCCTGTGCGGGTTTCAATATCCTTGTAGATGCTTGTTTCTGTCATAAATCTACCTCCATAGACTTTTTTAAAATCTTCAATAAATGCTATGAATGCAAATGCGACTTTATGACTAAAACATAAAATATGAAATGGTATAATTTGACACACATCAAAATATGTATTATAATACATAAATATATCAAACATACTTTTAGGAGATTGGTTATGTTACTTAATGTTACACCCACCTATGATTTAATGGAAGTTATAAATACTTTTATTACCACCTTCAAGCTGGAAAGCTTCTTTCCATATCTTTTAGGGCTTGTTACTGCGGTTATTTGCGGAGCTGCAATCGGTGTAGAAAGAACCTTCAGACAAAAGGAAGCCGGTATCAGAACTCACATAATTGTTGCTCTGGGTTCTGCTTTAATAATGATTGTAAGTAAATACGGTTTCTTTGATATTGTTGGTCTTGCTGACCATGTTAACCTTGACGGCTCACGTCTTGCAGCGCAGGTTGTTACGGGTATCTCCTTCCTCGGTGCAGGTATTATTGTTTTTAAGGGTACTGTAAAAGGTCTTACCACTGCAGCAGGGGTGTGGACAACAGCAGGCATTGGTCTTGCGGCAGGCGCAGGAATGTATGGTATTGCGGTATATTCAACGCTTATTCTTCTAATTGTTCAGATTGTTATCCACAAGGTTCTTCCTGTTGAAAACACAAGCACAACGGCTGTAAGTCTGAAATTAATTGATGACCCCGAAGCAATCGAAAGCGTTACAAACCTTTTCAAAGAAAATGATTATATAATAATTTCAAGCTCTGTAGAAAAGAAAAACGAAAAATATGTATGCCTTTTTACAATACGCGCAAAATCACATATCAACCCCGATGATATAAGCAAAATTTTCAGCGGTAATGAATATGTGCTTTCTCTTTCAGTATAATCGTTTATATTAACTATTAAATTGCTCTATTTTAGGGCAGTTTTTCTATTGCCAAAAAGCTGAAATTATTGTATTATGTATATTGTATCAAAACACTTTAAAAAGTGAGGTTTTAGGTTTGAAAAATGGTATTACTTTTGACAAAGGCAAAAAGGTTCTTCCGCTTATTACAGCAATAATCGGAATAGGCCTTGCAATTGCACTCCTTGTTTTAAGGCTTAACATTGTTGCAGTTGTAAATGTTGCATTTATGTGCATTATGTCCGCCCTTATTTTTATCGGCATTATTGCAAAAAAGAAGGTTTATCTTTTTAACATAGTCGGTTATGCCGCAAGTGGTGTGGGCATTTTCCTTTACTTCTTAATCTGGGGTGCTGATGCAGGCTTCGGTGCATTTTCCAGCGGTAAAACAGGTTGGGCAAGTGCAAATAATCCCTTATTCAGTGGTGAGGGCTCTTTCCTCACAAGGTTAGGCGGTAATATTCTTTTGCTACTCCCCTGCGCTCTTGCAGTAATAGCTCTGGTGGTTGTTGCAAAGAAAGCATTCAGAAAAGCTTGCATACATAAGCTTTTAACATCAATTCTAAGCATTGTTCTTGCAGGCACAACTGTTTTATATGTGCTTACAATGAACCTTCGTGCTAAGCCCAATGTTGACAGACTCTGGAAAGGTCATGACGATTACCTTGACGGTGTTGATAAAGCAAAATCAAAAAGCCCCAATGTGCTTTTCGTTCTTATGGATGATATGGGTTATGGCGACACCTCTCTCAATGGCGCAATTTATGAAACACCCAATATGGACAGAATCGGTGAAGAAGGGCTTAACTTTGACAACTTCTATTCAAGCTATTCAGTTTGCTCACCTGCAAGATTTGCACTTATGACCGGCAGATACCCCTTCAGAGGCTATGCTGATAATGTTATTTATCCTACTTATGATACACTCTCACCCTTTGCGCAGACCCGTATTTTCAATTCCATTGAAATGGGTAACAACTGCGACGGTATGCTCGGTGATGAAATCACTCTTGCAGAAACCTTCCAGGCTGCAGGCTACAACACAGGTGCTTTCGGCAAATGGCATTTAGGTGACTATGGCGAATATCTCCCCACAAATCAGGGCTTTGATTATTTCTACGGTAGCCACCATGTTAATGATATGGCACCCTTCTACCATGTTTCTGAAGAAAATGGTGAATTCGAAATCGTTCACGGTGTTGAAGAGCTTCGCGACGAAAACGGAAAGAAAGACCAAAGGCAGTTAACAGAATGGATTCACGAAGAAATAACAGACTGGATTACAGACAAGGTTGAAAACTCCGATGAACCTTTCTTTGCATACTATGCTACCCCATGGCCCCACGCACCACTTTTTGTTGGTGATGATTTCAACGGTGAAACAGGTATGGGCACTTATGCAGACTGTATCACAGAATTTGACTATTACCTTGGTGAGCTTTTCACAACTCTTGAAGACTTAGGCGTTATGGACGATACTATTATCGTTTTCACAAGTGACAATGGCCCTGCTCTTGAAGGCTCGGTTGGTGAGCTTCGCGGTGGTAAATACCTTGCTTACGAGGGCGGTCAGAAGGTTCCCTTTATGATTCGCTGGGGTAACAATGGCGGTCTTTGGAAAAAGGGCGAAACGAGAAGCAATAGTGCAACTCTTGTTGATATGATGCCCACTTTAGTTGAGCTTTGCGGTATCACAGGCAATGGCGGAGAAAAGAACTATCTCCCCTTTGACAGAGATATTGACGGTGTTTCAATTGTTCCTCTTCTTAAAAACGACAAGGTTATCCACACAGAAGAACATCCTATTCTTCATATGAAGAGAGAAAAGCTTAAAGCGATTCAATATACTGTACCAACAAAAGAAATTCTTTCAAGAGAAGAATATAAAAATTATAAATATGATGTTCTTACAGATAACGAATATATCACTTTCAAATATTTCAAGAACATTCAGAACGATAACTCTGCTTTCTTTGACAAATACAGAAAAAACTGGTTACATATTCTGAGTGATGACAGAGGTGAAAACCTTAACCGCTCTTCCGTTTACCCAACAGTTGCAGAAGAAATGAAAGCAAAAATGGACGAGATTATGAAGAACTTCAAATCTGACCGTCGCGGAATGAATGAGGAATATTATAAATAAAACAAGTAACATTAAGCCTCGGAAAATCTCCGAGGTTTAATGTTACAGAAACGGTGAAAATTATATGCCCCCACTTTCAATAATGATTAAGCCTGCATCATCATTATGTAATATGCGATGCAAATACTGCTTCTATCACGATGTTACAGACCACCGTGATGTTAAAAGCTTCGGTATGATTTCAGAAGAAACAACAGACAATTTAATAGAGAAAGCATTGGATTTTGCTAACGGTGAAAGCGTTGCATTTGCCTTTCAGGGCGGTGAGCCAACTATAAGAGGCGTTGAATATTTCCGATATTTCTGCAATAAGGTTGACGAGCTGAACACCAAGAAAAGTAAAATCTATTATGGTCTGCAGACCAACGGAACACTCATTGATGAAGAATGGGCAAAATTCTTCAAAGAAAAGGATTTTCTTATAGGTTTAAGCCTTGACGGTGATTTTGACAACAACTCGTTCAGAATTGACAGCAATAATCAGAATGCTTTTTATAAGATAATAAAAGCTGCAGATATTTTCACAAAAAATAATGTGCAGTTTAATATTCTCACTGTTCTTACGGGCAAGTGTGCTGATAATATTGATGAAATTTTGCGCTATTTCAAAAAGCGTGGCTTCAGATATTTGCAGTTCATCCCCTGCCTTCGTCCTTTTGGTGATAAAACTGAAAGTGAGCTTTATATGACAGTAGAACAATACAAGCATTTTCTTATTCACGGCTTTAATGCTTATGTTAAGGACTATGTTCAGGGAAATTACACAAGCATAAGATATTTTGACAATCTTGTGCATTTGTTTTTAGGAAACCCCACAGAACAATGCGGTATGTGCGGTCACTGTATGCACCAATTTGTTGTTGAGGGCAACGGCAACATTTATCCCTGCGACTTCTACTGTACGGATGAATGGCTTTTGGGTAACATTAACACCCCAACAGAAAGCTTTGATACCCTCGCTCATTGCGAGAAAGCAACCGAGTTTTTAAGAGAAAGCTTATATATTCCCGAAGAGTGTAAAAAATGCAGATTTTACCCTATCTGCCGTTCAGGAGGTTGCAAACGCTCCAAGGAAGACAGAAACTACTGCGAAAGCTATAAAGCCTTTTTCAGTGCTTGCCTGCCACTATTCAGGGCGTTTATTGCGGAGAAGAAATAACCGGAAACTTTATATTTTTATCACAAAATTCACAATTACCAAAAATAAAAACAGAACAAAAAATCCGCGATGGTCTTACCTCTCTTCGAAGAGAGGGGGACCACCTTTTGATTTTTATATTTATTTAATACAATTTCAAGCGTGCAAGTAATAAAACATTGCAATAAAGCTGGTTGGGTGGTGGAGAGTTCTTGACGCGAACTCTTGAGCGTCTTTTCACCGTAAGGTGAAACTATAATAAATTTTTGTTCTCGGTTAGTTCATTACAATTGAATCTGACGATTCAACTACGCTCGAAGACTCGCGTAGAGAACCACCCACCGTTCCGCTATGCTTTATACTTTACTTTTATGATAGGCTCGCTTGGTACTGTCTTCTATAGATTTAAAATTCAAAGACGGTCCCCCCGCCTTTGAAGGCAGGCACAACAAACAACAACTTCATTTTTCTATTTCAACCTAACCAAAAACACGCAACCCTATTAAGAAAAAATTTTTCTTAATAGGGTTGTTTAATTACATATCACGACTGATTATATCTTCAAGGGTTTCGCCTTTTACTGCAACATAATCTTCATCGCCATTCACCATAATAACAGGAAGACGAGGGATTCTGTTGTAATTGGAAGCCATTGAGAAATTGTATGCACCCGTTGTAAGAACTGCTACAATATCGCCTCTTTTAATGCTTTCGGGAAGCATTACCTTTGGCTGAATAATATCTCCGCTTTCGCAACATTTACCAACAAGGTCGCAAAGGAAATTGCAAGGCTCGTTTGCTTTATCTGCAGCAATAACAGTATACTCTGATTCATAAAGAGCGTATCTTGGGTTATCGGTCATACCGCCATCAATGGCAACATAGTTTTTGTAGCCCTCAATTCGCTTAACATTACCCACTCTGTAAAGAGTTATACCTGCATCTGCAACAATACTTCTGCCGGGCTCCATACTAACAAAAGGTTCATTTATATTAAGCTCTGCGCATTTCTTTTTGAAATATTCCGCTACCTGACGGATGTTATCTTCAATATCAATTGTGGGGTCGTTTTCGGTGTATCTCACACCATAGCCACCGCCAAGGTCAAGCTCTTTTGCTTCATAGCCTAAAGTGTTTTTAACATCTGCAATAAACTGAAGCATAATTTCTGCAGAGCGAATGAAAACTGAAGACTCAAAAAGCTGAGATCCAACATGACAATGGAAGCCAGCAAGGTCGATATTCTCTTTAGTAAGAGCATATTTTGTTATCTCCATAGCGGCACCCGTTTCAATGGGGAAGCCGAATTTGGAGTCAACCTTGCCTGTGTTAACCGCTTCATAAGTATGAGTATCAATACCCGGTGTAACTCTGAAAAGGATTTTTTGCTTTATGCCTCTTTCCCCTGCAAAGGAGTCAACTGCGTCAAGCTCCTCGATATTATCAACAACGAAGCAACCAACACCGCAGTCCATAGCAAAATTAATATCATAATCATTTTTGCTGTTGGAATGAAAGCACACTTTTTTCATATTGTAGCCTGATTTGAAGGCGGTATAGATTTCACCAACAGAAACCACATCAACGCCCATGCCTTCGCTCTCTACAATATTATAAATCTTTTTGAAGCTACAAGCCTTACTTGCATAAAAAGGCTTTGCATTATCGCCGAAATAGGTTTTCATACCGTTAACATATTTACGGCAATTTTCTCTTATCTTCTGCTCATCCATTACATAAATGGGTGAGCCGTATTTTTCGGCAAGGTCAACTGTGCTCTTACCTGCAAAATACAAGGTATCATTAACTATTTGTATATTATCTGCAATCATTATAAATTCACCTTTTCGGGTTCTTTAATTATTCGGGTGTCAATTATACGCGCTTACGCGCTAGAACCCTCCACCACACCTCCGTTACACTTCGGTGCGGTCCCCCTCCCTTCGCCAGGGAGGCATAGTTATTGTGCTCTTATAGTCAATTAAACATTCAAGCCCTGTTCTCTCATAAGTGCGCGCATTTTTGCTTCGTTTTCGGGTTCCATTGTTGTAAGAGGAAGTCTTACATAGTTTTCACCAAATCCGATAGCTGCTACTGCTGCTTTTGCAGGAATGGGGTTAACCTCGCAGAAAAGAGAATTGATAAGAGGAAGAAGCTCCAACTGAATATTACGGCTGCCCTCTAAATCGCCTGCGAAGAATTTATCGCAAAGCTCAACTGTTTTCTTAGGAAGAATATTTGAAACAACAGAGATAACACCTTTTCCGCCTAAAGACATAAGAGGAACAATCTGGTCATCGTTACCTGAATAAATATCAAATTCGCCTTTAGTAAGAGCAGCAATTTCTGCAATCTGAGAAATGTTACCTGAAGCTTCCTTGATACCAACAATGTTGGGATGCTCTGCAAGAATTGCGCAGGAAGCAGGAGTAAGGTTACAGCCTGTTCTTGAGGGAACATTGTAAAGAATGCAAGGCTTTGTTGAGGCGTCTGCAATTGCTCTGAAGGATTCAATAAGACCTCTCTGGGTTGCCTTGTTATAGTAAGGTGTAACAAGAAGCATTGCATCGCAACCGATTTCGCTTGCGAACTTAGTAAGGTCGATAGCATAAGCAGTATCGTTTGAGCCTGTACCTGCAATAACAGGAACTCTGCCTGCAACCTTTTCAACTGAGAAACGGAGAACCTCTCTGTGCTCTTCATCAGAAAGGGTTGAACCCTCACCGCTTGTTCCTGCAATTACGAGAGCATTGATACCCTCTTCAATCTGCCATTCAATAAGTCTGCCGAAAGCATCATAATCAACGCCGTTTGCGTTCATTGGGGTTACCAGGGCTGTTGCAACACCTGTGAAAACTGTGTTTTTCATAATTTTTACCTCACAAAAAAATAATAGTTGCCGAAAAGCAACTACCCACACAAAAATAGATACTCCAATACGAGTACAATATTATGTAAGATAGCTCTCCACCAGAATGGTGACAACAGTAAAGATATTATTCCGTACTGCCAGACCAGCTTTTTACCATAAGCTGACTTCGGCACCCTGCTCCTTTCACCTCGGCAGTTTTGGCAAACTTTTTTTGCGCCATGGCTACTATTAACAAAATGCACCTCTATCGGTTGTTAATAATATATCATAGAGAGATTATAAAGTCAATTATAAAATACAACAAATAACAGTATTTTATAACCTTTTTAATTATATAAAGTAGCAAAACACAAGTCCGTTTTCACGAACTTGTGTTTTTATAGATTAATTTATTATTCTTCAACAAACTCTACACTTTGAGCCCACTCCATAAAATAGGGTTTATATTCTTCATACTGTTCCTCAGCAACAGCAAATGTTACTGTCCAGAAGGAATCCTCTGTTTTATAAACGACTGCAAAATAAATATAGTTAGTTGCCTGGTCTTCCACATAGCTTTCATATTCATAATAAACTATATCGTTTTCCTTTTCTACCTTGGAATCAAGCTCATTGCTTCTGATTGACAGCTCAACGTACTCTTTAAGGCTATAGTCCTCCAAGCCTTCGAATATTGTGAATTTATCTTCAATGCCTAAAACAACAACATCATCTGCACTATAAGCAAAATCGAAGCCGGTAATATCAGTATCAATAAAAGCATCTGTTAAAGTCATTTTCACACCGGTTTCATCTACAAAAGCATTAGGCGCCCCATCTTTTGCATACTCAGGTGAATCATATGAAGCAAAAATACCGAATGCAATACCAACAATTAAACAAATAGCAAAATACACTCCAAATTTTTTGTTGGATTTTTTTCTATTTGCAAGAACTCTCGGATCTGTCATTCCGTGAAAACGGAAATTATTACCGCCAATAGGATTATATTTGCACTCTCCCATAAGGTAAACATTTTCAAATCCGGCAGGAATGTAGCAAACCTCATTTGTGAGCTTCATTGAAAGCTTGTCTGCAACAACATAAATCTTTGTTTCATCATCACCGATAGTAAAAGTCTTTTCTTCACCGTTTTTTAACGAACCAAGCTTATAGCATTTGTCACCATTGATTTTGGTATCACCTGTAAGCTCATCGTGAACATAAACATTTGCTTTAACCAAGCAACCGACAAAGCTTTTTTCTCTTTTTATAGTTAAAGATCTCATATTCACCCTCCTGTAATATTTACTTTCTTTTGTCATTGTACCACACAAATCGACAGTTTACAACACAAACTGACTATCGCAATAAACAAAGTTTTGTGTTGGTTTTATAGCAATACAAACAAAACGGGACGGATAAATCCGTCCCATACTTCTGCTACTTTATTAAAACGCCATAAGTACTGATGCAACAAATGAAATTCCTGCTGCTATATAATCTATTTTCGTAAGCTTCTCTTTCCTTAATGTGCTGATAATGGTTGAAAAAACCATTACACCACCTGTTACCAAGGGATACTGCACTGATGCAGGTAAATTAATAAGGGAAATAAGCAAGAACCAGTTACCCACCCCATTGAAAACGCCGTAGCCACCTGCGAACAAAAGACTTTTTCCTTTAACAAGCGGTATTTTCTTATATTTAATAAGAAGCCAGATTCCACAAATTAAAATGCAAGCCAGGGAAGAAAGAAGCATAAAGCCTGTGCTGTCTGTATGAGCGATATCAGATGACTGATGAATTTTTGAAATTACTCCAACTCCACCATTAAGCACAAACACCGCCATATAGTAGAAAAAGGCTTTTTTACTTTGCTTTCCGCCTTTAAGATTAAGAAGAACTGAAACTACGATTAAACCGCAACAAATTACTTTAAATATTGTCAGTTTTTCATCGTAGAAGCCCACTCCCAAAAGGAAAGGTAAAAGCATACCGCCAAGCATTGAGAAAACGGAATAAACCGAAAGATTTGCTATGGTAAAGGCTTTCAGACTGAAATAGGTCATCAGAATACAAGCCACAGCATAAACAGTTGCCAGGGCTACGCTGAAGGGAGTTACAATAATTTTAAATCCGCTTATTAAAAGCATCATAATAACTATTACAACGCTTTTATAAAGAGTAAATTCCAAAGCGGATTTTAAATCGCTTCCTCTACTCTCTTCAAACCTTTGATTAAACAAAAACTGCAGAGCAAATAAAATTGTTGCACCAAAAACAAGTATGTAATTAAGCATAATTTCTATTCAACATTTCCTTTATAATATTTTTGTAAAAGTCTTTTTGTTTTTCTGCTTCTGCAGATTTCACCATTAAAAAACAAATTTTCTTTTTCATGGCGATAATAAATTTTATAATGGGGCAACCCCATAAACCTGGGATTAGACCAACTACCATATCTGTTTATACTGCGTATATCTTCCCAGAAAATTACTTCCCGCCTTTTAAATGGATGGCATATAACCAACTTTTCTTCCGAAAACACATAATATATTGGTAAAATAAATAGCAAAGCTATATAACCACCTGCCAGTAAAATTCCTGACACTGTAAAAATACTTTCTTCAATCCACAAACCGAAAGAAGCGACAAGCAGGAAAAAAGAATAACAAATACATCCCGAATCAAATGGATATTAAATGCTATATATTTTTCTGTGCTTACAGGCGTTTTGGTTTCCATATTTTCCCTACCCTTTCTCTTTTATGAATTTATGATTTCAAAGAATTTTTCGATTTGCTCATCAGTCGGCTTATAATCTGTTACTGAGCAACAAGGCATATTGGGTTTTCTGCCGTCTGTATAATAGAAAGGGGTTAATCTGTCATTTTCATATTGCTTTCTACATTCTTCCGTTTTAAAATCGGGAATATCGTAAGACTTTCCGCCTTCAAGCATAGAACGGTGACCAAGAATTGCAACAGATGACATTGTTACAGCAGAATGAATATCGTAAGGATGTTCAGGTTGTTTGCCCTCTCTGATACATTCAAGGAACATTCTTGCAACAATGTAATCACCGCCACCATGACCTGCCTTATTGATAAAATCCTCGTCTTTATCATTCCAGTCAGGCTCGTAGAGGTTTACCTCCTCTTTATCTTCCGGAATTGACCAATCATTATAACGGAGCATAACCTTGCTACCCATACCACGAAGATTCTCAATCTGTCCGTTTTTTCCGCAGATTCGGTATGCGTTATGGTGCGCACCGAAAGCTCCGCAGCCCGTAAATTTAAAAACAGATCCATCATCATTCTGAGTCATCATAATAGCTGCACTGTCACCAACATGGCGAGTTGTACCATATTCCTCCATTGGAGAGAAAACTCCGAAAGCGCAAACCTTTTTGGGTGTTGCGCCTGTTGACCACATTAGCGGTGCAAGGGAATGTGTTACATAATATGAACGGGGCAGATAATTTCTCCAATGCTCAGGGAAATACACATAGCCTTTATAAAAATCATAGTCATTAGGATTGAGAGGATGATTATATTCGCCCTCGGCATAAAGAATTTTACCGAGAGTTCCGCCATCGCAGATTTTCTTCATTTCTCTGTTGAAAATCATCTGCGGATAGTTTTCTGCAAGCATAAAAATCGAATCAGATTTTTCATAAGCCCTTATAAGCTCAACGCCCTCTGCCATTGTACCGTTTGAGATGCATTCGCAGAAAACATGAATCCCCTTTTCGAAGCATTTTATAGCGTATGGTGCATGCTCGTGGAAATAGTTTGCAAGAACTACCGCATCCATTTCAGTTTCAATAAAATCATCGAAGCTTGCAAAACCTAAAACATCTTTACCAAGCTTCTTAAGACCTTCATTAAGCCTTTTTTCATTAAAATCGCAAAGAGCAACAATTTCGCAATCAAGAAGCATTAAATTCTGTGCAATATCAATTCCTCTGCCTGCGCCCAATATACCGATTTTTATATTTTTCATAGCTTTACATCCCCATGTGAGATATTTTAACATTTTAAGTTTAGCAAATAAAAGCCCCTTAAACAATAGAAAAATTCCATAATTTTATTAAATTTAGTTCGTTTTGTGTTGATTTTACAAGATTTATATAGTAATCTTTTACTATCTGCAATAACTGAGGTGTAAATATGGCTAATAAAAACATCTGCAAATTTTCAACACCGCTTATTTCAAGCTCATTATGGACTCATCTTTTCATTTTAGAGTCGGATGAAGAAATTATGAAAAGACGCATCACATTAAATGAAAACAGAGTTTATCTGATTTCTAAAGGTGAAGGTACTTTGATTATTAATTCCAAAGAACAAGTTTTTCAAACAGGTGATTTGATTTTTGGCTTTAAAGGTGATGAAATCCGTGCAGAAAAAACCAACAAGTGTGAATATATGTATATAGATTTCGACGGAACACGCTCTCAAGAGCTTTTCAGGCGTTTTGGAATAATTGACAGTAACAGAATTTTCTCGGGCTTTGACGGTTTAATACCCTTCTGGCACGAAAGCCTTTCAAGAGCGTCCTCAGAAAACATTGACCTTTCCGCCGAAAGCATTTTGCTCTATACATTTTCAAGACTTTCAGTAAGCACACCTAAAGGAAATCCTCTCATTAACAAAATCATTGAGTTTTCGGAAGAGAATTTCAAAGAAAACGATTTTTCTATCAGTGTTATTGCAGAAGAATTAGGCTACAACGTAAAATATCTTTCGCATATTTTCAAAGAAAAAACAGGTGTCACCTACTCGGAATATTTAAGGGATTTAAGAATAAAATATGCCATTTCCCTTTTTGACCACGGTTTGGATTCAGTTAAAAATGTAGCTATTTTATCGGGATTTTCAGACCCATTGTATTTTTCAACCGTATTCAAAAAATGTATTGGTGTAACACCCAAGGAATACAAAAAAGGAAGAGAGAGTTAATACTCTTTCTTCCTTTTTCATTTACTCATCAATAATATTTCTCAATAAATTCAATTAATGGCGCATTATCTTCCAATCCATGTGGGTGATGGTCGCAACCCGCTTTGAGAACTTCGAAAAGAATTCCGCCGTTTTTATTATAATAATCCGAAAGAATTTTTCCGTTTTCCTCATAAGGAACAATTGTATCGCTATCGCCACAAACAAGTGCAACGGGAACGTTATTTGCAAGAAGCTTCGGAATATTATCAACGGGGTGATTTCTATAATTAATAATATCAACCAAAGAAAACCCTGTTGCATCCTCGAATTCCTTTTGACTGTTATCGTGACCATTGCCCAAAGCATAGGGACAGCTCAAGAAATTCATAACGGGAGCATCAATATATGCTACCGCAACACATTCGGGATTATTTGCGGCAAAATATACTGCCTGCATTCCTCCACAGCTCATTCCAACAGGAACACATTTTTTGTTAAGAGCGAATGCATCTTCCAAAAACTTACAGAAAAGCGGTCTTAATTCATTATCTTCAGGGCAATTCCAACGGGTTTTTGTATCAAAATGAGCAAGAAAATAACCTCTTTTAAGCATTTCAATTTCGAACTCCGGGAACGCGCCAAAATATTCGGTTTTAAATAGCCATTTATTACCCTCTATTGCTTTTTCAGGGCAAATAAGGAGTGCTTCTCTGCCACAGAAATCAAAATCAATTTCTTTAAAGCCGTACCACTCATCAACGGTGTATGAAATTCCTTTTTCTTTAAAAAGCTTTTCCATATATTTTGCCAACCTTAAAAACACTTTCCGCTTTTACAGTCCTCAGTTTTTTCTGAACGATAGCAAAGCTCGTTGGGACATTCACCTTTTTCGAAAAAGCTAACAAGATTATTAACCGTTGTTTCTGCAATATTTTCAAGAGCTTCTTCTGTTAAGAAAGCCTGATGGGATGTAACGATAACATTGGGCATTGAAATAAGTCTTGCCAAAGTATCGTCTTCCATAATATGACCCGAATTATCTTCAAAGAAAATATCAGATTCCTCTTCATACACATCAAGGCAGGCTGCGCCTACCTTACGGGATTTGATACCCATAAGAAGAGCCTCTGCATCTACAAGACCGCCTCTTGAGGTATTGAGAATAACAACACCCTTCTTACATTTTTCAAGAGCCTTTTCATCTATTAAATGATTTGTTTCTTCTGTCAACGGACAATGAAGAGAGATAATATCACTGTTTTCGAACAATTCGTCAAGCTCGACATATCTTATGGTATCACCATTATCAAGGCCCTCTGCTCTGAATTTATCATAGGCTAAAACCTTCATTCCGAAGCCACGGCAGATATCAATAAAAACTCTGCCTATACGTCCTGTTCCGATAACACCAACTGTTTTGCCGTGCAAGTCAAAGCCAGTAAGATTTGCAAGGCTGAAATTATAATCTCTCGAACGGATGTATGCTTTATGAATTCTGCGGATTGAGGTTAAAAGGAGCGCCATTGTATGCTCTGCAACGGCATAGGGTGAATAGGCAGGAACTCGCATAACATGAAGCTTCCCATAGGCATACTTCATATCTACATTATTAAAGCCTGCGCAACGAAGGGCAAGAACATTAACCCCCAATTCATTCAGCTTATCAATTACAACATCATTTATTGTATCATTAACAAAAGCGCAGACACCATCAAAACCCTTTGCCAGCTCAACAGTATCTTCATTAAGCTTTGTTTCAAAATATTTGAATTTAACACCTTTTTCCTGACCGTATTTTTCAAAAGACGGTTTATCGTAGGGCTTTGCATCAAAAAAAGCGATTTTCATAACTGTCACTCCAATACTTTTATTAATATGCTCAGATTTTTTCTATATAGCATTTAAAACCAACATAAATCCGGTTAATGCTACAAGGAAGAAAAGATTCAAAAGCGTAAAATATTTCATATAATGCCCCGTCATCATCGGGTTTCGCTTTGTATATTCCCTAAAGGTTATCAAGCTTGCAAGGGAAGAAATTAAAGTTCCTACCCCACCGATGTTAACGCCAATCAACAAATCCTGATAGTTTTCTGTAAATTGAGAAAGAAGAATTGCCGATGGTACGTTGCTTATAAACTGACAAGAAAGAATACTCACCAAAAGAGTGTTTTTCTCTAAAAGGAAGGAAAAGAAATCTCTTACTATATCAATTCTTGCCATATTTCCCGCAAAAACAAAGAAGAAAACAAAGGTTAAAAGTAAGGGATAATCAACCTTTTTCAATGCACTTCTGTCAGCAAAAATGAGAACCAGGGGTATTACAACAAGACCCACAACATAAGGAACGCCTCTGAAAACAATTGCAATTGCTAAAGCAAAAAGAACTAAATACAATGCAACTCTTAAAGGTGGTAGTTTTGAGTAATCCTCTTTTATAGAAAGCGGTTCAGGTTTAACCGCAACAATGCAACAAATTGTTATTAAAGTTATTGCTAAAATAAATGGTGGCGCCATAATCTTTACAAATTCAAGGTTATCAATATTAAATTTCGAATAAAGATAAAGATTTTGAGGGTTTCCGAAGGGCGTAAGCATACCGCCCAGGTTTGCGGCAATATTCTGCATTACAAATGTAAACGCCATATATTTTTCTTTCCTTGTTTTACGAAGGACATAATATCCGAGAGGCAGAAATGTTAAAAGCGCCATATCATTTGCAATAAGCATTGAGCCGATAAAGGTTATATAGACCAAAGCAAGAACACTTAACCTGGCATTTTTAAAAACCTGCACAATTGCTTTTGCAAGAGTATAGAAGAAACGAACATTTCTTAATGCGCAAACAACAGCTAAAACACAGAAAAGACATGTTAAAGTTTTAAAATCAAAATAACCGAGATACTCTTTATCAAACGGCACGAAAAAACAGGTAATGACCGCAGCTGCAAATGCAACTACGGTCACAGTATTCTTTTTAATAAATCTGACAACTTTCTGAGATACAGAAGATAAAGACATTTTGTGACTTCTTTCTTTATTTAACTTTGTTACCGCACGGGATTATAACACAAAGTTTTTAAAAAATCCACAAATTATTTATATTTTATCTCTGTATTTATAAAAGCTGTATTTTTAAAATCATCGGAATTTTTACGAATAATATAATCAATATAAGAATCAATTATATTTGCAGTAAAAATATAACCCATTGGATTCATATGACCGTGAAGGAAGAACCTTTCTCTGAAGCGGTCATCATAAACAGGACCGTATTTATAAAGGTCAATAACATATGAATTACTGAAAACCTCAGTTAAATCATAAAGGGCATTTATGGTTTTCTGCGTTTGCTCCTCAGTTCCTCTTACATCGTCATTAGGGAAGGTTACAAAGAAGAATTTTGCATCGGGGCTTATTTCTTTATATCGGCTTATAATCTGTGCATAATTTCCGATAAATGTAGGCTTATTTTTTCTGTAATTCTCGGGGTCGATATCCTCAACTCCACCGACCTCTAAACCGCCATTATAAACATCGTTAACACCAAGGGCGATAACATAAGCCTGACATTTTTTATCTTCATCCCAGAAGCCATTTGCCTCTGCAAAGGAATCAAGATATTCTCTCGCAGTCATACCGCCACGAGAGAAGTTATAGGCTTTGAGCCCATTTTTTCTTGCTAAATACTGCCCCCATGAATAGTCGAACATATCGTGATAGCCTTTATTCCCCTGCTCGTCACGGGTTTCAAACTCACCTGAGGAAAGACTATCGCCAATAAAGGCGATAGTCCTGAAAACTGATGTATAGCTATAACCCGAAACTAACCTGTCAAGAGGCTTTTCATCAGGATTATATAATAAGTTTTCCCAATCCATATTAATCCTCGTCAGGATGAGCAGCTCTGTACGCTGCAACTGCATCGTCATAAGCCTTCATAGTTTCCTCTGTGGGAACATATTCTGCTCTTTCGGTATTAGCTATTGTGGGAGGATTGCCCTTTGAATCGAAGCAAGGTGTAAGGAAATCGTTTTCCCAGAGCTTTCTGTCCTCTTCCTTACGGAAATCCGGAATATCATAGGGTTTCCCGTATTCCATAGCACTTCTGTGACCGAGAATTGCAACGGAAGCCATTGTTGTTGCAAAATACTCGTCCATTACGGGCTTTCTGTTTTCTCTGATAGCATTGAAGAATTCTCTTACAATGAAGAAATCGCCACCACCGTGACCTGCTTTTTCTGCAGCTTCTTTTGCATCAGGCTCAAAGTCTGCTTCATAAGCTGTTACTCTTTCCATACCCTCGGGAGTATGCTGTTCATTAAATGAAAGAAGAACCTTGCCATCCTCTGCACGAAGGTTTTCAATCTGACCTAATTCACCGCAAACACGGTATGTATTAGCGTGGCCACCGAAATGGGACCAGCCTGTTACACGGAAAACAGAATCATCGTCATTAAGGCAGGTAACAACTGCACTTCTGTCGGGTAATCTCCAATAAAGATCGCCACCGCCGTTTTCTTCATTAAGAGGTCCGAAAACGGGCATCGCAGTAACTCTCTTAGGAAATGCACCTGTGATATACATAAGCGGGCCGAGAGAGTGAGTAATATAATAAATTCTTGGAATATGGTATCTCCAATGCTTTGAGGTGGGGCAATAATGAGCAATTTCCTTCTGAGAAATAATGGGGTGGTTATATTCACCCTCGCAGAACAAAGCCTTTCCGAGAACACCTGACTGATAAACCTTACGCATTTCCTGATTGAATTTCATAAAGGGATAGTTTTCAGCAATCATATAAAAAGCATCGCTTTTTTCAACTGCTCTTACAAGCTGAACACCCTCACCCATTGAAATATTAGAGGTACATTCACTTAAAACGTGAATATTTTTCTCCAATGCTTTAATAGCATAAGGAGTATGCTCGTGGAAATAGTTGCAGAGAAAAACTGCCTCTAATCCCTCGTGATTTATAAATTCTTCGAAATCAGTATATGTAGTAACATCGGGATGGTCTGCTTTTGCTTTCTGAAGCTTCTTTTCATCAAAATCGCAAACGGCAACAACCTCGCCGTTGTTAGCGGAAACGCCGTCATAGAAACCGCTTCCGCGACCTAAACCGAATATACCGAATTTAATTTTTTCCATAACAATACCTCCATAGGTAAATAATTATAGGTATATATTAGCACACTAATATGCATTGGTAAATATAAATTTTACATAAAAATATAGAAAAAAGTTTGACAAAATAACGACACCTATCAATTATGATAAGTGTCGTTATTTTTACATCTTATTCTCCCAATACCCTGAACAAATCCTCAAACAACGCATCACGATTAATATCGCAAACGTAATTTATAAAATGTCTATTTACATCATAGGCATATTTGCCGTCATATTCAGGAACAGGGCTTGGAATAAGCTTTGCATTCATAAATCTGAAATCGTCATTAAAAAGCCACGCTACTGCGGTAACATCCCAGATAACTCTTGTCCAGGGCTTTTCTTTCGCATAGGAGTCTGCTTCATCTACTGTGTTTTTATATAAATAATCGCACAATTCATTTCTTCCTTGGAGCCAATGTTCGAGTTCAAATTTGGAAGTTGCAAAATGGTCAACAATGCCTTTACAGGGCAGTTGTATCAACGGAATACCGCAACCGAAAACAACTCTTGCTGCAGCAATATCCTGCTTCATATTGAATTCCGTTGCGCCATAATCTTCCCATACAGCATGACCACCAAGCCAAATTACAACACAATTTTCTTTCATTGCAGGATTTTTTAATATAGCAGATGCCACATTGGTTATAGCACCGATAGCAACAATATAAAGAGGATTTTCAGGCGAATATTCATTAGCTAAATCTGCAATAAAATCTGCTGCCTGAGATTCTACGGGTGTTGTTTCATCAGGCAAATAGTTTTCCGAGCCTTTAAAAACAACCGAAATCAAATTTTCTCTTTTTGTTAATTGCAGTAATTTTATAATTTCATCATAGCTCTTATGCATGCCCTCAGCAGCAGTTTCAGACCTTGTATTCAAAAAAGGTGCGGCACAAATGCCTTTTACATCAAGCTTCTGCGTAGATTTCAACATATAACCGATAGCAAACTGGTCATCAATCTCGTTATATGCATCTGTATCCAAAATAACATCAACTTTTCCTTGTGGAACTGATAAATTTTTGAGATATTGTTCTTGTGTCATAATTATTTCCTTTATGCAATTGAATTTTCATTTTTAATTAAGTATTTTAACAAAATATGACTATTTTTCACTCTCAAATACAACCAATTTAGATACTGTTTGTTTAAATCCTAAACTTATATCCTAGGACATCAGCCGTATCTGTGCGATGGTTTTCTCCTAACTCTTTGCGCACTGTAATTAAACTAAGCGTATCATACCCTAATTTTTGATACAGTCTAAGTGCTGCAACATTTCGTGGAACAACATCCATACATACTGCTGTGTAACCGTCACTTTCCTTAATAATCTGTTCTGCTTCCAATATTGCTTGGCTCCCAAATCCTTTGCCACGATAGGCTTTTTCCACAAATACATCTTCTATCCAAGCAACATTTCCGCCCTTATACCAGATATGCAAAAAACCTATCGATAAGCAATCTTCTTGAATAATATAAAGTTCATGCTCTTTGCCCGTCCATAATACAAGGTTCTCTTTTGCTTGGTTCTTTTCAGGTGTTCCGGCTTTTCCGTTTAAGGACAAATGAAAACCAAAAAAAGAAATAATATAGTCGATAATAATGTTTTCGTATCTATCATCGTATTTTGTAAGTTTTATCATTTTATGTTCTCCTTGGCAGTGTTGATAGAAGAAATCAAAATTCTTTTAACTTCGATGCATTTATCAAGCAATGTTTTATCGTTGTAATATCCGCTTTCTAAAATCAATTCAATCCAATATTCGCTTTCGGAGCATTCTTTTAAGGCAATTTGCAATTTTGCTACAAAATCAGCTTTACCATGAGCGTAAAAAGCTTCTCTGATATTTGCACCAATACTTGTTCCCGAACGCAAGAATTGATTGATAAGAGCAGCCTCGCATTTTGCGGCTCTTAATTCTTTGCACACTTTTATAACATCGAGCGCAAAGGCCTTTGATTTTATCATTAAAGGACTTTCTTTCATCACTGTCCCCCCTTAAATTTATTATACTTCCTAAAATTAAAAAGTGCAAGGCGAAGCCTTGCAACTTTCAAATTTTCACTATTCACTATTACTTATTACCTCCAAAAAAATTCCCTTGCAGATATTAGTGAAGAGTGAAAAGTGAAGAGTGAAGAGGTAAAAAAATATCCTCGGAACGAGTCCGAGGAATTTTTTTGGTTGCGGAGGTGGGATTTGAACCACACGGCCTCCGGGTTATGAGCCCGACGAGCTACCAGGCTGCTCTACTCCGCGATATTTACTTGTGCCCTCTCTCGAGTGCTTGAGTATTATAACACTATAATTATATGTTGTCAAGAGTTTTTTATACATTATTTTAATTTTTGAATTCTTAATAATATCTTAACAAGTTACCCTGTAAAAAAGATTGATATTTATTCTATTTTAGTATATTATTCTAAATATACTGCAAAATAATGGAAACTATTTTATATAGAGAATATTTCCCCGTAAAAAAGGAGTTACCGTTAAGTCGGTTTTGAAAGATTAATGAAAAAAGTTTTGATAATAGGTGCAGGGCCTGCGGGGCTAACTGCGGCTTATGAATTAGCGGACAAGTCAAAAGATTTTGAAATCATCGTTTTCGAAGAAAGCGGTGCTATTGGCGGTATTTCCAAAACTGTTAATTATAAAGGCAACCGAATGGATATGGGTGGTCACCGTTTTTTCTCTAAAGTACCCGAGGTAAATGAATGGTGGGAAAAGATGCTCCCCACTCAAGGCGGTAAGCCCCTTGATGATATTGTTTTAAGCAGAGAGTCAACTGTAATTTCAGGCGGTCCTGACCCGGAAAAGACCGACAGAGTTATGTTAAGGCGCAACCGTCTTTCAAGAATTTTTTTCAAAAACAAATTCTTCGACTACCCTGTTTCATTAAAATTTGACACCATAAAAAATATGGGGCTTGTTACAACTGTTATTGTTGGCTTCAGTTATTTAAAAACCCTTGTTTACAAGCGTGAAGAAAAATCCCTTGAAGATTTTTACATTAACCGCTTTGGCAAAAAGCTTTATTCAATGTTCTTTGAAAACTACACAGAAAATCTTTGGGGCAGGCATCCGTCTGAAATTTCTCCCGAATGGGGAGCTCAAAGGGTTAAAGGGCTTTCTATTATGGCAGTTCTCAAAGATATTTTCAGTAAAATTTTCAATAAAAAGAACAGAACTGTTGAAACCTCACTTATTGAAGAATTTGCTTACCCCAAATTAGGTCCCGGTCAGCTTTGGGAGCTTACCGCTTCTGAATTTGAGAAAACAGGCGGTAAGATTATCAAAAACGCCAAGGTTACAGAGATTATCAAAGACGCTGACAACAAAATCACAGGTCTTGTTTATGAAAAAGACGGTGAAAAAATCACAGTTGATGGTGACTATATAATTTCTTCGATGCCTGTCAAAGATTTGGTTTTGGGCATGAATGATGTTCCCGATGAATACAGAGAAATTGCAAAGGGTCTTCCCTACC
Organism: Acutalibacteraceae bacterium; assembly: GCA_045604605.1. Classification (GTDB taxonomy): domain Bacteria; phylum Bacillota; class Clostridia; order Oscillospirales; family Acutalibacteraceae; genus DTU089. The sequence continues at coordinate 29,039 of JAZUOL010000105.1, read as the reverse complement.
GGGATTATATGACAGTTGGTGTTCTTATTTCAAAGCTCAATCTCAAAAACGAAACAAAGATTAAGACCATAGGAAACATTGTACCTGATAATTGGGTTTATGTTCACGACAAAAACGTGAAAATGGGTCGTTTTCAGATTTACAACAACTGGTCTCCATATATGGTTAAGGATTTGCAGAATACCATTTGGATGGGATTGGAATATTTCTGCAACGAGGGTGACGAAATGTGGTCGCAGACAGATGAAGAATTTGCAAAATCCGCCGTTAAAGAAATGGTTACAATGGGGCTAATTGATAGCGAAAGTGATGTTCTTGATACTCACGTTGAAAGAGTTAAAAAGGCTTACCCTGCTTATTTTGACACCTACGAAAAGATGAATGATTTAAGAGAGTATCTTAACGCTATTCCCAATCTTTTCTGCGTTGGCAGAAACGGTCAGCACCGCTACAACAATATTGACCACAGTATGTGCACATCCTTTGAAGCAGTTAAAAATATTCTTTCAGGCGAAACAAAGAAAGATAATATATGGAATGTTAACACCGAGAAGGAATATCACGAAGAGAAATAAGCAAATAAACGGGACGGACAAATCCGTCCCATACTTATATAGAGAGGTGTTCAAATTGACACAGGAATTTTATTTTAAAAATGCCAAATGGGTTGGTGCGGAGAGCTGTACCGCAAAAACATTTTCTGTTTTAAGAGGTAATTTTGAGCTTGAAGCCTTCAAAAAAGTAAAGCTTAATATATTAGGTCTTGGCTTTTTCAAGTGCTACATAAACGGAAAATGCATTAATCCTGATACATTTTTGCCCCTTTCCTCTGATTTTGAGGCAGGCTGCGACCCTGTTGACGAGGTTATTTCTGCCCACAGAATTTATGTACCTCAATTTGATATTACACCCTTTGTAAAGAAAGGCAGAAACACTATTGCTATTCACTATGGTGGTGGCTGGTACACCTTTGAAAATCGCACCTTCGGTTTGCCGAAGGCTATTTACTGTATAACTGCTGAAGGTGAAAACAACACTGTTGATTTTGTATCTGATGAAAACTGCAAAATCGGTAAAAGCTTTGTTTCTGAATACAATTTCACACATAAAGAGTGCCACAATTTGCTTGAATACGAGGATTGCTTCGATGAGGATTTTGACGACTCCCATTGGGATAACGCCGTTTTAACAGAAGAGCTTGTAACCGATTACTGCACAACCGACTGCCCTATTGACAAGCTCATTGAAGAAAGACCTGTTAAAGCAATTAAAACAACCGAAACCTCAGTTGTTTATGACTGTAGCGAAAACACAACAGGCTACCCTGTTTTAAAAATCAATGCTCCAAAAGGCGAAAAAATTATTGTTAATTTCTCTGAAGAGGTTTTACCCGACAACACTTTAGACCCTGAGCATATGCAAGGCCAGCACTTCAGTTTCGTTTCCGATGGTAAAACCGCGTCAGCTCAACCCGAATTCACGTGGTATGGCTTCAGATATTTCGAGGTTATCGGTAACGCAACACCCGAATGCGTTAAGGTTATTTATGCAGATGTGCCTGTTAATTCAACCTTTGACTGCGATAACGAAACACTTAACTGGATTTACAAAACCTTTATTCACACAATGCTTTGCAATATGCACACAGGTCATCCGTCTGACTGCCCTCACCTTGAAAGACGAGGCTATACGGGTGATGGTCAGCTTACCTGCCACGCGGTTTTAACAACTCTTGATGCCCGCAAGCTGTATGAAAAATGGATGCAGGACATTGGCGACTGTCAGGATGTTCTAAGCGGTCATATCCAATACACCGCGCCATATCTTCATAGCGGTGGTGGTCCCGGTGGTTGGGGTTGTGCTATTGTTGAAGTCCCCTATCAGTTATATAAGCATTATGGCGACAAAGAAATTCTTTCAAAATATTATAACAATATGAGAAGGTACATAGACTACCTTGAAGCACACTCCGATTATGGTCTTGTTACAAGTGACAAAGAGGGCAACTGGTGCCTTGGTGACTGGTGCGGACCCAATATTCTCTACCCCGACAGAGATATTACATCACACAACCAGCAAGTTGTTCTTCCTGCACCAATGGTAAACACCTACTTTATGGTTAAATCCTTAAAGCAGATGTGTGAAATTGCAAAAATCATTGGTAAGGATAAAGATATAGCAGAATATGAAGAAAAGATAGAATACCGTAAAGGTGCAATAACTGCAGCATATTTCAATACCTTTGATGACAACTTTATTATGAATGTTCAGGGCGCAAACTCATTTGCAGTTGATTTAGGTCTTGGAACAGAAAGCACCTATAAAAATATGGTCAGTTATTATAAAAAGCTTGGCTACTATGATACGGGTATTTTTGCAACTGATATTGTTACCCGAACACTTTTCCGCAATGGCGACAGCGATCTTGCCATCGACCTTTTAACCCACGATGGCGACCAAGGCTATGAGCATTGGCGAAAACATGGTGCCACCACATTCCACGAATATTGGGATTCTAACCGCAGTCGTTCCCACTCTCACCCCATGTTCGGTGCACCTGTTGCATACCTTTTTGAATATATTTTAGGTATAAAGCAAGAGGAAGGCTCGGCAGGTTATAAGTCGCTTATTATTGAACCACATGGCATTAACAGATTTGGCAGAATGAGTGGCAGTATTGAAACTGTTCAGGGTACTGTGGCGGTAAGCTACAAAAATATTGACGGAAAGGCAACCTTTAAAGTTACAATCCCCGAAAACACAAAGGCAGTTTTCAGATACAAAAATAAAGAAATTGCTCTCACACAAAGCGAAAACAAATTTGAAATAGCGTTATAAAAAATCATCTTATTCGGAGGTAGTATTATGAAAAAAATTATTATTCCTGTTTTAATTGCTATGTTGGTTGCTTCAATGTTTTTGTTGGCAGGCTGTGATAACAAACCGGATGCACAAACCACAACAACCGAAACCACTACAGAGAAAGCACCCGGTAAATATGCAGATAGCGAATATCTTGGTAGCTGGTACAATGCAGATGCAGAGAAGACATTCATTTGCAAGCTAAAAGATGATGGCACTGCAATATTCAAGGATGATAAAAAAGCCAAGTGGGAAGAAACTGAAGAAGGTATAACCATCACTGCAAAGGTTGATGGTAAAAAGGCAACAATGAAAGGTTACTTTGTAATAGCCGGTGACGGATATGTGGCAAGGGCAACCGACGCCAATATGCACTACCTTGATGAAGGCGGCACACTACAGCTTGAAATTATGCTCGCCCAAAACACTTGTGTTGACTGTGTAAAAAAACAATAAAATTCTTTTATTTACATCAAAATATTATCTTATTCTAATATAAAGTTTTAATCGACGAATACAAAACGCGCCCTCTTTCGAGGACGCGTTTTCACTTTAATACTTATCTGTTACTGATTTAGTAGTTGAACATGCACTATAAGTTTTACCCTTATATGCTTTCACCTTATAGGTGTATTTCTTACCCTTCTTTGCAGTTGTATCTCTGTAAGTAAGGTTTGATACACCTTCTATGGTTTTGAGCTTTTCGTAACTTCCGCTACCGGTTTTACGATAAACTATATAACCTTCTGCACCTGTTACCTTAGTCCAAGTGAGCTTAACACCACCCCTGGTGCTTGAAGGTGTTTTTAAGGTTGGGTCTGCAAGGTAATATTTTGAAAGTGATGCAGACTGGCTTGATATGCTATCATCTCTCTTACCACGAATTGCATAATAGTATTTTGTTCCCGATTCTGCAGTTTTATCGGTGTAATATGTGTTGCTTGTTGCACCGATATATTTATATTCTCCACCGCTTACCTTACGATAAACATTATATTTTTCCGCACCTGTTACCTTATCCCATTTAATGAGAACACCATAAGCCGAATTCTCTATTGATTTAAGGGTGGGTTCGTCAATATGCTTAATAGCAATGCTTGCACTGTATTCAGAATAACCTGCCTCATTTTTTGCTTTTATTCTGTATCTACAGGTTTTACCTGCACCGGCTTCTTTATCGTTAAAATATGTATTAGCTGTTGAGCCGATGTATTCATAAGAGCCTGTGCCTGTTTTTCGATAAACTCTATACAAATCTGCACCTTCAACTGCATCCCATGTTACTTTAACATAAGAATTTGCATTATATACTTTCTTGAGAGTGGGTTTTGTGCATTTAAGCTGAGGGATTGTTGCAGACTTAAGAATTTCTCCGCATTGGGTACACTCTTTATGCTTTTCACCCTCATTATTTGCAGTCGCTTTTTCATCTATAATCCATTCGCTTGAAGTATGGTCTGTTGCATTATAATGAATTTTTGCACTATTAATTGGGTAATTATATCCTTCAATTTCTATTTTATTCCATTGAGTTGAATTACCAGAATAAAATATATTTTTTACGTTACTACCATAAAAAGCACTACTACCTATACTTGTTACACTGTCAGGGATAGTAACTGATGTCAGACTTGAACAATTACAAAAACATCTAAAATCAATGGTATTTATACCTTTGGGAAGAACTATTGATTCAATGCTTGTACAATCAGCAAAAACACCATCACCTATAAATGTTATACTGTCAGGTAGATTTATTTTAGAAAGATTTATACAACCATCGAAACACATTCTACCTATATATTCTAATCCTTCAGATAAATTAACTGTAGTGAGTGATGTACATCCCTCAAAAACATTACTCCATATTTCCACCACATTGTTTGGTATGGTTATTGTCTTGAGATTTGTACAATTCTCGAAAACATGACCTTCTATACAAGTTACGCCTTTACCTATTGTAACGGACGAAAGACTTGTACAATTACTAAAAGCATCTTGACCGATACTCGTTACACTATCTGGTATTCTTATCGATGTAAGACTTGTACAATTTTCAAAAACACTAGTCTCTATACTCGTTACACTATTGGGGATTGTAACAGATTTTAAACTAGTACATCCCCAAAATGCACCTCCATCTATAAATGCAATGTGGTCGGGTATTGTTATTGCTGTAAGGGCGGTACAACCATTAAAAGCACCCCAACCAATACTTGTTATAAAATTCGGAAATTTAATCGAAACAAGATTTTTGCAATCTTTGAAAGTATAATTACCTATACAAATAACTGGAATATTATTTATTGAACTGACCATAATATTATCTAGGTTAACAACATTAGAAGTATTCCTAACCCCTCTTGTTTCAAGATACCATTCATCTAAATTTGCCCAACTATCTTTAGAATCAGGAGTAATTAATCTATACTCAACCTCATCTACAAAAATACCTTTTAAATTAATAAATTCATGGTACCGTACATTTGACAAGTTTTCTAATGAAACATCAAAATAACCACTATAGTATGAACCCTTTTTATATACCCCATTTACATAATCATTCCTGCTACACCAAGTTGCATCAAGATAAATCCATCTATTATTACCTGAATCATAAGCTACATTATAAGCATGGTAATCCCCAAGCACGTACATACAAGGGATGTTAATAAAATTTAGCAAAGCTTTTGTTAGTCTAGTATAACCATCACAAACTGTCCTTTTATTAGTCCACACATCATATGGTTTAGTATAAACTAAATCTGTCCGTCCTTCATAGTAATCATAGTCATAATAAATATTTTCGGCAACAAATCTAGTAACCGCAGAAATTTTTTCATAATCTGTACTACAACCCACAATTGCTTCCTTTGCCACTGCACGGAGTTCAGCTTCTTCACTCTTAGTAAAAGTGTAATTATCTAAATGATAATTTGGGTCAACATAATTTTGAAGAATGTTATCTATTTTTTGATGCGCTACTAAATTTGCATCATAATCTGCATATACAGTTGCAGTAACACTTGAAAGAGTGCAAAAAACAACTATCATAGCCAGTAAAAAACTTAAACCACGTTTCATAAAACCAAACTCCTAAAACAAAAAGTGTATAGATATTAAATCTTTTTATACCATTTTTTCCTGTTTAACCTTCTTATCAATTACATGTCTTGATTTTAATTCGTTCATAATATCATCAACGGAAATGCCCATTTCAATCATAAGAACAAGCACGTGATACATAAGGTCCGAAATTTCGTAAATTGTTTCTGCCTTGTCGTCGGCTTTACCTGCAATAATAACCTCTGTACACTCTTCGCCAACCTTTTTGAGAATTTTATCAATCCCCTTTTCAAAAAGGTAGGTTGTGTATGAACCTTCTTTGGGGTCAAGCTTTCTACCTTCAATTGTTTCAACTAAGCTTTCAACACTGAAAGCAGGTGCAATTTCTTCATTCTCAAAAACAGTATTGAAGAAGCAGCTTTCCTCACCTGTGTGACAAGCAGGACCATCCTTTTTTACTCTGACTGTAAGAGCGTCCATATCGCAATCTGCAGTAATGCTTACAATATGCTGATAGTTTCCGCTTGTTTCTCCCTTAAGCCAGAGCTCCTGTCTTGAACGACTCCAGAAGCAAGTTTTTTTCTTTTCAAGAGAAATACCAAGGCTTTCCTTATTCATATATGCAAGAGTGAGCACCTGATTAGTTTCATCGTCCACAACAATTGCAGGAATAAGACCTTTTTCATCAAATTTAAGCTTTTCTATATCAAACATATTATAACCTCACTGTTATGTTATTCTCGTTAAGAGTTTTCTTTAAATCGTCAATTGTAACTTCACCATAGTGGAAAATGGATGCCGCAAGACCTGCGCTGACCTGAGGAACTGTATTGAATAAATCAACAAAATCCTGCTTTCCGCCTGCACCGCCTGATGCAATAACGGGAACATTAACGATATCGCAAACAGCCTTGAGCATTTCAATATCAAAGCCTTTTTTCACGCCATCGGTATCAATGGAGTTTACAACTATCTCCCCTGCGCCGTTATTAACACCGCGTTTAATCCATTCTAAAGCATCAAGACCTGTATTTTCTCTTCCGCCTTTGGCAAAGACCTTAAACTGTCCATCAACCCTTTTCACGTCAACAGAAAGAACAACACATTGGTCACCGTATTTTTCCGCTGCAGCGTGAATCAAATCCGGGTTTCTTATGGCACCTGAATTAACGCTTACTTTATCTGCACCGCATTTTAACACTCTGTCAAAATCATCAAGAGTGTTAATTCCGCCACCAACTGTTAAAGGTATAAAGACCTTTGATGCGGTCTGAGTGAGTATATCGGTAAAAAGCTTTCTGCCGTCAGAGGATGCAGTTATATCATAGAAAACAAGCTCGTCTGCACCATGGGAGCTATAATACTCCGCCAACTGAACAGGTGAAGAAATTTCGTTAAGGTCTTTAAAGTTTGTACCCTTAACAACTGTTCCGTTTCTGACATCAAGGCAGGGAATAATTCTTTTTGTAATCATTTAACTGCCTCCAATGCATCACTTATTTTAATTGCGCCTGTGTAATAGGCTTTGCCGATAATTGCGCCGAAAAGGTTCATTTTATTAAGAGCAGTTATATCATCAAGAGTTGAAACACCGCCTGATGCAATTATATTAACGCTGAATTTTTCAGAAAGCTCTTTATAAAGCTCTCTGTTTGTGCCTTGCATTGCGCCATCTTTTGAAATATCGGTGCAAATTACAGTTGAAACTCCGATTTTCTGAAGTTTTTCAAAAAACTCAAATGTGCCGTATTCGGACTTTTCAACCCAACCCTTAATGGCAATCTTGCCATCCTTAATGTCTGCACCAACAGCGATTTTATCGCCATATGTAGTAACTGCAGTTTTCAAAAATTCTTCGTCAGTTACTGCCGCAGTACCTAAAATAACACGACTTACACCTGCATCAAGATAGACTTTAACGGTTTCCATCGAACGAATACCGCCACCTACCTCAACATTAAGAGATGTGTTTTCAACAAAGCTTTTAATTATATCAATATTGGGTGTTCCGCCATCGCGAGCGCCTTCAAGGTCAACTGTGTGAAGCTCGGTTGCTCCCTGAGCTTCAAAATCCTTTGCAATTTCAATAGGATTTTCAGAGTAAACAGTTAAATCATTATAGTTACCCTTTAAAAGCCTGACAGCCTTACCCTCATATAAATCTATTGCGGGAAAAATTTTCATTGTTTTACCTCATATCTCACAAAATGCTTTAAGAATTTTCAAGCCAACATCCCCACTTTTCTCGGGATGAAACTGACAACCGAAAATATTACCTTTTCCAACTGCCGCAGTAACAGGAATGCCATATTCGGAGGTGGCAATAAGTGAAGAATCACACCCCACACCAAAAAACGAATGCACAAAATAAACACAATCGCCCTCGTTGATATACTTGAATATTTCACTTTTTCCGTTACAAAACTTCAGCGCATTCCATCCCATATGAGGTATATCTAAATCCTGTGGAATTTCGCCTTTAAGAGGTACAATCTCACCCTCAATCAGACCTAAGCCCTCGTATTCGCCATATTCGTAGCTTTTATCAAAAAGCATCTGCATACCGAGGCAAATCCCCATAAGTGGTTTTCCCTTTTGTGCTTCTTCAATCACAACATCAAACAATCCACTTTCGCGAAGCTTTCTGACCGCATCACCGAATGCACCAACACCGGGAAGAATAATTCTGTCGGCAGTTCTTATAATGTTTTCATCATCAGTAACAACTGCCTCTGCGCCTATTTTTTTTAGTGAACACTGTAGCGAAAACAAATTTCCTACTCCGTAATCTATAACTGCAAGCATTATAAAACTCCTTTGGATGAGGGTATCTCGTTTTTCATTGTTTCGTCAATGGCAACTGCCTTTTTAAGAGTGCGGGCAACAGATTTGAATGCACCCTCAATCAAATGGTGAGAGTTTACTCCGTCAAGCTGTTTAATATGAAGAGTAATTGCACTATTAAACGCAAATGCCACAAAAAACTCTCTTAAAAGCTCAGTATCAAAATCCCCTACCATTGGTGCAGGAATATTCATGTAATACTGAAGATATGCTCTGCCCGAAATATCAACCGCAGAAAGAATAAGCGCTTCGTCCATTGGAAGAATTGTACTGCCGTAGCGGTGAATACCTCTTTTATCGCCTATCGCCTCTTTGAATGCCTGACCGAGAGCAATACCTATATCCTCTGTTGTGTGATGTCCGTCAACCCAGATGTCACCACTACATTTAACGGTTAAATCAAACCTTGAATGTTTAGCAAAAAGAATGAGCATATGGTCAAAAAATCCGATACCTGAATCAATATCGCACTCACCTGTGCCATCAAGATTAAGCTTTACATATATATCAGTTTCTGCAGTTTTTCTTTTAATTTCTGCTACACGCATTTAAACTGCCTCCATAATTTCTTTGATTTTTTCTATAAGAACCTGCATTTCTTCCTGTGTACCGATGGTAATACGGTTGAAATCTTTAATTTTTTCTTTAGTAAAATGACGAACAAGAACACCTTTGTCTTTAAGCTTAAGGTAAAGCTCCTCACCGTCAATTTTATCAGATTTTGCAAAAACAAAATTTGCTTTTGATGGTAAAACCTCAAAGCCCATAGCCTCAAGCTCGTTTGTTGTATAAGCTCTTGTTTCAATTATTTTCTTGCAATTATCTGTGTAATAGCTCTGGCTATCTATTGCCGCCGCACCTAAGGAAAGAGTAAGGCGGTTTATATTATAGGGGTTAGTTGAATAACGAAGCTTGTGCAAATCGTTTATAATCTCCGCACTACCGATAGCAAATCCTAAACGAGCACCTGCCATTGAGCGAGATTTTGAAAAGGTCTGAACAACTAAAAGGTTATCATACTTTTTAACGAGATTAACTGCACTTTCTGCACCGAAATCAACATAAGCCTCGTCTATTACAACAACATTATCGGGATTTGATTTAACAACCTCTTCTACCTGAGAAAGAGTTAAAGCGAGACCTGTTGGTGCATTGGGGTTTGCAATAAACACACCGCCATCAACACCGCAGAATTTTTTATAATCAATTGAAAAATCCTCTTCTAACGGAATTTCAGTATAATCTGAGCCGTGAAGATTTGCAAAAACGCTATAAAAACCATAGGTTATATCGGCAAAATATGATTTTCTGCCGTTGGCACAATATGCCATAAATGCAAAGTTGAGAATATCATCCGATCCGTTTGCAAGGAAAACATTTTCTGTTTCAACACCATAAAGGTCTGCAAGCTTTTTTGTAAGAATTTTACCATCAGGGTCAGGGTAAAGTCTTAAAAGCTCTGCCTGACCTTTATTCGCCATTTCAAGTGTTTCGGGACTTGGCGGATACGGTGATTCATTTGTATTGAGTTTTATATATTTTTTATCCTGAGGCTGTTCACCGGGAACATATGCCGCAAGAGAATCATATCGTTTGTCAAGGAATTTGCTCATTGGATTAGTTTTCTCCTCTTATAGATACACTCTTTGCGTGAGCGTATAAGCCTTCTTCAGTAGCAAAGCGAACCACTTTATCAGAAACCTCTTTAAGTGCATCTCTGCTGAAATAAGAGAACTGAGTTTTCTTAACAAAATCATCAACTGAAAGCGGGCTTGAAAATCTTGCAGTACCGCTTGTGGGCAATGTATGGTTAGGTCCTGCAAAATAGTCGCCAAGAGCTTCGGGACAGTTTTTGCCAAGAAAAACAGAGCCTGCATTTTTCACATAGCCCAAGTATTCAAATGGATTATCAACACAGATTTCAAGATGCTCGGGAGCTAAAATATTTGAGGTTTCCATAGCTTCAACAAGTGAATCGGTAATGATAATTTTACCATTTGTATCAATTGAGCAACGTGCAATTTCTGCTCTTGGGAGCATAGGAATCTGAATTTCAAGCTCTTCGCTTACCTTGTTTGCAAAGTCTTCGCAATCGGTAATAAGAACTGCAGTTGCCATTTTATCGTGCTCTGCCTGAGAAAGTAAATCTGCCGCAATATGAGCAGGGCTATTTGTTCCGTCTGCAACAACAAGAATTTCGCTGGGTCCTGCAATCATATCAATATCAACTGTGCCGAAAACCTGCTTTTTTGCCTCTGCAACAAAAGCATTACCGGGACCAACAATTTTATCAACCTTGGGAACACTTTCTGTTCCGTAAGCGAGAGCAGCAACTGCCTGAGCACCACCGATTTTGAAAATTCTGTCTACCCCTGCAATGCTTGCAGCCGCAAGAATTACAGGCTTGATTTTGCCTTCTTTGGCAGGTGTTACCATTACAATTTCAGAGCAGCCTGCAATTTTAGCAGGAACGCAGTTCATAAGAACTGATGATGGGTAAGAGGCTGTGCCACCTGGAACATAAAGGCCAACCTTTTCAATAGGAAGAACCTTCTGACCGATAATAACCCCTGCAGTATCGTTAATGACAAAGGAATTGCGAACCTGCTTTGAATGGAAGGCGGTGATATTCTCTTTTGCCTGCTTTAAGATTTCGATAAGCTCTGCATCAACCTCATTTAATGCGTTATCAATTTCCTCTTTTGTAACCTCGAGAACATCATCAACCGCACCGTCAAATTTTTTGCTGTATTCAACAAGTGCTTTGTCGCCATTTTCACGAACATTTTTTATAATATCAGTAACGATACCCTCAACATCAATTGTCTGTTCGCTTCTTTCAAGAATTTCTTCTGTTGAGATTTCGCTACGCTTGTATATCTTAATCACTGTTTTTCCCTCACGATTTTATCTAAAGAATCTTTTAATCTGTCAATAATTTCTGATTTGAATTTATAGCTTGCTTTGTTTGAAATAAGTCTTGCACTGATGTTAACAATTGTTTCTTTGGGTTCAAGACCATTTTCAAGAAGAGTTGCACCTGTTTCAACAATATCAACAATAACATCGGAAAGCCCTAAAATAGGTGCAATTTCAATTGAGCCGTTAAGCTTGATTATATCAATATCACGGCATTTATCTGCATAATAGCTTTTTGCAATATTTGTAAACTTTGTTGCAACCCTTAATGTGCTTGTGCCGTTATCGGTAAATTCCTTTTTACCTGCAACGCACATTCTGCATTTACCCATATCCAAATCAAGAAGCTCATAAACATCAGGGGCATATTCAAGAAGAATATCCTTACCTGCGACGCCTATATCTGCAGCACCGCGTTCAACATAAATTGCAACGTCGGAAGGCTTGACCCAGAAATAGCGGACTTTCTTTTCTGCATTTTCAAAAATAAGGCGTCTGTTTTTCTCGTGAATCTGAGGGCATTCAAACCCTGCGCTTTCAAACATAGAATAAACCTTTTCACCGAGTCTACCCTTTGGAAGAGCAACATTGAGCCAACCATCATCGGTATTTTCTGCTTCCGCCCCTTTGTTTTCAAGAAGTCTGTCAACCTCATCAAGATAAACCGCAAAACCTATTGCACCTGCTTTTTTGTTAACCCGCTCCATAAGCTTATCATATCTTCCGCCTGAAAGAACGCTTGCAGGAACACCATGAACAAAACCTTTAAAGGTGATACCGTTATAATAGTTCATATCGTTAACAAGAGAACAATCTATATTAATGTTCTTTTCATACCCTGCGTCAATAAGCTTTTCGCAAACCTTTGAAAGCTCATTAAATGCATTCTGCATTTCGGAATTAACTGCAACCGCACCAATTTTCTTGAGAACATCGGATGGTCTTCCGCAGGCATTCATAATTTCAAGAAGCATATTAACTAAAGCTTCGCCAACACCAAACCCTTCGCAAAGAGCCTTGATAGCACCTGCATTTTTCTCTGCAATAGCAGAAAGAAGTTCGGTTTTGTTGCCCTCTGTAAGCTCCATAGCGTTGAAAATACCGCTCAAAAGCCCCAGGTGGGAAATATCAAGCACATAGTTTTCGCTTATAGCATAAAGACTGCGCGCAGCAAGAATAATAACATCGCAAACATCATCGTCGGTAATATCACCCATACACTCAATACCTGTTTGCATTATCTCGCTGAAGCCACCTGCTTTTTTACTTTCACGATAAACATTCTCATTATAATAAACCTTCTGAACACCTTTAACGGTATCATCAAGGTTTTTGATTATTGAAAAGGTTACGTCGGGCTTGAGAGCAAGAAGTCTGCCGTCTGTATCAGTAAATGTAATGCAATTACCGCTGACAAGGAAATCCTTGTTGCTGCCATATAAATCATATTCCTCAAACTTGCTCATTTTAAAGGGCTTATAGCCGAAGTTCGTATAAAGAGAACGAAGCTCAAATATAATCCTCTCAGTAGGATTGAGAACAGAAAAATCAAAGCTCATTTGCTCTCTCCCCCTTTGAGCTTTTCAATTATATTCTTATAGCCGCCGTTACCATAAGAAAGGCAACGGTTAACCCTGCCGATTGTTGCTGAGCTGGCACCAGTTTCCGTAGTAATAATTGAAAAGGTTTTACCCTCATCAAGCTTCTTCGCAACGCTAAGACGCTGAGAAAGAGAAACGATTTCATTAATGGTGCATAAATCCTCAAAAAACAAAGCACATTCCGCTTCATTTTCAAGGCTTAATATTGCTCTGTAAAGCTCTGTAACATCACTATTTTTTAAAGGTGTCATAATTAAGACCTACAACTTTCACTTTCTTTGCAAAAGTTATTCCTTTCATATATTTATGCATTAAAAAACGTGTTCATATGGTAGCACACTAAAGCGCTAAAGTCAATACTAAAACCCTATTATTTTTTCCAAAAATGAAATTTGTTAAAATTAATAAAAACACTTGAAAAAAGAGTGTGTTTTATATATAATACATATCGTAAATTTTAATAAAATTTGCTGGAATAGCTCAGTTGGTAGAGCAGCTCATTCGTAATGAGCAGGTCTTTGGTTGTATTTAAGGATATACCTTTTCCCCACCAAAACAAAAATCAAAATTCAATATCCGCTGGTGTGGCTCAATGGCAGAGCAGCTCATTCGTAATGAGCAGGTTGCAGGTTCGATTCCCGTCACCAGCTCCATAACAAGACCGAGTAAACTCAAGGGTTTACTCGGTTTTTTCGTTTAATATAATTTTATGAAGCTAAACAGGTATTAACAACATTTTGATAGGAGTTTACATCAATTTCATCAGAAATACATCCATTGGCCGCATATATCTCATTTACAGTTGGCTCACTTAAACCTGAGGAGTACAATTGTGCAGCTGCCGCATCAAGAACGTCACATACACTGTCACCATTCAGGTCGCCTTCAACGATAAGTGTGTAATCACCGATATAATCATCACCATCAAAAACAGTAATGATTGTACCTGTACCGCAAAGTTCAACACCACTCTGTTTGTAGCTTGTTGAAACAACAATATTTGCTGTCTCGGAAACGCCTAAAACCTCAGCAATATCGTCACAACTCTGAACAGTTGTTGTGATTATCTTATTCTCATAATCAATCTTTGATTTTGTTGTACCCAAAATATTTACTAGAACATAATTATAGTCGTCAACAGATACATATTCATGAGTCGCACTACCCTTCGTACAGTAAATTGTTCCGGTAAAACCGTAAAAAGCGTTTGTTTCTATTGTTGCTACACTGTCGGGGATTGTTATTGATATAAGACTACTACAATAATAGAAAGCATAATCACATAGTCTCTTAACGCTATCGGGGATGTTAACGGAGGTAAGACTTGTGCAACCAAAAAAAGCATACCTATCTATACGTGTTACAGTATCAGGAATTTTGATTGAAATAAGATTTCCACAACCATAAAAAGCCATTTGCCCTATGTTTGATACAGTATATGGTATTGTATACTCAATATCTGCTTTTGCTTCAGGATATCGAACTAAAACGCTCTTATCTTTGATAAATAAAACACCATCAACAGATGAATAATTCATATTATTTTCATCTACATTTATTGATTCAAGACTTGTACATGCATTGAAAGCAGATTCACTAACACTTATTACACTATCGGGGATTGTGATTGTTGATAAACTTTCACAAGCATAGAAAGCCTCACTATTTATGATTTTTACACTATCACCGATGGTAACTGAGGTAAGGTTGCCACATTCATTGAAAGTATTAGAACCTATACTAATTACACTATCACCGATGGTAACGGAAGCAAGGTTGTCACAATTAGAGAAAGCCCCATCACCTATACTTGTTACACTATCCGGGATGGTTATCGAGGTAAGGCTCTTGCAATTAGCGAAAACATAACTATCAATATTTGTTACACCATCAGGGATTGTTATAGATGAAAGACTTGTGCAACTACGGAACGCATAACTACCTATGCTTGTTACACTAGCGGGTATTGTTATTGATGTAAGCTTTTTGCAATTATCGAAAGCACCAGAACCTATAATCGTTACACTGTCAGGGATGGTTATCGAAGTAAGACTTGTGCAATATTCGAAAGCTCCATTACCTATACTTGTTACACCATTACCGATGGTAACAGAGGAAAGACTGTCGCAACCACGGAAAGCATCACCGCCTATACTTGTTACACTGTCAGGTATTTCTATTGAGGTAAGGCTTGTGCTATTACGGAAAGCACCGTGGCCTATAATCGTTACACTGTCACCGATAGTAACAGAGGTAAGATTGCCAGAACCTTCGAAAGCACCAGAACCTATAATCGTTACACTGTCACCGATAGTAACGGAGGTAAGGTTGTCGCAATCTCCAAAAGCACCATCACCTATATCCGTTACACCATCACCGATAGTAACAGAGGTAAGGTTGTCGCATTCTTCGAAAGCATAACCACCTATACTCGTTACACTGTCGGGGATGGTGATGGTGGTAAGTCCATCGCAAGAATAGAAAGCATACCACCCTATATTTGTTACACTGTCAGGAATAGTAATTGTGGTAAGATTGCAACCACGAAATGCAGCTTCACCTATACTTGTTACACTGTAGGGTATAGTAATGGAGGTAAGATTTGTAGAATGATAGAAAGCATTATCACCTATGCTTGTTACACTGTCAAGGATTTTAACTGAGTTAAGGCTTGTGCAATAAGAGAAAGCATAATCACCTATACTTGTTACCGGATAGCCATCTATTTTAGACGGAATCGTCAAATATCTTGGTTCGTAACCATCCACTAACCCCGTAATAGTAACTTCATTGTTCTCATTAACAGTATAGGTAAACCGAGTTGTCAGGGTATCTGTTTCTACATCTTCCAGTTTTTCTCCAACTTTAATTTCTGCAGTATAAGATACATCAGGATTTTCTACGGAAGTTACCGTAACGTTTGCAATACCAACAGAAACCGCAGTCATTATATTATCGTTTATTTCCACTACTTCAGGATTATCGCTAGTTATTGTGTATGCTCTTTGAGTAGTATCACTCGGTACATACTGAACATCTATATTCGCAAAATCACCAACAATCATATCGGCGTAACCAGCAGGATAAGGAGATGGCAAAATTCTACTTGTCATAAAACTAATACCAGTTATTGGTATAGTATTATCTTCGACAAAATAGTACTCATATGTATCCCAATGATTATAACCTAAGACAAGTTTGAAACATTTTATCATAAAATTATAGTTATCTTGTCTGACTTTTCTCAATAATTCCAATGCAGAAACTGCCTCTTGATAATCATCAGTTGCACCATATATCCAAGTTATCAACCCTTTAAGATACCCACCATTATAAAGTGTATCAAGGAATGATATCATACAATTGATATCTGTATTGATAATTGATTCAAAACAAAAATCAACTGCATATATAAAAGTAAGTGCATTTTCTCTTGTTTGAGAATTAAGAAAATTTGTTTTGGAGCTATCAGCTACCTTCTTTGACATACTCTGAATATCATATATACACTCAAGCATAAAGAATTGCTCACATACATCACTTGCAGAAAAACATATATCAGAAATCGTTTTGCCTAGTTTAAGTCCGGCTAAAACTGCAGTTGTAAGTGGATTTGACTGAGCCATTATGGAAAGAGTTGTGTTTACTGTTGTGCTAATAGACCAATTTGCCAACCTAAATGATGTATCTTTTATATCAACCATAACAGATTCAGTAAAACTGTGAGAAGAATGCTTAAGATTAAATAATGCATCCTTTAGTGCCAAATCTGTACCGCTATCACAAGCGTTATACATATCATCTAACCATTGTTTTGTATATTCGTCTAAAGAAGCCATGGTATTATATGCGCTAATTCTATCTATAGCATCTAAAATGTTTGAAGATAAACCGAGAATTATATCAATTACATCACATGCACCAAGTTGGGGATTGTTATCAAACAAATTCTCAATAGCAGCTTTTGCTTCAGATGTTGTTACATCAGGAAACTTATCCAATAACTCAACCTTACTAGCGGCACCTGAAGCATTACAAAGTCCATCTACCATTGTTGTAGCATATCCTGTAGCCTTAATATATAAAGCTTTTTTATTTTCACTATCTTCATCCAATGTTTGTGAAATAATGGCCATAATTAAAGATTCATAATAATCTTTCTTCTGCACAGGAACATTAATAATAGTACTTGAATCTGCACCTAACGAATACATTTGCCATAACGCAAATTCTGCCATTAAAGTTTCATCAGCATATGCTTCATCTAAAAAAGTCTGAGTCGGTGACAAAGCCTCTTCTTCTATATATTGTTGATAAATGGAATTACAACGTTCGACTGCATCGCTATTAGATTCAGAATCCTCTGCAACACCTAAAAAACATTGGGCTTTATAGATATCAATATCTATAAGTTCTGCTTCTGATGTTACTGATGTAGCGAAAACAGAAACATCCATTCCGGTTATTACACCTAAAGTTATTACCAGAAATAAAACAAAGCTTAATACCCTTTTCATAAAACTTAACTCCTAAAATATATTAAGAAAATATTCCAATTTATATTACCATATTTTTACATAATTTTTAAATAGAACTAATAAACAAAAAACACCCTACTATTTTGTGCAAGAAAAAACCGTCCTCAATATGAGAACGGCTATTTTTAATTTATTCAATTAACTCTCACCCTTGTAGTTATAAGCTTCCAGGGAATCTTTATCCTTCTCTTTAAGCTTAACGGCTTTTTCACCCAGCCTTGTGGTCATAGCAGTGTACATTTTGCCCGGACGAATGATGTTAACAAAGGGAACAATTGACTTTTCACCTGTGTAAATAAGTCCGTGCCCCTTTGGTGATTCCGTAATAAACCCAAGCTGAGAAGAAGGGATATTAAGAAGCTCTGCAAGCATCATTTTATCCGGTGTACTCTGACGGAGCATAACAACGAAATTTGAGTTTGAAATCATAGTACGAACAATATCGTTGGTCATCAAATCTTCAATATTCTGTGTGATTGAAGTATTAATACCACCGTATTTTCTTGCTCGTTTATATAAATCTCGCATAAACTCAGCAATGGTTATATTCCTGAAAAGCAAATGGGATTAAATCGGAAAAGCATTAATTTTTCGTCCGATTTTAGTGGCAGGAATAAGTGTTGGCGCCGTAACGGCACTCAACACGGCTCACAACAGACGGCGATGCCGACTGTATAAAGGATTGTGACACTTTCTACAATGACGCCGTAAAAAAACTCCATAGCGCCGTAAAAAAGGTAAAATCAACTTAAATGCGAGTAAATCAAGGTTTGTAACGACGCCATTCATATAGCCAAAGAGAAAAACGGATAAAAATTTATTTAGATATTCTCAAAAAAAGTGTGATATTTGTTTGTATTAAAAACTTGTAATAAGATAAAAAATCTGCCCTTGGTTCGCCACTGTAAGCCGAATAAGAGAAGTTATTGAGGAAGTAAGGATAGAACCCCTACTTCCTCACTTTTCTTTCCTTTGCCGATTTTTAAAATTATGTTATTTAAAGGAAAAGAAGCTGACAGAAAATCAGCTTCTTTTTATTAGTAGGTAACTTCTTTAAAATGTCCGTTTTCGTATTCAAGAATAAGTTGTTTTTTTCGCTTCCTGAAAAACTATCTCCATAAACATAAATGACTTTATTGTTTTCAATTTTTACATCGCACAAAGATTCGTCTCCTAATGGGCAAGGAGTACCATCTATAATAGCAAGGTCTTTGAGTAAGATATTGTTTTTTGTTTCATAAACAGAAGAATAATCGCCTAAGAGGTCAGAACTATTTTCTATTACTATTGTTGTATCAAATTCTGGATATTTATATAGTTTTATTGAGGCATCGAAAGAAGAGCTAAAACACAAAGCAAATATTTGGAACAAAATTAAAGGTATCAGAACTAAATATGTAAGAAACAACAATTTCTTTTTAGTTTTGATAAATAGCACTAATATTGCTAAAGTTTCGACTAAATAGAAAAGAAGAAAACAAATCGTATATAACTGAAAGAGCAAAGGTTTTCCGAATAACAGTAAATCATAGTCTTGGTTTTGTAAAACTCTTCCTACAATTCCCAAGATTAAAAAGATAATAGAAAAGCTTTGAAAAATAATAACACATTTTTTTACATTATTATTTGTTTTCATCGATTTGCCTCCTTTATTTGCATTTCCATTTCAATTTGGCGAGTTAATTATAGCACATAACAACAAAAATTTCCACCCTTACATTTTTATAAAAATTTTTACCGCATAATTCAAAGAAAGAAAAGTGAAGATTTTCTCAAAATAGTATTGACAAGAACTCAATGCAAGAATATTAAACGAACTCATCGAGAAAATTGTGGTATCAGAAAAAGAAATCATAGACGGCGAAAAATACCAATGAGTGCATATATACTACAAGTTCGTTGGGTTGATGAGTGTATAAACACCTAAAATAGTTATCCTTAAATACACCAAAACACTATGTCTATAACAAATGAATCCGTTTAACAGATTTTTCTGCTAAACGGATTTTTTACACAACTATGCTTTTTTACCATCAACTTTTTCACTGTGTTTTTTCTTAATTTTCTTCAGCAATAAATCTACTAAATACACTTCCCAAACTATAGGTGATAAATATGAAACACCATAGTTTCTCACACGATTGAGCCACTCAGGAATCGTCCAATAGTAAATGCCATCACCGCTTGGGTCAACATATTGATTCAGCTCATCATATAACGCAGTGTTATCCTTCGCCTTATATACAGCAAACTCACTTTCATCGCTCTTTGTCTGGCGTTCATCTGTAGACCTTACAATATAAACGGCGCCATCATATACATAAAACCACAATTGTGAGATTGGCTCCTTAATACTTTCAAATATTCCGTCTGATTTATAACTACCAGGAATACCAAAATAAAAAGCAAAGGATTTTTCATTTAAAATATAGAGCATTTTATAGCTTTCTTTTTCAGAAAGTTTGATTGCAGAATTATCTTTTAAAAGTCTATCTATGCGTTCAACATCGTCCTCATCAATATTGAAATTTGTATCATTATGTAAATACTCTATACCTTTCTCATTTTCTCCTGCAACCATATTGTAAATAACCTCTTCTTCGGGTGCATTTTCCCAATACGATATTTGGAATGAGTTTACTATAGATAAAATCAAAACATTTACAACTAATACAATTACAAAGGATATTGCAAGCCGTTTAGCTTCTTTCTTATTCATAATACCACCCCTCACTCGTAAAGTATCTTTATATTTGTAATATACCATAGTAAAAAATAATTTGCAATATTTTAGTTTTTCGCACTCCACCCTTAACTACAACCATAGGTTGCAGGTTCGATTCCCGTCACCAGCTCCAAAAAAGGCAGTCTTCGGACTGTCTTTTTTTATCCATTGCGAAAGCAATGGTATATCATCACACTTCAGTGTGTATATCATCGCTAAAGGCGTATATCATCAGACGTAGTCTGTATAATACTTTCGCAATGATGATATACAAAGCATTGCTTTGGTGATATGCAATTTCTGCAAAATTGATGATATACACACCTACGGTGTGATTTTTCCGCATTATAAGAACTCAATGCAAGAATCCTAAACGAGCTTATTGAGAAAATTGTAGTATCAGAAAAGGAAATCATAAACGGTGAAAAATACCAATGCGTTCATATATACTACAAGTTTGTTGGGTTAATGAGTGTATAACCGTAATCAATATACTTGCTGTTGCAAATATTTTACATATGTGATAAGATTATAATATAAAACTGTATATAGTGCGGTGTATAAAATGAAGAAGAAATTTGCAATTATAATTATTTCGATGCTTTTATTATGCATAGCTCTGCCGTTGCTTGCGAACATTGTTTCATTCTCAA
The DNA here is from genome assembly GCA_045604605.1 of Acutalibacteraceae bacterium. GTDB lineage: Bacteria > Bacillota > Clostridia > Oscillospirales > Acutalibacteraceae > DTU089. The sequence goes on along the minus strand of JAZUOL010000105.1, from coordinate 7,831 downwards.
AGGAATTAAAACAATACTTAATAACAACTGAATATCAATATGAAAAAGATACTTCTGTATTCATTAACGAATTAAACAAAAATTTCACCACGGTATATTCAATAGATACATGTAAAAAATCAAAATCTGTTTGGGTAATTAACGGAAAAGAATATTCAGTACAAAACACTGAATTCAATGATTTATACGACCCTACGGTTAAATGGCAAATCGACCTTTCAGGACTGCAATATTGTAGCACATACCAAAATCTTGATTTTTATTCTTCAACTGGAAAATGTGATAATGACATTTTAGTTTGTATTGAAAACAATAAATTAATTTTACTGACATCTGATGATGTATTATCACCATACAAATATGAATGTAAGGATTTTAATATTACGAATGGAATTACAGAAAACTTTGATAAAATATGGAATGACCATTTAAGCAGCGAGTACAATATCAGACATCTTCTTATCGAAGATGAGAAAGAGTTTGAATATATAGAACTGCAACCAAAAGAACATTCAGAACTTTTATACTCATTCTCATATATTGAATATAAAGGCAATTATTTTTCAAAGCTCCCTTTTGATAAAACAAGCAACAATTACTACGATATACTTGAAAGAATAAAAAATGGCACAGAAGTTGTTAAAAGGAACAGATATAATTGAAACATATATAGAACAAACCATAGAATCTTACCCTTAACTACAACCATAGGTCGCGTGTTCGAGTCACGTTTCCAGCTCCAAAAAAGACAGTCCTCGGACTGTCGTTTTTTATCCATTGCGAAAGCAATGGTATATCATCACACTTTAGTGTGTATATCATCGCCAAAGGCGTATATCATCAGACGTAGTCTGTATAATACTTTCGCAATGATGATATACAAAGCATTGCTTTGGTGATATGCAATTTCTGCAAAATTGATGATATACACACCTATGGTGTGATTCTTATTTCTTACAACAACTCAACGCAAGAATCCTAAACGAGCTTATTGAGAAAATTGTGGTATCAGAAAAGGAAATCATAGACGGTGAAAAATACCAATGCGTGCATATATACTACAAGTTTGTAGGGTTGATGAGTATATAAACACATAAAACAGTTGACCTTATAATTATTGAAAACGCCATTCCCCTATGCTATAATAGAATAAATTTTTGGTGGGTGGGATGAATATATGGAACACATTTTGTCAGAAGAACAATTGATTGATTATGTGAAACCATATTTAAAAGCAAACGGCTTCAAAAAGAAAAACAAGAGATGGACAAAAGAAACTCAAGAATTCACAATCTCATTTTTAATTCAAGGTAGTTCTTTTTCAAAAGAGAACTATTATATTCGCCCAGGAATATTTGTAAATGCTTTAATGCCAACTGAACTATATTATGGTCATTGGATGTGCGGAATTGAACCCACTACTCCAGAAGAAATAATGAGCAGATTTGAAAAATGGTGCGAAGATTGGACAAACAAGACTTTAATCAAGAAACGCTTACTTGATTTTATAGAATGGGAAAGACGAAACCCGTTGGAAAAGCGAAGAGCAAATCTTGTTGATTATAAAAACGACCCTGTTCCTGCAGAGGAATTTTTCATGGTTGATTTAAAAACCCAGCAATTTATTTTAGATAACTTTTAATATTATTTTCAAAAACCACCTAAAAAACTCACCCTTAACTACAACCATAGGTCGCGTGTTCGAGTCACGTTTCCGGATTTATTAAAACTCCATTCAAAAAAACAAGTAACTGCCCCCATTTATACTGTTCGTACAAATGGGGGCTTACTTAAATTTAATTATTGGTTTTATTTATAAATCTCATCAGAAACCTTTTACTGTAAATACAATAACTTCTGTTGCGGATTTATCTTCGCGCTCATCAGTCATTATTGTAATAATGCTTCCGTCAGAGAGTAATGCTGAATTACAGAACCAAGGGTAGCTTGTGCTGAATAAACTATCATCAGAAAATAGTGTAACAAATTTACCATCGTTATCCCAAAGAATAACATCTCTCATATTACCGTCAAAGCCGATATATCCATTCTTGCTCTTTGCCATAAATGTAACGCTACCAAGACCTTCGCCATTTTCGTCGCATAATACCTTCTGCAATTTGCCGTCCGTATTATAAACGAAGACTTTGTGTCCGCTTTCATCTGCGGCGCTTGCGCATACATAAATGTTATCTTCGTCAACATTAATATGCATAATTGTATCAACTTCTGCGAATTTCATAGGAGTAGAAGTATATGTATCGCCATTGAAGGTGACCTTGTTGCATTCGTTTGAGGTAAAGAAGTCAACACCCCATTTTCCTGATGGGTGCATTGCAAGATTGTCGATATCTTCGTAGGTTTTTGCAACTTTGTCATTTTTGAGGCAAATGATATCATTCATTGAACCGCTTAACCAGAGATTTCCATCACTTGTTGCTTCAATGCTATCATAGTCATCCTCGGGCAAGTCTATTTTTTCAACAAATGCCAATGAGCCATCTGTTAATGCACATTTTCTCAATTCTCCGTCAACAAGAAGGTAAACATTGTTACCTACTGCTGCAACAGAATGGTTAAATGTTTCAAATGTAGAAATATATTCATCAAGTTTAATCCACTGAGACTGTATCTTTGATGAACCTACTATAACGCCTTTGTTTTCTGCTACGAACGGTGTGCCTTCCCATTCCCAAGGTCCGTCTTCATTACCTATGTCCTTAAGTGAAATTTTAAGGCCCTTTAAAAGATCAGCAATTCGAGTATCAGAAGTATCTTCAGCATCAATTTTCACAGTCACCGTTGCACCGGCATTTTCAATTCGGTTAAAGTATAGTAATTTATCATCCTTTTCATATTTAAGAAGAGAAACGCCACCGATTTCAACAGTTTCATACTTGTTATTTACAGCGTATTCATACTGATCAAAGCCGTAATATACAAGATCTTCACGGAAATCATAAGGATCTTCAATTGAAACACTGATTTCTGCATTCACAAGATAATATTCGGCATCATCAGGATCAGGTATCTGAAGAAGAACGTAGCAATATTCTTCCTCATTTCTTGTATCTTCATCATAATAATTCCATACAGTATTATCATAATCTAACGAGAACAAGGATGTTGCAATAGCTGCATCAGAATTTCCTGAGGATTGTTCCTGCTTTTCAGTATTTTCAGGTGTATTAGGATTATCAGGGGTATTATTACCACCGCATGCTGCTAATGAAATCAGCATCACAAGACTAAGAAATATAGCTAAATACTTTTTCATAATAATATTCTCCTATCTTTTAAAATTTTTATATACAAAATAATATTACACTTGTTAACCCTTATTGTTTTGTTTGGGTTTGGGTGTTTTATCGAGCTTTTTATAAAGGAAGTTATCGTAACTGTCCCTAACAACAAAGCTTCCCGGACGAGTATATACTGTTGCATTTTCCTGCATTTTTACAGACTTGTTTTTTGAAGCTATGGCAAAAATTATCAGAAAACCTGCAACCATACCTGCCACTATACATCCAACAATTACTTTTGCCGTATTTTGGGTTCGATCAACCAAACCATCACCGGTTGCATAAGAGTCTTCATCGGGTAAAGCTACTGTAGCTCCGGAATCCAACAAGGATTCTGCAAGCCCATAATATGCTTCTATTCCCCCAAAATAACTGTCATTTGAGTCATAGGCATCTTGAAGTCCGGCAATTTCATTTGCACCAAATTGAGACTTAGCATCATCAGTTACATAGTAATAATACATTTTCTCTTCTATATCGTGAACTAACACAATACCGTTTTTGTTATCTGTATATGTATCATAAAGATTTAATGCGTAACCTTCGGATGCTTGTTCGCTCGTAATACAAAACATAACGCAACAATCGTATTCATATTCAAGCTGACCTGCAAGGCTTTCTAATTCCTGAATTTCACCATAGGATAACGAATCGCTATAATCAAAAACATATTGCTCAGTATATGCTGAAACAGATATTGATGCGAAAATACAGATTGCAATAACAAGCGAAATGGTTAGTATTCTTTTAATCATTTTCAGCACCCCCTTAAAGCCATCCAAACAGGTACGACAAGCCACAAAAAACTGCACTTAGCCCTGCTCCAAGTAATAAGGATGCTATCACAACAGCTTTTTTATCAGTTGGAAGATTACCAACAAACTTTCCGCTCTGACCATTCATAGCAAAGGTATATTTATTACCGTTCCAGGATGTATTGAGAATCCATACAGGATAAAGAGCGTATTTATAAAAGCCGTTTGCTATATTCATATTCACAACACGGGAATCAATAAAGTTATACCCTTTAACAGTATCTTCCAGAGCGTCCCCTGCACTTGTTCTGATTCTTTCATTGGCTCTCTCCATACACTGTTCTACGGTAACATCATATTTATCTGCAAGATAACCTGCAAGATAAGCGGTATTGAAGTCAACAGCTTGGGACAAATCAAAAGGCTCTACCGATTCCATAAGGTCATCAGGCATTTTTGTTGAACCGTCAACAGGAACATTGTCAAAGCTTATATTTCCGCTTCTGTAAACATCATAATATGATGTTTCTTTATAATTGTAATTATTGTCAGACCAGACTTTTTCCTTTACTGCTTTAAAATTTGCATTTGCAAATGTATCACAGGTAAAAAGCCAATGAGGAACATAAACACCTTTGATTTCTTCTATTCTATTGTCAGAAAGGAATGACTTCGGAACGAACTTTTTATCAGAAAGATGTTTTTTAAATGCTTCTTTAGCAGCCTTTTTATCTAACTTGAAGGGAATGACTAAATCAGGGCGAAGAGCACCTGAAAATTGACCTTTCATTACAACAGGGTTATCACAATACGGACATTTGGTAGCACCGGTTGTACTGTCGGCAATAATTTCACCGCCACAGGATTGACAAGAATATATATTCATATTATCGGTTTCACCTGTTGACCATTGGTTGTCTTGTGCAGACCAATTAATTGAATCAGTATCTTCGACTTGTTCCTGTTGCAACTGATTTATTTCAAATTCAGTTTCGCAAAAGGGGCACTTAAGCTTCTGTGCACCCACATCGAATTGCACTCCACCGCCACAGCAGGGACATTTTTGTTCGGCAATTGTTGGCATTATGACTCATCTCCTTTTTCATAGTTTTCATTCATCACAGTAATCTGTTCTTCAGATTTAAAGACCATACCGTCTTTATCTCGTATAATCATTACGTTTCTGACATAATAAATGATTCCGATTATTACATATATCAATATTATGATTACTGCAATTATGATTTTCTTTTTCATTTTTTAACCTCGTGGTGTTCCGCAAGCTATACAGAATCTTCCGCCTTCATTTGTTGTATTACATGAAGGACATACCCAAGCCTGTGATACAGGTGCTTGCTGTTGAACGGGCTGACCATATGCTGGTTGCTGATTATAACCCTGATTCATTGGTTGGTTGTAACCATTATTCATAGGTTGGTTGAACATATTGTTCATAGGCTGATTATAACCGTTATTCATAGACTGATTATAACCATTGTTCATAGGTTGGTTGAAACCGTTATTCATAGGCTGATTATAACCATTGTTCATAGGTTGGTTATAACCATTGTTCATAGGTTGGTTATAACCGTTATTCATTGGTTGATTAAAGCCATTGTTCATTCCTGCATTGCCGTTTTGTGTGAGGTTGTTTATAACCTGCTGTGCAGTCTGCTGATAACGGTTATATTCCATTGTGCCCATACCCTCAACGTCGCTATCATTGAGTTTTGCAGTTATTTCATCGAAGTAAGGATTGTTTACCTTGATATCAATGTAGAAATCATAAGTAAACTTGTATCTCGGCGGATTGTAGCTTACTCTTTCTCCGTCTTTGCCCTGTGTGTAAATTTCTTCACGGTCTTCATCAACTCTGAGATTACAGCCTGCTACACTTGAAAGCGGAATAACATCGGGGTTTTCATCACTCCAGCTTCCGGGATTACGACGTGAAACAACAAAGCTCTGCTTCATCGGGTCGATGTAGATTTTATCGTCCTCACCAAAGGTGAACATCGGTGAAAAACCGGCAAGAATCTGCTTATTCTGCTCTCTGTATTCAAGCTGCTGTTTGATTTCGCCAACGGTTGAGCTTCTTCTTTCGCTGAAGAAAGGTGAAAGTTTCTTTGCACAGTCCTTACACATATTTCCGTCTTCAAGTTTTCTGTTACCTAAAAGACCAATTTTTTCACCACAGATATCACAATATTTTTTATCAAAAAGTCCCATAATAATATCCTCCAAAATAATTAATAATTACTGAGCATCACTTTCATCAAAAACATCACCACATTCAGGGCAGAATCTTGGTGGGTTTTTAGGATCATCAGGCTTCCAACCGCATTTATCGCATTGATAAAGAGGTGCGCCTGCAGGCTTCTTGCTACCGCAGTTCTGACAGAACTTACCTTTATTTACTGCACCGCAGGAGCAGGTCCAACCATCATCAGCAGGCTTAGGTGAGCCACATTCGGGGCAGAACTTTCCGCTTGCAGCTGCGCCGCAGGAGCAAGTCCATCCACCTGCTGCAGGCTGAGGAGCAGGCTTCTTTCCGCCACAGTTAGGACAGAAATTACCGCTTACGGTATTTCCGCAAGAGCACTGCCAGCTATCAGCTGCAGGTGCAGGCTGCTGAGCCTGTTGCTGAGCTTGCTGCTGAACACCTGCCTGATACATCTGAGCAGGATTAAAGCCACCGCCCATATTCATAGCCATTCCCATACCCATAAAGCCTGTCATACCACCATTGGGATTAGCTGCTGCAGCTTCCATAGCACTTGCCTGAGCATCAGCCATACGACCTGCCATCATAAAGGGATCAGAACCCATTTCAGCAGCATCCTCCAAAGACTTAATTTTCTGAAGATCTTCTGCAGTAAGGGTAATGGGATTAAGAGCAATTGACTCAACAGAAATACCTCTGCGGTCTGTCCATTCCATTTTAAGAGCCTTATTAAGAGCATCCTTAAGCTCAACTGTATGAGCAGGAATCTGAGAAGGACGAAGCTCTAATTCAGAAAGCATTGCGAATGCGGGCTGTAAAGCAGAAACAAATTCTGTTTTAAGCTGATTATCAATCTGCTCTCTTCTGTATTCGTTTGTAATGTTACCTGCGATCTTTGTATAGAAAAGAACCGGGTCAGTAATTATGTAAGAATAAATACCGTTACATCTTACTTCAACTGTACGACGACGTTTGCTATAAACAACGTCAAACATAAAGGGATTAGGAGTACCGAATTTGTTGTCCAGAATCTCCTTTGTGTTTACATAGTAAACTCTCTGATCCTTACCGGTATCGCCACCATAAGTGAAGCGCTTACCGACTGCCTTAAAGCTTTCTTTGATTGAATCGCCAAGCTTACCTGAAAAAATACTTGGTTCTGTTGAAGAGTCATAAGTAAATTCGCCGGGCTCTGCGCAAACCTCGACAATCTTACCCTGCTCAACGATAATCATACACTGACCATCTGCAACTGCGATTCCCGAACCATTTGAAATCACATTGTCGCTACCCTTAGTGTTGGATGAACGCCCACCGACACGCTTCTCACCTTTAACAACGAGAACGTCATTTTCCAATGAATCGCAATAGAAAAACTCTTTCCACTGGTCAGCAAGAACGCCGCCAACTGCTCCTACACCTGCTTTAATAAGTCCCATATCAATTTACTCCCTTCAATTAATCATTTATTTTTTTGCACAGTCTTTACAACATAGACCACCTTGAAGGTCCACTCCGTATACTGTGCATTCTTCACAAACCATATTCCC
>JAZUOL010000104.1:0-2290 GCA_045604605.1 Acutalibacteraceae bacterium | reverse complement strand
TGGCTACGATCCGACTTCTATTTCTACCGAAAAATCCATTGATAAGTCAATAAGTATATTATCTGTCATTTTTACCTCCTGATAATGAAATGCACTTCGTGCTTGAAATGATAAAGCTTTTCTTTATCTTGAAATATGTGTTGCACATGAAATAAAGGGGCTGTGACAAAATAACAGCTTAAAAACAAAAAAATGAGGACGATTGCAAGTTGCAAAAGTCCTCATTTTTTGGTATAATTAAATTGCCAAATAAAACTAATACCAAGGAGATTATACCACAATGAGCAGAAATATTCAACTATTAATTTCAGAAGAATTTGCAGAAAGAACTGTACCTGCAACTGATAGTGTGCGCTTACTTGATGATATCATTGATGAAATGGACTTACATGAGTTGTTTCGTTCATATTCACATATAGGCAGAAAATATGCAACTCATCCGAGGACTATGCTAAAAGTTTTGTTGTATGCTAATATGGAAGGGATATTTTCAAGCAGGAAGATAGAGAGTGCTTGTAAGAGAGATATTAATTTCATATGGTTGTTAAATGGAGAAAATCCACCCACATATCGAGAAATAGCACGTTTCAGAAGTGAACGATTGAGTATGTGTAGTGAAAAGCTGCTTTATCAATTAGTAGAAAAACTATACACATTGGGAGAAATTAAATACGAACATCTATTTGTAGACGGAACAAAAATTGAAGCGAATGCAAATAAATATAGTTTTGTATGGAAAAAGAGTACCAATAAATATGAAATTCGATTGCTTGATAAATTGAATAAATTAATTCCTGAATTATGTTTAAAATACATGCTATGTTGTGATAATTCAGAAGAACTTCTTGACAAATTGAAATCAAAAGTCACAACGCCCTTTGTCTATGGAAGAGGCAAGCGAAAAAGTGAACTCCAACGGGATATTGAATTATTGACAGAGCTTGTTTCACGACAGAAAAAATACGAAAAATATCAGTCCACTTTTGTCGGGAGAAACAGTTTTTCAAAGACAGATACTGATGCGACTTTTATGCATCTTAAAGAGGATCATATGAGAAATGCACAATTAAAACCTGCATACAATTTACAATTAGCTGTAGAGGGTGAATATATTACAGGACTTGATATATCCAGCGAAAGAAGTGATCAACTAACGCTGATACCGTTGCTTGATAAAATGGAAAAACATCTTGGCTTCCAATATCAAGATGTTACTGCCGATGCGGGATATGAAAGCGAAGAAAATTATACATATTTTGAATCTAAGAAACAAACGTGCTACATAAAACCACAAAACTACGAGCGTTCAAAAACAAAAAAATTCAAAAGCAATATGGCACTTAGAGAAAATATGTTTTATGATGCGGATAAAGATGAATATACTTGTCAAAACGGAAAAAAACTCAAAGTAATATACGAAGGTACAAGAAAAAGCAAATCCGGATTTGAGAGTAATGTTACATATTATGAATGTGAAAACTGTGAATGTTGCCAATATAAGAAAAAATGCACACGTAGTAAAGGCAACCGAAAAATGCAAGTATCCAAAAAATTTATTAAACAAAGGAAACAATCACTAGCCAATATCACATCACCTATAGGGATACTACTTCGTACAAATAGAAGTATTCAGTCAGAGGGAGCTTTTGGAGTGATAAAAGAGAACTACAAGTTCAGACAGTTTTTGCTTCGAGGAAACAAGAAAGTTTTAACTGAAATTGTACTTGTTGCAATGGCATACAATATCAACAAATTACACCGTAAAATTCAAGATAATCGAACCGGAACACAACTTCACGGTAAACTTTCAGATTAATCAAAAACAAAATTGAATATTTTTTTGTAAGAGGGTTAACCTCTATTTTGTCATGTAATTTTTTCCTTGTAAATTACTCAAATGTGTAAATTAAAGCAAGTAAAGAGGGCTGAATACAACCCGATTTAAAAAATCGTTTTGTCACAGCCCCTTTAATTTATAATTTTTAAAACAATATGTAGTCAGTCACAATCTTGCCGAATACGTAATGGTCAGCATATTCGAGGTCATGTACGTACTGACAGTGTGTGCCGTGCATTTCCTTAAGTGTAATCTGAGGAAGTTCACCGTTAAAGTGTCTGATGGTTGAAAGGAGAAGCTTTGTCTGCTCATATCGGTTTTCCATGTCATTATCTGATACAATAAATAACATTGGCGGATAATTCTTGTTTTCGGTTATATGGAAAACAGGTGCAGATTCGTCAACAATTACTCTTCTGGTGTCAAGTCCTCTTTCTCTCAGTACATTGTAGT
>JAZUOL010000103.1:0-35399 GCA_045604605.1 Acutalibacteraceae bacterium | reverse complement strand
ATTTCTTCGTCACCTACAATAATTTCTGTTTCGCCGTCGGCACCGCCGATAATAGCAACGTCCTCGGCAAAAACAGAAAAACTACTGAAAATTAAAAGTAAGCACATCAATACGGAAATAAATATCGTTCTTTTTTTCATTTTAGAGTCCCCCTTTAATTTTTTGCCAATATTCTTTAGCCGCCTGCTCTTGCTTGTTGTTGCCGTATTCGTAATACTTTGCATTTTTAAGAGCATCGGGCAAATATTGCTGGTCAACCCAATGATTTGGGAAGCTGTGAGGATACTTATAAAACTGACCTTTTATTTCCGCATCGTCACCATCAAAATGCTTGTTTTGAAGCTGGCGGGGAATTGGTCCGCTTTTACCGTTTCTTATATCCTCCATAGCAGCGCCTATAGCATCGTGACCTGTTGTGGACTTTGGAGAATTGCAAACTAAAACAACTGCATCTGCAAGAGGTATTCTTGCCTCAGGCATACCAACCTGAAGAGCAATATCTGTTGCAGCTTTAACTATTGGCAAAATCATAGGATAAGCAAGTCCAACATCTTCCGCAGCGCAAACTAAAAGACGGCGAATTGCGGATGTCATATCACCTGCTTCAAGAAGTCTTGCAAGGTAATGAACTGCCGCATCAGGATCAGAGCCTCGCATTGATTTCTGGAATGCAGAAAGTATATCATAATGCTCGTCACCCTCTCTATCATACCGCATTGCACTTTTCTGAGTAAGTTCTTTTGCGTGTTCAAGGGTGATTATTCTTTTTTCATTTTCTTTTGGTTTAGTGGCAGCTAAAACGCAAAGCTCAACTGCATTAAGAGATTTTCTCACATCTCCGCCGCAGGCGGTTGCAATATGTAACGAAACCCCATCTTCAACCTGAAATTCTTCGCCTTTTTCTTCTGCTAAAAGGTTGAATCCGCGAACAACCGCTTTTTCCACCTCTTCAGGCATAACATGCTTAAATTCAAAAACTGAAGAACGGCTTAAAATTGCGCTATATACATAAAAATAAGGGTTTTCTGTTGTAGAAGCTATTAAAGTAATTGAACCGTCTTCAATATACTCTAAAAGGGTCTGTTGTTGCTTTTTATTAAAGTATTGAATCTCGTCGAGATACAGAAGAATGCCGTTAGGAGCAGTAAAGGCGTTAAGGTCTTCTACAATATCTCTTATATCTTGCGTACCTGCAGTTGTGCAATTAAGCTTACGAAGAGTTCTGTCGGTCTTTTTTGCAATAATTCGGGCTAAAGTAGTTTTACCGGTACCGGAAGGACCGTAAAATATAAGATTAGGAAGCTCTCCGGATTCAATTATGTTTCTTAAGGGCTTTCCCTCACCTATAAGATGCTGTTGACCAACTATTTCATCAATACTTTGAGGACGAATTCTGTCCGCAAGAGGTGTATGCATAATTAACAATCCTTTTTGGAAATGCAAAATGCAAAATGCAAAATGCAAAATTTAGGGGAAGCATTGCTTCCAATTATTTTATTAGCTTTTCTCTAACTAAATGTTCAGAAAATTTTATAACTATAAAATGAAAAATAAGGTTTTGTCGTTGCAGGTGTATAAAATGCTGACCGCAGATCCCACCATTCCTCACTCCTCACTTCTAATTCCTCACTTTTAAAACATCTGCCATTCAAAAAATCCGATTATTGCTACAAGAATAATTGGTAAAGTACTACATTTTCTAAATAGAACCGAACGTTTCATATCGGCGGAAATATCAAGCTTTTCCACTTTTTCAATATTTTTCGTTATTTTCTTATAATACAGATTAGTTGCATAAATTCCCATAATCATACGAATACCATAGGTAATTACGTATTTTAAAACTGTTACTACTGTTGGAAATTTAAACTGTTCCATTAAATTGCAGAGTTCCTTTTGATTTTTTGTCAAAGTAGCACTATCAGCATTAGAATAATACAAAAGTATGTCTTCTGAAAAATAAGGATCTTCTTCCTGACAAGCAATCATTGCGTTTGTAATTGCCTCATTACTGTAGATGCAGTAAAAAACTGAACCGAAAACCAAAACATACAAAGCAAATATAATTGCTGCAAGTTTATACATTTTTCTGTATAAGCTCCAAGCGAGAGGAACAAAAAATCCTGCTATATTCCAAGACAATCCTTTTTTAGTTTTATCAATTAACATAAACCTCGGAATATAATAATTTTGGTTTTTTCCTATAGCTGCTTCATAAAAAGAAATGTGCTTTCCGTTAAGAGAATAATCTTTATTATTTTTGAATTTCTCAAAAATTTCCTGAACAACTTGTTGATTATCGTTTTCTGATTCATTTTGAGAAGCTTCGTCTACAGAAAAAATCACATTTTCATTATTTTCTTCAACATCTTGATACTCAACTTCAATAGGTTCGTTTGTGCCGTGTTTTACTTCATTAAAGCATTTTCCGTTTTGAATGTAACATTCTCTGTGATGAGGAGTTCCGCATTCTGCGCAAACAACAACATCATCATCTTCATTGAAAACATTTTGACATACAGGGCATTTATAATTTGTGTATTTCATTTTTCGCCTTTCTTTTAGTATGGGTTATAACTTTTCACGTTAAATATTACAGTAAATTTTTCTTAAATGCAATATTTTACCGTTTAAATTTTCATAATTTTAATATATAAGAAGTTTTTTGAACATTTCTTTTGGAAATTGTCGATTTTTTTCTTAATTTTATTGAAATATACCCCGCTATATGATATACTTTATTAGAGTATATTATAATAATTATATACATTATATATAGAAAATTTTGGGGTGAAATAATTGGACAATATTATTGAATTGTGGAACGCAGTTCTTAAAGAAATTACAGGTAGTGTATCAAATGCGGTTTTATCTACCTGGATTAAAGATTTGGTTCCCATTGATTTTGACGGTAACAGCGTTATTGTACAAGCCTCTTCTGAATTTAAAAAGAATATAATCGATAATCGTTTTTTAAATGAAATTAAAAAATCATGTGAAACTGTTATAGGTTTTCCTGTCAATGTTTGTGTTACTGTTTCAGAAACTTCCTCGAAAAACTCTGAAACTGCAAGCGGAAACGGTAATGGTTATGATAATAACCAGCTTTCAGTTGAAAATGAGCTTGATTCCTCAAAATTAGAACCTACTTTCAGTAACTTCATCGTTGGTTCAACAAACCAATTTGCCTATGTCGCTGCTGTTGCAGTTACAAATAATCCCGGCAGCGTTCATAATCCCCTTTTTATTTATGGTGAATCCGGTCTTGGTAAAACTCACTTGCTTAAAGCTATTATGGCAGAGCTTAAATTAAGAAAGCCCACTATGAACATTATTTATACAAGTGGTGAAAATTTTCTGAATGAAATGATTAACCATATGGGCGAAAAAAATATGTCGGAATTTCATAATAAATACAGAAATGCTGACATTCTTCTTATGGACGACATTCAGTTTATAGGAAAAACAAGTGTTGCTCAGGAAGAATTTTTCTATACATTCGAAGCTCTTATTAATCAAGGAAAACAAATTGTACTTACATCTGACCGCCCACCCAAAGATATTCCTACATTAGAAGAAAGACTTCGCAGTCGTTTCGTTCAGGGACTTCTTGCAGATATTCAACCCCCTATGCTTGAAACACGAATTGCAATTATTCGACGTAAAGCGCAGGCATTTAATATGTCAATTCCCGATGATGTTGTTGAATTCATTGCAGAACGTCTTAAAAACAATGTCCGTCAGATTGAAGGAGTTGTTAACAAGCTCTATGCAGTTTATTCAATTGACGGAAGCGCTCCAACAATAGGCGTGGCAAATGATATTATAAAAGATATTATTTATTACGCTCAGCCCACAGAGGTTACAATAAATAATATTATTGACAAAGTAGCAAGAAGCTTTGGAGTTTCTCCCGAGGATATTCGTTCAGAAAAGAAAAAATCCGAAATTTCTAATGCACGTCAGGCAGCAATGTATATTATGAGAGAGGTTACAAACCTTACTTTTGAGGAAATAGGAAGTCAATTTGGCGGTAAGAAGCACTCAACTGTTATTTATTCAATTGAATCCTGTGAAAGTAAAATGGAGGACAACCCCTCTCTTAAAAATAATATATACGATATTATGAAAAGTATTAAGGATGAAAGATTAGACTAAATTAAAAGTATTGGTAAAGATTTTTCAAAAGCTTGTGGGGACAAGGGGCGAAGCCCTTGTCGTATTCCTCAGAATGCAAAATATCTTGCCTTCAATAGCGCAGGAAGGTATATAAAACAGTTCGGTGTGACTGTTTTATCTTAGGAAACCCTCGCCGGGAGTTTCCTGTATGCCAAAGGCATTTTTGAACAATTTGAACATTACTGTTCAAAAAGTTTTGAACAGTCTGAACACAGCAATTTTTTAAGGCTGATTTACTGACATTTATTAACATTCTCTTTACAGAACAACAAAATCATGAAAACCTTTTAAAATCAACGGTTTAGACTCACTTTCTACAATTTGACAGTATCTACTACTGCTACTGTTTAATTTAATATTTTTAACGAATTTTTTCGTTTTATTCACAAATTCAAAAAACTTTTATTTCTATCTTTAATGGAGGTAGCATTATGAAAATAATTTGTAACACATCCGTTCTCGCAGAAGCTTGTAATGTTGTTCAACGCGGTGTTCCCCAAAAGAGCACTCTTCCTGCAACAGAAGGTATTTTTCTTCAAGCTAAAAATTCAAAATTAACTCTCACAGGTTATGACCTTGAAGTAGGTATTACAACATCAATAGAATGTTCAGCCGAATCAGAGGGAAGCATTGTTTTAAATGCTCGTCTTCTTTGCGACATTTTAAGACGTCTCCCCTCTCAAAGTGTTACTATCAGCTCAGATAGCCATAACCTTTGCAAAATTACATCCGGTGAAGCAGAATTTTCACTTGTTGGTATTCCTGCAGATGATTATCCGGAACTTCCCACAGTTTCAGGCGGTGTACCCTTTGCTATTAAACAAGGTATTCTTAAAAATATGGTTAAACAGACCATATTTGCAGTTGCAGTTCAGGATATTAAGCCTGTTCATAAAGGTATCAAATTTGAAGTTGAAAATAATAACCTTCGCCTTATCTCCTGCGATGGTTTCCGTCTTGCAATAAGAAACGAAACAATCGAATACGCAGGCGATGATATGACTTTTGTTGTACCTGCAAAAACTCTCTCAGAGGTTGTTAAATTAACAGAAAATGATGATGAAAATGTTACATTCTCAATTGGTAAGAAATTTATTCTTTTTGAAATTGGTAACTACAGAATTATTTCCCGTCTTTTAGAAGGTGAATTTTTCAATTATAAAAATGCAATCCCCTCTGAAAGCTCAACAAAAGCAAGAGTTAATCTTAAACTTATCCTTGATAGTGTTGAAAGAACCTCTCTTCTTATTACAAGTAAAATAAAAAGTCCCGTACGTTGCGTTTTTGATGATAATACAATAAGAATTTCAAGTGCAACCTCTCTTGGTGCAGCAACAGATAAAATTCCTGCTTCAATTAACGGTAAAAGAATTGAAATCGGCTTTAATAATACTTACTTAACAGATTGCTTACGTACTGTTGATGTTGATGAGGTTAATATTGAGCTTTCAAGTCCCGTTTCTCCTATTATCATTAAACCTGTTGAGGGAGACAACTTTATTTTCCTTATTATTCCTATGAGACTTAAAAATGAAAATATAAGCTGAAATTTTTGAACAATAATTGAAAGAATGTTTATAAAATGAAAATAAAAGTTAAAGTTGCCCCAAAAGAACATAAAGATTTTATTTTAAAAGGTGAATATATAAGACTGGATGATCTTTTAAAAAATGTTGGTGTTGTAAATACGGGCGGACATGCAAAAATTATCATTCAAGATGGCGAAGTTAAAGTAAATGATGAAATTTGCACAATGCGTGGTAAAAAACTTCGCAAAGGTGACTGCGCTGAATACGAAAGAATAATTTACGATATAAAATAATTTTAAGAAGCGGTGAAGTATGACGGTCAATTCTGTTAAAATTAAAAATTTCAGAAATATTACTGATTTAAGCTTTACTGCTGACAACGGAGTAAATGTAATTTACGGCGAAAATGCACAAGGAAAAACAAATATTTTAGAATCCTTGTGGCTTTTTACAGGTTGCAAGAGTTTCAGAGGAGCAAAAGATTTAGAATTAATTAAATTTGGTGAAGAATTTACAAAAATAAACTTAGAATTTTCTGATAATATAAGAGAAAAAAAATCTGAAATTATTATAAATGAAAAAAAGAAAAATGTTTTTCATAATGGTGTTCAGTTACGTTCCTCTGCAGATCTTATAGGCTCATTTTATGCAGTTATTTTTTCTCCTTCTCATTTGTCATTAATAAAAGATGGCCCGGCGGCAAGAAGAAAATTTTTAGATACTGCTCTTTGCCAGCTAAAGCCCTCCTATGCAAAAAATCTTGCAGGCTATAAAAGAATTCTTTTGCAAAGAAATGCTTTACTTAAAGATTTACATTTAAATTCTGAGCTTTATGATATGCTTGATACTTGGGATGATCAGTTGGCAAAGTATTCTGCTGCAGTTGTAAAAGAAAGGCTTGATTATATAGATTTTCTTTCCGAATATAGTAAAATAATTTATTCCGGAATATCAGAAAATAAAGAGGTTTTTTCTGTTTCTTACTCAAGAAATGATTTAAAAAACGAAAATCTTACTTTAAATGACATTTATTTATGTGAATTAAATAAATTAAAAATTTCCAGAAAAGAAGATATAATATTAAAAATTACGACAGTAGGTCCACACAGAGATGATTTGGAGATTTTAATTAATAATGTAAGTGCAAGAAATTTCGGTTCTCAAGGTCAACAGCGCTCCTGTGCTTTGTCGCTTAAATTAGGTGAGTCTGAAATAATAAAAAAAATAACGGGAGAAACTCCTGTTGCACTTCTTGATGATGTTATGAGCGAGCTTGATGAAAAACGTCAGGACTATGTTCTTAACCATATAAATGACAGGCAAGTTTTTCTTACTTGTTGTGACCCATCGCAAGTATTAAGACTTTGTGGTGGAAAGTCCTTTCTTATTAAGGACGGTGAGATAATTTAATGTTTATTCATATAGGGCAGGATACAGTTGTTATAGATAAAGAAATCATAGGTATTTTTGATATGGATAACACAACTGTTATGAAAAAAACAATTGATTATCTTAATAATGCGGAGAAAGAAAAAAGTGTAATAAATGTTGCACCTTTTGAACTTCCTAAATCCTTTATAGTTTGCCAGACTCCAAAAGGAAAAAAAATTTATATTTCTCCTGTTTCAGTGGGTACTATTTTACGAAGAATAGAATCAGGTAACCCGCACTAATTAATGTAAATAAATTATATTATATTATATATTTATTTTGAATCTTCTACGGAGGTTAGTATTTTGGACGAAAACATTATTAAAACCGAAGAGGAGCTTCGTGAGGAAGCTAAAGAAAATGAAGTAATTCTCGATGACAATACTGAAATTGACACCGTGGTTACGGAAAAATATGATGCAAGTGCAATTCAGGTTTTAGAGGGACTTGAAGCGGTTAGAAAAAGACCGGGTATGTACATAGGTTCAACAGGACCTAAGGGTCTTCATCACCTTGTTTATGAGATTGTTCACAACTCCATAGACGAGGCGCTTGCAGGTTTCTGTACTCATATTGAAGTCGAAATCCTTCCTGATAACATTATAACTGTTCGTGATAATGGTCGTGGTATTCCTGTCGGTATTAATGAGCAACAGGGTCTTCCTGCTGTTACTGTTGTTTTAACAGTTCTTCATGCCGGTGGTAAATTCGGTGGAAGTGGTTATAAGGTTTCAGGTGGTCTTCACGGTGTTGGTTCATCTGTTGTTAATGCTCTTTCTGAATGGTTTGAGGTTGAGGTTTCTCAGGATGGTCATGTTCATTATCAACGTTTTGAAAGAGGTAATCCTACTTGTGATCTTAAAATCATCGGAGATACTGAAGAAACAGGTACTCTCATAAGATTTAAAGCAGATCCTGAAATATTTACCGAAACAACTGTTTATGAGTTTGAAACTCTTGAAAGAAGATTAAGAGAACAGGCTTTCCTTAATGCAGGTCTTTCAATTTCTCTAACTGATAAACGTGATGTTGATGAAGTTAAAGAAATATATTGCTTTGAAGGCGGTATTTCATCCTTCGTAGAATTTGAAACTAATAAAAGAGGTCTTACTCCCCTTCATGAAAAACCAATTCATTTTTCTGCTGTAAGCGGTGACAGAGAAGCAAATATTGCTCTTATGTACAATGACAGCTATAATGAGTTGATTTTGAGCTTCGCTAACAATGTAAGAACTATTGATGGCGGTACTCATGAAAATGGTTTTAAAACTGCTTTAACAAGAGTATTTAATGAATACGGAAGAAAATATAAGCTTTTAAAAGATAATGATAAAAATCTTTCAGGTGACGATGTTCGTGAAGGTCTTACTGTTGTTATCAGCGTTAAGCTTACAGAAGCACAGTTTGAAGGACAGACAAAAGGTAAATTAGGTAACACCGATATCACTCCACTTGTTTCAAAATGTGTTTATGAAAAGCTTTCTACTTATTTTGAAGAAAATCCTGCTGAAGCAAAGGCAATTTTCAGTAAAGCTCTTGATGCTTCAAGAGCAAGAGAGGCTGCTCGTAAAGCAAGAGATAATGCAAGAAGAAAATCTGTGCTTGAAAGTAATAGTCTCCCCGGTAAGCTTGCAGACTGTATTGAAAAAGATAATATTAGAACTGAAGTTTATATCGTTGAGGGTGATTCTGCGGGCGGTTCTGCAAAGCTTGGTCGTGACAGAATGTTCCAGGCAATTCTTCCTCTTTGGGGTAAAATGCTTAACGTTGAAAAAGCAAGACTTGATAAGGTTATTGGTAATGATAAGCTTACACCTGTTGTTCTCGCTTTAGGTACAGGTATCGGTGAAGATTTTGACATAAATAAGCTTCGTTATGACAAAATCATAATTATGGCCGATGCTGACGTTGACGGTGCTCACATCAGAACACTTCTTCTTACTTTCTTCTTCCGCTATATGCCTGAGCTTATTGAAACAGGTCATGTTTATCTTGCTCAGCCTCCTCTTTACAGAATAAGTAAAGGCCAAAAACATCATTATGCATATAGTGATGAAGAAAGAGATAAGATTATAGCTGAAATCGGAACAGGTGTTTCAATTCAGCGTTATAAAGGTCTTGGTGAAATGGACCCCTCTCAACTTTGGGAAACAACTATGGACCCAGCAACAAGACTTATGTTAAGAGTTACAATTGAAGATGCAGAAAAAGCAGACGAAACCTTCTCAATTCTTATGGGTGATAAGGTTGAACCCAGAAGAGAATTTATTGAGAAAAATGCAAAGTTTGTTAAAAATGTTGATATTTAAGAAAGGGAGGATTTAAAAGATGGACGAATTTAATGAAAAAAATGAAGGCGTCACTCAAGGTGTAAATAATCTTCCTGACCCTTATGAAAATCAGAGAATTATAAATGTTGAAATTAATAAAGAAGTAAGAACAGCTTTCCTTGATTATTCAATGTCTGTTATTACAGCTCGTGCTCTTCCTGATGTGCGCGATGGTTTAAAGCCTGTTCACAGAAGAATTCTTTATACAATGTATGAGAATAATCTTACTCCTGATAAGGCATATCGTAAATGTGCCGACACAGTTGGTTCTGTTCTCGGTAGATACCATCCTCATGGTGACGCATCTGTTTATGATGCAATGGTTCGTTTAGCACAGGATTTCTCAATGAGATATATGCTTGTTGATGGTCATGGTAACTTCGGTTCAATTGACGGTGACCCTGCTGCTGCATATCGTTATACAGAGTCAAGAATGAGTAAAATGTCTTTGGAAATGCTCACAGACATTGAAAAAAATACTGTTGACTTTGTTCCTAACTATGATGACAGACTTAAAGAGCCCACTGTTTTACCTGCTCGTTTTCCTAATCTTCTCGTTAATGGTTCTCAGGGTATTGCAGTTGGTATGGCAACAAATATTCCGCCTCACAATTTGGGTGAGGTTTGCGGTGCTATTGAATGCCTTATTGATAACCCCGAAGCAGAGCTTGAAGACCTTATGGAGCATATCAAAGGTCCTGACTTTCCAACCGGTGGCATCATTATGGGTAGGGCAGGTATCAGAGCTGCTTATGCAACAGGTAGAGCAAAGGTTATTGTTCGTGCAAAATGTGAAATAGTTGAGGGCAAAAACGGTAGATTTAAAATTATAATCACTGAAATTCCCTATATGGTTAATAAGGCAAGACTTATTGAGTCAATTGCAGACCTTGTTAAAGATAAGAGAGTTGAAGGTATTTCAGATATCAATGACTATTCATCCGATAAAACAGGTATGCACATTGAAATTGATATTAAGAGAGATGCTAATGCTCAGGTTGTACTTAATAAGTTGTTTACTTATACTCAGCTTCAGTCAACCTGCGGTGTAATTCTTCTTGCTCTTGATGATGGTCAGCCTAAAATTCTTACTCTTAAAGAAATTCTTCAAAAATATATTGACCATCAGTGCAATGTTATTATCAGAAGAACTCAGTTTGACCTTAAAAAAGCTCAGGAAAGAGCACATATTCTTGATGGTCTTGCAAAAGCAATTGACATTGTTGATGATATTATTGCAACAATTCGTGCTTGTAAAGGCGGTCAGGCAGAAGCAAAAACTGCTATTATGGAGAAATTTGACTTTGACGAAGCACAGGCAGCTGCAATTGTTGCTTTCCGTTTAGGTCAATTGGCAGGTCTTGAAATTCTAAAGATTACTAATGAACTTAATGAACTTCGCGAAAAAATCAAGGATTATGAAGATATTCTTGGTTCTCACGAAAGAGTTCTGGGTATTGTTAAGGAAGAGCTTGCAACAATCAGCAAAAAATATTCTGATCCCAGAAGAACTGCTATTGAAAATGTCAGCGGTGAGGTTGATATTGAAGACCTTATTCCTGAAGAAAAATGTATGTATACCTATACAAATATGGGTTACATCAAGCGTCAGCCTGTTGACCAGTTCTCTATTCAGAACAGAGGCGGTCGTGGCGTTAAGGGCATGACAAGAAGAGAAGATGACTATGCAGAAACAATGTTTATTGCATCCTCTCACGACTTTATTATGTTCTATACCACAAGAGGCCGTGCATATCGTCTCAAAGGTTATGAAATTCCCGAAGGTAGTAAAACAAGTAAGGGCTCTAACATTGTTAATATTCTTCCCCTTGAAAATGGTGAAAAAGTTTCTGCAATGATAAGAGTTCCAAAGGATGACGAGGGAATGTATCTCTGTATGGTAACAAGAAAAGGTCTTATTAAGCGTTCTTCTCTTGATATTTACAGAAATACAAGAAGAAACGGTATTATTGCTGTAACTCTTCGTGAAGATGATGAGCTTGCCTGGGTAAAACTCACATCAGGTAATGATGATTTGCTTGTTGCCACAAAGAAAGGTATGTGTATCCGTTTTAACGAAAACGATGCAAGACCTCTCGGCAGAACAGCAAGCGGTGTTAAAGCGATAACTCTTAAAGATGGCGATGAAGTTATCGGTATGAGCGTTATGAGAGAGGGCGGAAAGCTTCTCACAGTAAGTGAAACCGGTTTCGGTCGTATCAGTGATAATGATAACTACCGCGTTCAATCAAGAGGCGGTAAAGGTCTTAAAAACTATCATATTGAAAAATATGGTGAGGTTGCAGCTATAAGTGCAATAGATGAGGAAGATGATATTATTCTTATTTCTCAGGACGGTATTATCATAAGAATTCCTGCGGCAGCTGTCAGAGTTTGCGCTCGTCCCTCAAAGGGCGTTAAGGTAATGCGCCTTGGTGAAGGTGATAAGGTTGTTACACTTTCCACAACCGAGCATGATGAAGACGAAATCAATGGTGAAGTTGAGGATGACGGTACTGCAACAGAAGGCGCCGGAGATACGTCAGGAGATAACGATGATGTAGGACTTGAAGACGTTAACGAAGAAGCACTGGAGGAATAAGTTATGTCGAGCAATAACAGAGAAGACGATTACAAGGATTATATTGCCCTCATAGAGGAAATGGCAAAAAAGAAAGAGGCAGAAGCAGCGGCTAAAAGATTAGAGGCACAAAAAGCAGAAGCCGAAATATTGGAAGAAAAAGCAAAGGCTGAAACAAAAGAAACAGAAGCAATTTTCGAAATGGGTGAAACTGTTGTTCTCTCTGAAATAGGAGAAACAGTAAAATTATCCGAGAATCAGAGAACGCCTGATCCTATTCCAATAAAAAAGAATACCTCCCCTATTTCTGTTCAGACAAATACAGAACCTCTTCCTATTCAGAAGATAGTAGAAGAAAAAAATGTTATAGAAAATAGAGCGGAACAGAGTGAGATTGAGAAAAAACCTGAAAATGTAGTAAGTAAATCAAAAGATGAAAAAGACATTTTCAAGAAAATCATAGGGTGGTTTAATAATTTACCTAAAAACAAGAAAATCATTATAGGTGTTATTGCAATTATTTTAGCAATAATTCTTTTCTTAACTGCTGTTTTAGGTATATTTATTACTCAAAAAATGGGTCTTATCGGTGATAATATCAAAGAAGATGAATATGAAGAAATTATTTATACCGATGAAGAATTCGAAGATATTAATATTGATATTGGTTCCGAAGGCTTTAAGCAATCTCTTATAGATTGGGCTACACAGGGCAACAGGAATAAAATGTCCAGTAAAAACGTAATAAATGTTTTACTTGTTGGTGCTGATACCACAGCTAATGCCGGTAACACAGATGTTATGATGCTTGTTTCTCTCAATAAAGAAACAAAGCAATTAAAGCTTGTTTCATTCTTAAGAGATAGTTATCTTTATATCAGAGGAAAGGACAGCTCTTATTGCACAAAGCTTAATGCGGCATTTTCCATGGGTGGACCGGAATGCTTGGTTGAAACTATTGAAAATAACTATAAAATAGAAATTGACAACTATGTTATGGTTAATTTCAAGTCCTTTATTGAGATAATTGATGCTATGGGCGGAGTTACTGTAGATGTAAAAAAATATGAAGCAGATTATAACTATACTAAATTTCATATTTCCCTCCCCTATGGTGAAGACGTAACTCTTAACGGACAGCAAGCACTTTGCTTCTGCCGTATTCGTGGATGCGATGCAGATGGTGATGTTAGCCGTACTCGCAGACAAAGACAGGTTATAGAAGCTATTATTGATAAAGTTACTAATGCTTCAGTCGGTGATTTGAACAATTATATTGATATTCTTCTTCCCTATATTGATACAGGCTATGGTAAAGCACAGATACTTTCATTAGGTGTTCAGGCAATAACAGGTAAATGGTTTAATTATGAAAGAACACAGCTTCAGATGCCCGACGAAGAATGCAGAACATCAGGAAGCGCAAATGCTTGGATTTGGGTTGTTGACTATCAGCTTGCAGCGCATAAGTTACAACAAGAGCTTTATGGAAAGTCAAATATTAATCTTCCGGAAGACAGAACAACTATAATTGATATATATAATGGAGTAAATTACTCAGGAAATATATCAGGTTCATCCTCAGATGGAAGTTATCTTATTACAATGAAGGGAGAAAATGATACAACTGAACCAAAGACTGAAAAGGTTGAATCTACTGCTCCTGAAACAACGGAAGAGAAAACAACAGAAAAGCGAGAAGAAAAAACTACACAAAAATCTCCTTCAAAGGTTCCGCAGGCAACAACTGAGAGAGTTACAGAACAAGTTACTGTAGCTCCTGAAACCACAGCTCCTGAAACTACAGAAGAAAAAACAACAGAAGAAGTTACTGAAGTAATAGAAACTACTACTGAAGAGGTAACAGAGGCAACTACCCAAGAAGTTGTAGAAACAGAAGCAGAAAAACCTGAAGAAGAGGTTCCTGAAGAAAAGCCACAAGAAGAGCCGGAGCAAGAGGCTGTAGAGCCTGAAGAAAATAATGATGTAATTGAAGACGAAGCCTCTACCCCACTAACACCGGATGAACCAGAAGAAAATCAGCCGGAAGCAGAGGCTGAAGAATGAGCAAGAAAAATAACGAATACGTAAAGAAAAGAAAAAGCTATTATGGTTTTTCAAAAAATTATCCCGGAAAATTAGGTTCAAGTAAATATGTTATAGGTGAAAGCAGAATTGTCCGGAGAAATGAAACTGTAAGAAGAATTGTAATTGTAGTAATTGTTATTTTATTGTTTATAGCTTCTTATGTGGCAACGTCAGTTGGATTGAATATTTCAAATAAAATTCCGGATAAAGAAACAACATCCGTATCAATTGATACGGATGTTGTTTTTTAAATTGAAAATGGAAAATGGCAAGTGGAAAGTTTATGGACCTGCGGTCAGCATTATATAATGTTTGGAAGCGAAGCTTCCCTTTAACTTTCAATTTTCTATTTTCAACTTTCAATTTAAAAAAGCCTTCCAAACGGAAGGCTTTTTGTTTTTGATTATTCTTCGTCGCAATCGCAGCAATCGCAACCACAGTCGCAATCGTCGAATTCGATGTCAAGCTCAAGCTTTTCACCGCAAGCGGGGCATTCAATGAACTCTTCATCGAGCATTTCATCATCAAGATAGATTTCTTCACCGCATGAAGGACATTCTACTTCATAAAGCTCATCGTCTTCACAATCGCAGCAATCGCAGAAATCATCATCTTCATCGCAATAGATGTATTCTTCAAGCTCGTCAAGGTCTTCGTCGATTGCATCAACGAGATCTTCAACTGCGCTGAGATCTTCATCAATATCGCTTACTGTGAGAGCCATATCTTCGAGAATATCGAACATAGCTTCGAAAATTTTTGCTTCTTTAGACTCTTTGTCAAGGTCAAGACCTGCTGCAAGTCCTTTAAGGTATGCAACCTTTTCTGTAAGTGTCATTTTAATGACCTCCTGATTTTTTATTAATACACAAAAACAATTATGCTCTTGAGAGATATTCACCTGTTCTTGTGTCAATGTTGATCATTTCGCCCTCATCAATGAAGAGAGGAACTTTGATTTCTGCACCTGTTTCAACAGTAGCGGGCTTTGTAGCATTAGTAGCTGTGTTGCCTGCGAAACCGGGATCAGTTTTTGTAACCTGAAGAGTTACAAATGTTGGGGGTTCAACACCGAAAACGTTACCTTTGTAAGAAAGAATCTTACAAGTCATATTTTCTTTAACAAATTTGAAGTTATCGGAAAGGTTTGAAGCGTCAACGGGAATCATCTCGTAGCTTTCGGGGTCCATGAAATAGTAAAGACCGCCATCTTCATAAGAATATTCCATATCTTTTCTCTCAATAAAAGCTGTGGGATATTTGTCTGTGGGGCTGAATGTTTTTTCAACAACACTGCCGTTGATTACGTCTCTGATTTTTGTACGAACAAAAGCTGCGCCTTTACCGGGTTTAACGTGCTGGAATTCGATAATGGAATAAACTTTTCCATCCATTTCGAATGTAACGCCGTTTTTGAAATCGCCTGCTGTTACCATAATTATTTCCTCCGAAAATGATTTTCATATTTTTACATAATAATTCTATAATATTTCGCCCCTATTTTCAAGTGTTTTTTTATATTTTAGCACTGAAATAGGGGAAAATTCAGTATTATTTTATTTTTCTTCTTTATTTATGTTTATACCTAATTCTTCAAGCTGAATATTATCAACTCTTGAAGGACATTCTGTCATAGGCTCACTTGCATTCTGTACTTTAGGGAATGCAATAACATCACGAAGGGAATCAACCTGAAGGAGCTGCATAATAAGTCTGTCAAGACCGATACCCATACCGCCGTGAGGAGGTGGACCAAATTTGAAAGCATCAAGAAGATAACCGAATTTCTGCTGTGCTTCTTCATCGGAAAGACCAAGAAGCTTGAAAATTCTGTCCTGTAAATCTGAATCGGTAATACGGATTGAACCCGAAGAAAGCTCAACACCGTTGAGAACAAGGTCATAAGCTTCTGCTCTGACAGCCGCCTTATCTGTTTCAAGATAGGGAAGACATTCAGGAAGAGGTGAGGTGAAGGGATGGTGCATTGCAACGAATTGTTGTGTATCTTCATCCCAATCAAAGAATGGAAATTCAACAATCCATAAAAGATTGAAGCCATCACCGATAATATCAAGCTTCTTTGCAGTTTCATTACGAAGAGAGCCAAGAACTGAAAGAACTGAACTGTTCTTTGTATCTGCAATAATGAAAACAACGTCACCTTTTTCAGCACCTGCTCTGTCAAGAATTGCTTTCATTTCATCCTCTGTCATAAACTTAGCAAAAGAAGAAGCAATGCCATCATCAGTAAGACGAATCCATGCAAGACCCTTTGCACCGATACCCTTTGCAAACTCTGTAAGCTTATCAACTTCTTTTCTTGTGTATGTTGTAACTGCATTTTTAGCAGTGATACCACGAACAGAACCACCACCTGCAACTGCAGAAGAAAATACAGAGAAGCCACAGTCCTTAACAATATCTGTAAGGTCAAAGATTTCCATACCGAAGCGAGTATCAGGTTTATCGGAACCATAGCGTTCCATTGCTTCTTTATAAGTCAATCTGGGAAGGGGAAGGGGGATTTCAACTCCGAGAGCATCCTTGAAAACTCTTGCAATGTAGCCCTCACCTATTGAAAGAACATCTTCCATAGTAACAAAAGACATTTCAAGGTCAATTTGAGTGAATTCGGGCTGTCTGTCTGCTCTTAAATCTTCGTCACGGAAGCAACGGGCAATTTGCATATATCTATCAAAGCCTGCAACCATTGAAAGCTGTTTATAAAGCTGGGGTGACTGAGGAAGAGCATAGAAAGAGCCCTGATGAATACGGCTGGGTACAAGAAAATCTCTTGCACCTTCGGGAGTTGATTTAATGAGCATAGGTGTTTCAATCTCAATAAATCCGTTTTCATCAAAATAGTCACGGGTAATTTTTGTTACTTTGTGACGGAAAAGAATATTCTGCTGTAAATCAGGACGGCGAAGGTCAAGATAACGATATTTTAATCTTGTAAGCTCTGCAGTCTGACAGTTTTCAACAATGTCGAAGGGGGGAGTTTCACTTTTTGAAAGAACTCTCAAATCCTTAACATCAATTTCAATGTCACCGGTAGGAATTTCGCTGTTTTTTGAAGAGCGTTCACGAACGATACCCTTTGCCATAAGGACAAATTCGCTTCTTACACCGAATGCCTTCTCGAAAATTTCTTTGTCTGTTGTTTCGTCAAATGCTAACTGAACAATGCCTGTTCTGTCGCGTAAATCAACGAAAATAAGTGCACCCAGATCACGCTGTTTTGCAACCCATCCGCATACGGTTACTTCATTACCGATATTTTCTGCACAAAGTTCTCCGCAATAAACGGTTCTTTTAAGACCGTTCATATTATCCATATTTATCGTCCTTTCTCAAGAAAGAATAGTTATTTTATATTTACCTTATGCTGAATAAGGAATTTTGCCGGGAAATGCAATGCAATTGCAAAGCCAAGTCTTGCCAATGAGCCGATTACATTTACACTCATTGCATTAATTCCCATAGTTGCTTCCGTTTTATAAATATCACTTGTGAATTTTACTACGTCAGGAGTAATAACAAATCCGCAAGGGATAAGCTCAGAAATTCCGGTTGAAATTGATTGAATTATGCCCACAAGAGCAAAGAAGATTATTATAGCACCAAGATTTCCAAATTTAGAAACAGGGGAGACATGGGAAAGTGTAATTGACAACTGCAAGGATTGAACTGCAACCAGAACCAATACTGCAAGGGATATACAGAAAAACATTATTCCCATAAAGATAGTCAGGAATGAGGGAACACCGAAAAGCTTTAGAATACTTTCCACACTTTCCATTACCTCTTCGCCTAAAGTATCCTGAACCTGAAATACCCAGAGAACCAGAGAACCCATAAAGAGTGCATATACACTGAAAACCCAGATAAGACTTGAAATTGTTTTGGATTTTAAAAGAGCACCTGTTTTTACGGGAAGAGTAAGTGTAAGGTAGCCTGCTCTGCCAAACATTGTCTTTGAAAACATCATTGCAACAGCAATTATAATAATGATACAGGCAAAGCCTAAAGCAAGGCTTACTAACAAGCCGCCCATTACTTTAACAACTCTGTTGTCAGAGGTCAGTGTAAAAATCTCCGCTATAATTGCAACAATAAATGCACAGAGAAAAACTGCTGACATTGAGTGCCATTGGGCTTTAAGGTCATTTTTTAAGAGTTTACCAAACATTTGAAAATACCTCCTTGAAAATGTCCTCAATAGATTTGCCGTCTTTTGTTATTTTGTCAACACTGTCATTAAGGAGAACCTTGCCGTTACCCATAAATAATGCATGGGTAAAAACAGATTGCAAATCATTTATAAGGTGTGTGGAAATGAGGAGCGTTGATTTCTCTGCATAGTTTTCCATTATAAAACTAAGAATGGAGCTTCTGGTTGCAGGGTCAACACCGCCCATAGGTTCGTCAAGTATATACAGCTTCGCATCTCTGGACATAACAAGAGATAAAAGGAGCTTTTCCTGCATACCCTTTGACATAGTCTTTGCTTTTTGCTTTTCAGAAAGACCAAATTTCTTTAACATTTCCAATGCTTTGTTTTTATCAAAATCTGAAAAGAAATCGTTAAAATAGTCAACTGCATCAATATTTCGCATCCATTCGTGTACAAAGGTCTGCTCAGGAAGATATGCAGTAAAGGCCTTGGTACTTTCGCCAGGAATAATACCATCTACAAGGACGTTTCCTTTGTAATCATGGATAAGTCCGGTGAGAATTTTCATAAGAGTAGTTTTACCGCAACCGTTAGGACCGAACAAGCCGATTATTTCACCTTGCGGAAGAGTAAAATTCATATCATTGAGAACTATGTTGTCGCCATATGCTTTAGTAAGCGCGTCAACTTTTATGATAGCCAAAATTAATCCTCCAATCTGTTAATTCCAGATTTTTTACAAATTTAATCAATTATATATTTTACAACTATATTTATTAATAGTCAAGCATTTTCAACTTAAAAAGAAATACAGCGCCTGAGGGGACAGGCGCTGCATTCCCGATATAAGTATAACACTTTATATCTCGGGTTTACTTGAGGAGGGGTAACTCCATAAGGAGTTAATACTTGTACTCAGGTGCGGCTCCCTTTCCAAGTACAGATTAAGTATAGCTTATATTTATTAGCAAAATATGAATATAGTGTTAATGTAAAATTAAACTACAAAAATGCCATTTTTTGTCGAATATTTCAAAAAAATGAAAAAATCTTTAGAAAGTACTTGACGGTCACATGAACTTATGTTATTATCATAACAACACGATAAGTAATCGTGGGACGAAAGGAGTCAGAGAATGCTAACAAAAGATAAAGCATTTGAACCAATAAGGACTGCTATGAAGCTCACAGGTGGCTTTACCCTTTCTCAGCTTGCAGAAATTTCAGGCCTTGAGGCTACAACAATTCAGAACTGGGTAAAACGAGGATGGATTGAACCACCAAAGGACCGTCGCTATGGCGAAGCTTCAATTGCAAGAGTTCTTATAATCAATATGCTTAAAGGTGCAATGCAACTCTCAAATATAGTTTCCTTGATGTCATATGTTAACGGTAGAGTTGACGATAGGCGTGACGACGCTATTCCGGACGGAGAGCTTTATAGTATTATGTGTTCCGTGACTGAAGAAATTGACAAAGTAGGAAATTTAAATAGGGAAACTATTGTAGGAGTTATTTGCGAAGAAATCAAAGATTATGAAGAGCCTTTCTCCGGAGGCAAAGAGAAATTGCGCAATGCTCTTGAAATTATGATGCTAGCTCACATCTCTTCTAATCTGAAAAATGAAGCAGAAAAAATGCTTCAGGAATTTTTAACAGACTGAATGTTTCACGTGAAACAAAAATAGTTCAGGTGGAACATAGGTCAAAAAAATGTTTCACGTGGAACAATAATAAAAAAAGTAAAGGAGTACATATTATGATTAAAAACGCAAAAGTTGTTGGAGAATTTAATTTTTCAAATGCAAAGAAGCTTATAATCGTTGCTGTAATTATTGCAATCGCAGTTTTAGTGCTTTTAGCATCAATTACAATTGTTCCTGCAGGTCATACCGGTGTTGTTGTAACATTGGGTAAGGTAAGCAGTAATGTTTTGTCTGAAGGTTTCCATTTTAAAGCGCCTTTAGTACAGAATGTTGTTAAAATGAGTAACCAAATTCAAAAATGTGAAATTGAAGGTGCAGAGTCAGTTTCAAAAGACTTACAGGCTATTTCAACTACAATTGTTGTTAACTATAAAATCGGCGACAGTTCATCTGCAAAGATTTACAGAGAAATTGGCAGAGACTATGAAACTATTATGCTTATGCCTGCAATTCACGAAAGTCTTAAAGCAGTAACAGCCAAATATACTGCAGAGCAGCTTGTAACAAGTCGTTCTAAAGTTGCAATCGAAATTCAGGATACTCTTGCAGAAAAAATGGAAGAGTACGGTATTGTGATAGAAAAGTTCAATATTGTTAATTTCTCATTCTCAGAGGAGTTCGCAAAAGCTATTGAAGCAAAAGAAGTAGCTCAACAGAATCTTCTTAAAGCAAAAACAGAGCAGGAGCAGTTAATTGTTGAAGCAAATGCTCAGGCAGAAAAGAAGGTTATTGCCGCAGAGGCTGAAGCAAAAGCAATTCTCAGAAAAGCTGAGGCTCAGGCAGAAGCTAATGAAAAAATTGAAAAGTCACTTAGCAAAAATGTTCTTGAAAACAACAAGATTGAAAAATGGGATGGTAAGCTTCCTTATGCAACAGGTGGCTACGCAATTCTCGACGTTTCTGCTGATGGCAACGGAGATAGTTCTGAAAACTAATTGCCGATTTGCACATTTATAATAATTTAACTTTGTTGAAGATTAACGAAAGTGAAAAACTCTCGTTAATCTTCTTTATTTTGCATTGAATATAGTTTTATTTTATGATAGTATATATGATGTTATAAAATAGCGTAAATTTTGAAAAAAGGAGTATCGAAATGAGCTTAAAACAAAAAGCAGTTGATGGTATTTCCAAGGTTAAAACCCATTGGAAAACTCCACCTGCAAAAAGATATATGCCCTTTAAGGAAATTGCCGCTTATTCCGGCGGTGGTATCGGTGCATATATGATTATCACAATGGGTTCCGCTTGTTTATTGGCAACAAACAGTACCCTTCTTTCCAGTACATTGGGCGTTGACCCAATGGATATGTACATAATGTACGTTCTTGCAGTTATTGCAAACATTCCCTTAACAGGTATTCGTGCAAATATTATTGACAATACCCGTAACAAAGCAGGTAAATATCGTCCCTACATAGTTTCAATGGCGCTTCCTGCAGCAATTATTTGTAATATCTTGGTATGGTTTCCTTATGCAAAGCTTTCCGATTGGTTAGGAGACGGAATGATTTTCGGTGAAACAAAGGCTTATGTTGCAAAATGTGCAATTATAATGTTCCTGAACCTCTTACTTCACTTCTTCTATTATTTCTTTTATGATGCTTATGAAAACCTTATTCACGTTCTTTCTCCCAACTCTCAGGAAAGAACTGATGTTGCATCAATAAAGAGCGTGGTATATTCCTTCGCTCCTACAGTAGTAAATCTGTTCACTCCAATTATTGCATCTAATATATTCCATTCAAATACAACCGATATTCGTGTTTATCGACTCTTGTATCCTATTCTTACGGTGGGCGGTCTTCTTCTTTGTATGGTTGTTTATAAGCATACTGAAGAAAAAATTGTCCAAGCGAGAACTCACGTTGTTCAGATTAAGTTTATTGATGCTCTTAAAGCAGTTGCCAAAAATAAATATTTCTGGATTATTTCTCTTGCAGGTTGGATTGGTTTCTTAGAGTCTGCTTATGCAAATGTAATGTTCTGGGTATATAACTATGGTGGAGCTTGCTCCGGTAATATTTATAGCCTTGTTATTACAGTGTATGGTAACGCATCCCTATGGGGTATGCTTTTTGCGCCATTCTGTATCAGAAAATGGGGTAAAAAAGCTGTTCTTGTTGTTACCAACTTATTCAATATCTTATTTATTTTGATGCTGCTTCCAGCAACAAAGGAAATTAGTAACCTTACAATTTGGTTGGTATTAGGTTGTTTGTATCTTAATGCATTTATGGGTTCCTTTGCTCATATTCTCAATCCATCGATTCAGGCGGATATTCGAGATTATCAGCAATATAAAACAGGGGAAAGAATTGACGGTATGTTTGCTGTTGTTACAACAATCGGTACTGTTATTACTCTTCTTACATCATCAGTTCTTCCGTTTATTTATGAGAAAAACGGCTTAACAAAAGAAAATGCTGCCATGGTTACTTCTGATCCTGAGGTTCTTAACCGAGTTTTAGGAGACGGCAAAACAGTCGGTCAAATTCTTTCAGAGCAGTTAGCAAACGGACAAGACAACTACAACAATGCGCTTTCAGCGCTTTATGACCCCGATATTCTTTTGAGTTTGATAAAGGTTCTCATTCTTGTTGCCGCTGTTGGTGCTTTAATGAATGTTGTTCCTTATATCTGGTATGACTTTAATGAAAGAAAACAGAAATCTGTTATCCGTGTTCTTAAGGTTCGCGCTATGTTCGAAGATTACGGCAACGGTATTCTTAAGGATGCAGAGCTTGTAGAGGTTATTGATATAATCCGTAACGCAAAAGAAATGGCAGTAGCTTCGCCTAAGGTATTAGACAAAAAATCATATAAATCTATTAAAGATAAAGAAGAAAGAAAAGCTGCAAAGAAAGCATATCTTGCAGATAAAGAATTTAACGATGAAATTGAAATCGGTAAATTTGTTTGCGAAGAGCTTGATAAATTCTCCACACCTGCAGGTCAACTTCAGGTGAAAGAAAATATGAAGGTATATGCAGCAGGTCTTGATGCTCTTCTTAATGCAGATATTTCTCTTATAAACCAGGAAATTGCTATTGCAAAGGCAATGCCTAAAACAACTAAAGAAGAAAAAGAAATCCGCAAAACTGCAATTGAAATTGCAAAGAGTAAGAAAGCTTCTTATAAAGCAGTTAAAAAGTATTTCAGCAAGGGACAGGATTTCAAACAGCCCGACTTTGCAGACCTCGATAAGTTCTTCAATGCAGAAGACGATTGCGAAGCAAAGCTTAAAACCCTCTATATTGAATTGAAAGATGCTAAAAAAGCGAAAGATTCTTCAAAGGTATTGCAATTAAAAGAAAATATTAAGAAAACTGATGCAGATAGAAAAGATGCTCGTAAGTTCTCCAAAGAGGAAATGGACAAACACGCATATTTTAATCGTGCTGCAAAGGTTTATCTTGATGCAGAAAAGCTTATCAAGCAAAAAGAAAACTACAGTCATTTCGAAGAAATCGAAAAGATGTACGACGACGCTAAAGCAAGAATTGCACAATAAAAATAAGCCTCCCATTTGGGAGGCTATATTTTTTGTTGCAAGTTCAGAGTAGCAAATGGCAAGCTACGGGACTTGCGGTCGGCATAATAATGCGTAATTCTTATTCGTAATGCGTAATTGTCGGGTGCTGCGCACAGCCATTGTAAATGTTTTTAAAATAAAATTAAGATAATTAAATGGAATTAATTTCAGTTATTAATACTCAACATAATATTTGGAAACGGAGTTTCCCCTTAACTTGCCACTTTCAACTTTCAATTTGCCACCAAAAAAGCCTCCCAATCGGGAGGCTTTTTGTATTTTATTCATCATCGTCAGCAAGCTTTGCTTCTGCAATAACCTTTTCTGCGATATTATTGGGAGCATCTTCATAACGAGCAAATTCAAGAGTAAATGAACCTCTGCCTGCTGTTACAGAACGAAGAGTGATAGCAAAGTCGCTCATTTCTGCCATAGGAACTTCGGCAATGAGCTCCTGAGTGCCTGTTTCTTCTGCAGGACCCATACCTAAAACTCTACCACGGCGTTTGTTAACATCACCCATAATGTCGCCCAAATCCTTATCAGGAATATAAGCTTTAAGAGTTCCGATAGGCTCAAGAATTGTGGGAGCAGCTTCGGGAACTGCAGCTTTGAAAGCAATTCTTGCAGCCATCTTGAATGCCATTTCAGAAGAGTCAACGGGATGGTAAGAACCATCGTGGAGACAAGCCTTAATACCAACCATGGGATAACCTGCAATAAGACCGGATGCTACGCATTCGCGTAAGCCCTTTTCAACTGCAGGGAAGAAGTTCTTGGGAACTGCGCCACCAACAACTTCGTCAGAGTTGAATACGAATTCCTCTTCGCCCATATAGGGTTCAAAACGAATCCAAACATCACCGAACTGACCATGACCGCCGGACTGTTTCTTATGACGACCCTGTTTATCAACAGTTTTACGGATTGTTTCTCTGTAAGCAACTCTGGGAGCTGTAAGAGTAACTTCAACGCCGTATTTGTTTTTAAGCTTTGAAACGATGCTTTCAAGATGTTGTTCACCAAGACCTGAAACAATCTGTTCCTTTGTTTCCTTGTTTGTATAGAATTCCATTGAGCCGTCTTCTTCAGCTAATTTATGAAGACCGGAAGCAACCTTATCTTCCTCGCCTTTCTTAACAACATTAACTGCCATTGAATAGCAAGGAGCGGGGAAGTCAACGCCTGCAAGCTCTACAGGGTTCTTGGCATCACACATTGTGTCACCTGTTTTGAAGTCTGAAAGCTTTGTAACAACACCGATATCACCTGCAATGATTTCAGCAGCGTCTTCCTGCTTTCCACCTTTAACGAAAACGATTTTACCCATTTTCTCTTCTTCTTCTGTGCGAGCATTGTATGCCTTTGTTGCAGAAGTTATTTTACCTGAAACAACCTTGAAGAAGGACATTTTACCAACGAAGGGGTCAGCAACTGTTTTAAAGCAGATAGCAGCAAGAGGACCGTTAGCATCGCAAGTAATGTCGCCTTCGCCTTTAGGAGAGGGAGCAAGCTTTGTGATACCGTTAAGAAGAAGGTCAACAGCTTCGCCTGTATAACCGGAGCAAGCATAAACGGGAATAACTGTACCGTCAGCAACACCCTGAGAAAGACCTGCAACCTTTTCATCATGAGTAAACTCTTCGCCCTCGAAGAATTTCATCATAAGGTCTTCGTCTGCAGAAGCAACAGCTTCTATAAATGCATTATAAATTTCTTCAATATGAGAATCCTGAGGAATAGCAACTTCAGTAGCTTTAATTCCGTCGTATTTAAATGCTTTATTCTGAAGGAAGTTAACGTAGCAGTCAACAACACCGTCAACCATATAAGGAACAACAACAGGACAGATAGCTGTGCCGTATTTTTCCTTTAAATCATTAAGGGTTTTATAAAAGTCACGGTTTTCACCGTCACATTTGGAAACAGCAATAAATTTGGAAAGACCTTTTCTGCCTGCTATACGTAAAGTTTTTTCTGCACCAACGTCAACATTGTGACCGCAGGAAAGAACGATGATTGCAGTTTCTGCAGCGCGGATACCTTCGCTTCTTGCACCTTCAAAGTCAAAAAGACCGGGAGTGTCAATAATATTAACTTTTCTGTCGCGCCACTCGATACAAGCCATAGCGGAAGAAATTGAAACTTTTCTCTTTTTTTCTTCAGCGTCAAAGTCGAGAACGGTGTTGCCATCTGCAACTCTGCCAAGTCTGTCTGAAGCACCTGCTATGTAAAG
Organism: Acutalibacteraceae bacterium; assembly: GCA_045604605.1. GTDB lineage: Bacteria > Bacillota > Clostridia > Oscillospirales > Acutalibacteraceae > DTU089. Next base: position 9,607 of record JAZUOL010000103.1, on the reverse strand, counting down.
CATTGCTTCTGCAAGAGTTGTTTTACCTCTTGCACCGTGACCGGCAATGGTCACGTTTCTAATGTTTTCTTTAGCATAAGATTTCAAATGAATTCCTCCTAAAAAAGCAGATGTTGTCTGCGGTTAAGATTATAAAAAATACGCTATAAAGCTATATTTGGTATTTTAGCACATATTTTTCGCGTTTACAACGATTTTTTTGAGTAAAATGCAAATATTATTGATATTACATAATAAATAGCTCTTGTTTTTATGTAATATGTAACGAAACTTTGAAAATACTGTTTTTTCCGTTGAAAAATAAATGCGTTTATGATAAAATAATCGCATAATGAGAATCTATACTCAGTTACTATGATTTATTCCTTTGGAGGTTAGTATAATGGACGAAAATAAAATTACTAATGGCGAAAATGGGGCGAAAACTCCTGCACCGCCACCTGCTGCTCCTAAAAAAGAAAGCGATAATGTAAAGAAAAATAAAAAAGGTCTTATTCTGATTCCTATTATTGCAGCAATTATAATTACTGCTGTTATTGTAGCAGTTGTTTTGAAGAATATTGATAAAGATGCATCTCTTAAACCAATTACTGTTACTGATACAAATGGTGTTCCGTTCACTGATGAACAAGGCGAACCTGTTACGATAGTTCCGGTTATTGTTACAAATCCGCAGGGAGAAACTGTTACTGATGAGCAAGGAGAGCCTGTAACAGCAATTCCTGTTATTGTTACAGACCCTCAGGGAGATGTGGTTACAAATGTACAGGGTGCACCTGTTATAGTAGTACCCGAAACAGAAATTCACGAATATACAAATGCACAAGGTGAAAAGCAGACTACAGTTGTGTATAAAGATATTATTGTAAACGTTCCCGTTACCGACAATAAGGGTGAAAAGGTTACTGACAAAAATGGTGAAACAGTTACAGAGCAGATAGTCGTAAAGCCTACAGAACCTTCAACACAGAAGGGAGAAGTTGTAACAACTCCTGCAGGTGAAGTTGTTACAACTATAAAAAGTGAACCTGTTACAAAGCCTAACGGTGAGGTCGTTACAACCATGAAAAGTGAGGTTGTTACAACACCGGAAGGTGAAAAAGTAACAACTCCTGATGGTGAAGTAGAAACAACTATGAAAAGTGAAGTTGTTACAACCACAAGAGTAGAGGTTGTTACAACTATGGTTGATACAACAACTCAGAAACCTGGAGTTTCTACAACAAACAAAAAAGAAGATAAAACAACTCAGAGCAACAAGGAATCTCAAAATAATAATGTTCCCACTACACAGAAAAAACCTGCTGTTACAGAGGGTTCAACAGCAGTTCCCGTAACAGATGGTCAGGGACATACAACAATTGATGGTCAGGGAAACGTTGTGACAACAGTTGTTGAAGTCACAACAATGCCTCCTGCAAATGTAGAGACCGCTGATATAGAGTGGAAGACTTCTATAGGCGGAACGGCGGCAGATTATGTTTCAAGTATTGCAACCCTTAAAGATGGTAGCTACATAACTGCAACAGTAACAAACTCTATTGATGGTGATTTTTCAAAATACAAAGAATTCAGATATGCTTCACCTTATACTGTTTTTACCAAGTATTCTAAAAATGGTGATGTTATCTGGCAGAACGCTTTAGGCTCTAAAAAGGGCGCAACTGTAATTACAAGTGTCGTAGCTCTTGAAGATGGCGGATTTTATGCTGTGGGCTATGGTAAGAACATAGGTGGAGTAACCGGTAAGGGTTATTATGACGGTTGTGTATTTAAATTTGATAAAAAAGGCGAACAGCTCTGGTACAATACCTTTGGAACAAGTACTGTTGACCTTTTCAACGGGGCAACCCTCACCCGCGATGGCGGTATTATAGCTGTTGGATCAGTAGGTAATAACGATATAGATGCAAGTGGCTTTGGTAAGCCTAAATACGAATCTGCAGCTGCAATTGTAAAATTCAATTCTGCAGGAGCAGTTGTATGGAAGGACATTATCGGCGGAAACAAGGATACATTAACAAATGTTGTTGAAGCTACAGATGGCAGTATTTTCTGCGTAGGTAATTTCTACAGTAATGAAATCTTCAAAAATGCCGGTCAGGCTGATAGCGGCTTGATTAAATATTCTGCAGACGGAAAGTTTGTGAATGTGCGTTCTATATCGGGAACAGGTAACGAAGAGTTCAAAGGCATAACTGCTTGTAAGGATGGCGGGGTTGTTATTGTTGGTAGATCCAATTCCTCTGATGCAGGCACTACAGACAGCTTCTTCGTTTCAGACCTTGCTTCTCGTGGCGGTTATGATGCATATATTGTTAAATGCGACAAGGATTTAACTGTTATTTTTGCAAGAACATTCCGTGGTCAGAACAATGATAGTCTTAACTGTGTTGTTGAAACAGAAGACGGTGCATTTATTGCTGCCGGTGAAAGCAATTCATCAACCCGTGACCTTAAAGGCGTAACAACCCGTGGCGGAAACGATATAATAGTGGTTTCATTTAACAAATATGGTGACCTTTCCTGGGCACGCTCATTTGGTGGAACAAAGAACGAAAGCGCAAATGCAATTTCTCTTGCCGAAAAAGGCGGATACATTGTTGCAGGCAGAACCTTCTCAAAAGATATAGATATGAAAGGTATTACACAGTACGTTACAGATAAATCTGTTGGCGTTATTGTGAAATTCCCCGAATAATGATTAGAATAAAATGTGATTATCTTAACGGCGCAGTCGCCGTTCCGACAGAACTTATAGACAAACATTTAAAACTTGCCCCAGCGGCAAGTTTTAAAGTTTTGTTGTTTATTCTCAGGAATCCTGAAGGCACAGCTGATGCAAAGCAAATCGGAATATGTACAGGTCTCAATGAAGAAGAGGTGCGCAGTTGTCTTGATTTCTGGGAAAGTAACGGAGCAATAGAAGTTACAGGGGAAAAGGTTTCCGAAGAGGCTTTTAAATCTGCAATAGGAAATGCAAAGGTTTCAGTTTCAAATGAAGAATCAGAAAAAGCAGCAGAAAAAAGGCGAATTGTTAAATCTCTTCCTGTTAAAAAACCAACTCAAAGAGAAATTGCTAAACGTTTATCAGAAAGTCCTGAGCTTGAAATTATATATAAAGAGGCTCAAAACATATTAGGAACTTTCGGATATGATACGCAAGCCCTTATTTTAATGATTTATGATTATTATGGTTTCCCTCCCGAAGTTGTAATCACTCTTTTACAGCATCAGAAGAATGAGGGAAAAACTTCATCATCTTCAATAAAAAACAGGGCAGAGGATTGGGCAAAAAGAGGAATTGATTCTCTTGACCTTGTAGAAGAAGAACTTCTTGCCCTTGAAAAAATTACAAAAACCTTTAATGCAGTTAAAGATGTTGCAGGCTTTGCAGGAGATATTCCCACAACCCGTATTTCAAAATTTTTGCGTACCTGGGCAGTTGAATGGGAATGTGAAGAAGATTTGATAATTTTTGCATTGGAAGAAAGTAAAAAGGTTTTAACTGATACAAACAAACTTCTCAAAAAATATGTCCAATCAGGAATAAAAAGTCCTGATCAGATTCAGCAAATGCAGAAAAAATCTTTGCCGAAAGAAGTTAAGAAAACCTATGAAACAGAAGAAATCGGCAGAAACAGTGTTCTTGATTGGATAAAAAAATATGCGAGTGAGGAGGATAACAAGTGAAATATTCCGAAATAATATATTCTAAAGCAGAAGCAGAGCTTAAAGAAAGACGTGTTCGTGCAGAAGAGCTTGCAGAAATGCGCCGCAAGCAGTTTTCTGAAAAATACCCGGAGTTAATTGATATTGAAAACATAATGAAGTTTTCTGCACTGGAAGTAATCAGAAGTGTTGGTTCGAACGGAAAACCCGTCAATATTTCTGAGGTTGCCAGGACTAATTTAGAAGCACAGGCAAGAAGAAAAGAATTGCTTGTGAAAAACGGTTATCCTGCCGATTACCTGGATGTACCATATAATTGCAAAAAATGTAATGACAGCGGTATTTTTAACGGAAAGCTTTGCGAATGTCATCTTGCGATTTTACAAAAGCTTTCTGTAGAAAGTCTATCCTGTAGTCCCATACTTGCAAAATCCACTTTTGAAAATTTTGATTTAAACCTCTATAACGATAAGAAAACAGAAGAAATTGATGGTTGTCTATGTTCTCACCGCGAAATTATGAACGGTGTTTATGCGATGCTTAAAAGTTACGCAGAAAATTTCCGCCCCAATGCTTCAAACCTTTTTTTAAGTGGCGGAACAGGTTTAGGAAAAACACATTTGGCACTTTCAATTTTAAATGTACTCACCGCCAGAGGCTATAGTGTATATTATTCATCTGTAAGAAAAGTTATTAAGCAATTGCAAAATGAGCATTTCGGCAAAGGCGACACAGATTTGAATGAAGAATTAAGCAGAAATGATTTAGTTATTATAGATGATTTAGGTGCAGAGTTTGAAACCCCATTTGCAACTGCTGCTATTAATGAAATAATTGATGATGCAGTTCTGATGGGAAAACCAATGATTCTAATATCTAATTTGAATCGAAAAGAGTTTGAAGAAAGATATGGAGAGAGAGCTGCATCAAGACTTAATGCATTTGAAATCATTCAGTTTTACGGAACTGATATAAGATTGAAAAACAAATAAACAGAACAAACGGAGGACAAAGTTATGTTAAAAGGTATACCGAATATTATTTCACCCGAGCTTCTTAAAATTCTTGACGAAATGGGTCACGGTGATGAAATTGTTATCGGAGATGGCAATTTCCCTGCTGCATCCAATGCACAAAGACTTATTCGTTGTGACGGACATAATGTTCCTGAGCTTCTTGACGCTATTTTGAAACTTATGCCCCTTGATACATATGTTGAAAGCCCTGTTATGCTTATGCAGACAACGAAAGGTGACCCCACACCTGTTATCTGGGCAGAATATCAGGAAATCGTTGATAAGCACAATGGTGCAACAAAAATGAGCGAAATTGAGCGTTTTGCGTTCTATGACAGAGCAAAAACTGCTTATGCCATTATTGCTACAAGTGAAATGGCACTTTATGCAAATGTAATCCTTAAAAAAGGCGTAGTAACTGAATAAAGAAAAAACGGAGCAACCTGTGTTGTTCCGTTTTTTAGTTAGGATTGAGGAATGAGGAGTGTCGGGGCGCGAAAATGCGCCAAATAGTTTAAGAAATAGGAGAGTTATCAATAATTAAAAAACATATTGAAAAACACAGAGATATATGCTATTATATAAGAACAAATGTTCTAAAGGTGAAGATTAAATGGAATATATTTTAATTTATTTTGCTGCTATTTCTTTGCTGACTTGCGTTGTTACCATTTATGATAAAAAAGCCGCAAAAAAGTGGACAAAGCATAGGGTGCCGGAAAAGCTTTTGTTTTTATTGGCGATTTTGGGAGGCAGCCCGGCAGAATTTCTTACAATGCTTAAAATCCGACATAAAACAAAGCATAAAAGGTTTATGATAGGACTACCGATAATTATCTTATTACAGGTGATAAGTATATGGTTAATTTTGACACAAGGATTCAATTTTTAAAAGGTGTGGGCGAAGCAAGAGCCAAAAGCCTTGCAAAGCAGGGGATTTACAGCATAGGTGACCTTTTAAGAAATTATCCGAGAGCCTATGAGGATTGGAACAATACAACACTTTTACGAGATGCGCAGATTAACGAAAACATCTGCGTAAGAGCTGTTGTTGCCCAGAATCCTCAGGTTGTAAAAATAAGTGGTGGCAGAATACTTGTTAAAACCGTAATTTCTGATGGAAGCGACTATATAAACATTACTTTTTTTAATAATAAATATGTGAAAGACCAGCTTGAAGAAGACAAAGAATATTTATTTTTTGGAAAAATAACCATCGATAAATATAATAATAAAACAATGCTTTCACCAAGGTTTGAAAAATCCCTTGAAAAACAGAGAATAAGACCTATTTATAAAGCAACTGCATCGATGCCTTCAAAAACAACCGAAAGGCTTGTTGAAACAGCTTTAAGAGAGATTAAAGGAAACGTTCAGGAGATAATTCCCGAATATATCGTAAAAAAATACCGTCTTATGAGCTTTGAAGAGTCTTTAAGAGCGATTCACTTTCCGGAAAGCGAAGAACAGTTAGCCCTTGCAAAAAGAAGGCTTATTTTTGAAGAGCTTTTGCTTTTGCAAATGGGACTTTTGAGCGAGAAAACCGAGGGCGGTAACAGAAGTTCAATTCCTATAAAAGTTGACTATACAGAAGAATTTTACAGCTCGCTTCCCTTTGACCCGACAAATGCGCAAAAAAGAGCAGTTGCGGAAGCTGTGGAAAACATGAAAAGCAGTAAGCAAATGAACCGCCTTTTGCAAGGTGATGTTGGTTCAGGTAAAACTGCGGTTGCGGCGGCATTAATGTATAATGCAGTGAAAAATGGATTTCAGGCCGCCCTGATGGCACCAACAGAGGTTCTTGCAACTCAGCATTTTAAAACTCTTTCAAATTTCTTTGGGGACGATATTAATATTGAGCTTTTAACAGGATCCGTTACTGCAAGAAACAAGAGGATTATAAGAGAAAAGCTACAAAACGGAGAATGTGATATTGTTGTGGGAACTCACGCTATTATTCAGAACGATGTTGAGTTTGATAATTTAGGACTTGTTATTACGGATGAACAGCATCGTTTTGGTGTTGGGCAGAGAGCGAGCCTTTCAAATAAAGGAAATAATCCTCATACGCTTGTTATGTCTGCAACACCTATTCCGAGAACCCTAGCTATGATGATATATGGCGATCTTGATATTTCTGTTCTTGATGAATTACCCAAAGGCAGACAACCAATAAAAACATATCATGTGCCAACAAGCTATCACGAAAGAATTTATAATTTCATAAGAAAAAATATTGCTACAGGGCAACAGGCGTATATCGTTTGTCCGTTGGTTTCCGAAAGTGATAGCGACCTTGTTCCTGCAACAGAATATTATGATTATTTAAAGTCAACTTATTTTGCCGATTGTACTTTGGGTCTTCTTCACGGACAAATGAAACCGAAGGAAAAGGATGCTGTTATGGCTCGTTTTTATTCAGGTGAAATTCAGCTTCTTATATCAACGGTTGTTATTGAGGTTGGCGTTGATGTTCCAAATGCAACGGTTATGGTAATAGAAAATGCCGAACGCTTCGGTCTCTCCCAGCTTCATCAGTTACGAGGACGAATTGGTCGTGGCAGTAAGGAAAGCACCTGTATTCTTCTTTCCGATGCGCAAAATGAAGAGGCGGTTGACCGCTTTGAAACAATGTGCCGTACCACAGATGGTTTTGAAATTGCAAAAAAAGACCTTGAAATGCGAGGTCCTGGTGATTTCTTCGGTTCTCGTCAGCACGGTCTTCCCGATATGCGAATTGCAAACCTTATGACAGATACAAGAATCCTTTACGAAGCACAGAAAACTGCAAAAGAGCTTGTGGATAACGAGGTTTCCGTAACAACCGAAGAACGCCATCTCTTAGCACAAGAAATGAGACGCCTTTTTACAAGGGTTGCGTTAAACTAAAAGAAAAACTCGATTACCAAAAGGTAATCGAGTTTTTTAACACTTAATTCTGTCCGAATACTGCAAGTAAGAAGCCTGCTGCAACTGCCGAACCGATAACGCCGGCAACATTGGGGCCCATAGCGTGCATTAAAAGGAAGTTTGTGGGATTGTATTTTCTGCCCTCGTTCTGTGCAACTCGTGCCGCCATTGGAACAGCGGAAACGCCTGCCGCACCGATAAGGGGATTGATTTTTCCGCCTGTAACAACATAGAGAAGCTTGCCGAAAAGCACACCGCCTGTTGTTGAGAAGCAGAAAGCCAAAAGACCAAGACCGATAATAAGAACAGTTTTAAGCTGTAAGAAATCCTGTCCGTTAGCAGTAGCACCAACTGTTACGCCAAGCATGATTGTAACAATGTTCATAAGTGCATTCTGTGCAGTTTCGGAAAGTCTTTCGGTAACGCCACATTCTTTGAACAAGTTACCCAACATAAGCATACCAAGAAGTGGAGCAACAGAGGGAAGAAGTAAAGCGCAAAGAATAAGAACAGCAACAGGGAAAATAATTTTTTCTGTTTTGGATACTTTTCTTAACTGCTTCATTTCCACCTTGCGTTCTTTTTCTGTGGTAAGAATTTTCATGATAGGTGGCTGAATAACAGGAATAAGTGCCATATACGAGTAAGCCGCCAGTGCTATTGGCGCTAACAAGTGAGATGCTAATTTTGATGTAAGGAAAATAGCTGTGGGACCGTCTGCACCACCGATAATAGCAATTGATGCTGCTTCTGCGGGCTCAAATCCGAATGCAATTGCGAGAAGGAATGCGCAATAAACACCAAGCTGAGCAGCCGCACCTAAAAGAAGGCTTATGGGGTTTGAAAGAAGAGGACCAAAGTCGGTCATAGCGCCAACGCCCATAAAGATAAGGCAAGGGAATATGCCTGATTTAACGCCCACATATAATATACGAAGAACACCCGAGTCATACCAATGAGTGCCTTCCACAACTGCTTGTCCGATACTACCCAACTGACCGCCGGTAGTATCAAGCATCATATTTGCACCCGGAAGGTTTGCGAGAATTATACCGAATGCGATGGGAACAAGTAAAAGGGGTTCATAGTTCTTCTTGATTGCAAGAAACAAAAAGAAGCATGCAACACCTAACATAACAAGGTTTTGCCATTCCAAAAGGTGAAAACCTGATTGTTCCCAGAGATTAGTTAAAATTGAAGAAATGTCCATAGATAAAACCTTTCAAGTTTTAAGTATAAGAAATGTTTAATCAGATAACAGCGATAACATCGTCTGTGTTAACTGTTGAGCCCTTAGGAGCATTGATAGATTTAACTGTACCATCGCAGGGAGCAACGATATCATTTTCCATTTTCATAGCTTCAAGAACAACGATAACATCGCCTGCTTTAACTGCTTCGCCAACATTTTTCTTTACTGCAAGAATTGTGCCGGGCATGGGAGCTTTAACCTGTGTGCCGTCTGCAGAAACAGGAGTAACTGCAGGAGCAGCAGCGGGAACTGCTGCAGGAGCTTCGGGAGCTGCAACGGGTGCAACTGCAACAGGAGCAACAGCGGGAGCAGCAACTGCAACGGGTACCTGAGTAATGCCTGTTACAACTGCATCAGATTCTGTAACGTCAACTTCATAAATTTTACCATTTAAAGTAACATTGTATTTCATATTATTATTCCTCCACTAATTTTATAGAATTGAAAATGAGATTATCAAGAGAAATGCCTGTTTTATGAGAAACAAGAGCCATAATAACTGCGGCATCCTGTTCTTCGATGTTGATAAGTTCGGGTTCCTGATTAAGACGTCTGATAGATTTAAAGCAAAGTCTTTCAAGAGGAATACCTGATTCATGAGAAGTAATAGCCATAATAACTGCTGCGTCCTGCTCTTTAACACCGTCAAGGGTTACATAACCGGGGGTGTAGGGAAGAGCAGCTTCTGTTTTCTTAGGTTCTTCTGCAACAACTGTTTCAGTCTGTGTTGACTGAACAGGTGCAGGTTTCTGAACCT
>JAZUOL010000102.1:0-2764 GCA_045604605.1 Acutalibacteraceae bacterium | reverse complement strand
AAGACCAAGTGCTTCTTTAAGCTCTTTAACCAACTGCCATGAGTTGAAGGCATCAAGGAAGTTAATGAAACCGGGACGACCGCAGAGAATTTCGATAGGAAGCTCACTGCCGTCTGCCATAAAGATTTTTGCGGGTTTCTGGTTGGGGTTACAACCATATTTCAATTCAAATTCTTTCATTACGATAATCTCCTTATTTGTTCTTATTTACAATGCGTGATTCATATTTACCTGTTTCAAGGTCAATGTATCTTACGAAAAGAGAAACCTTGTTATCTTCGTTAAGATTTTTCCAGATAATATCTGTCAATGTAACAATATCAACATCGGGAAGCTCCAATGTTTTGGGTTCACCCTCAAAGCTGGGAAGAGGGTTACCATCGCATTTATATGTATGAATGAATTTTGCTTTCCCGGGAAGAGGATTGGAATATGCAAATGTATATCTCTGACATGAAGAACCGTCACCATCTGCAGATTTAAGAATAGACATTGCATAGTTCATATCACCGTTTTCGAGACGAATAATACCTGAAATACGGGGTGTGAAGTTTGGCGCATCGTCTTCAAACTCACGGGTACGAAGAGACTGCTCGAAGGTCATCTGCTTATCCATAAGCTCATAAATTGTATCTGTCTGGTCGCCGTTTGTAACAATAGTTTTGTTGCCGAGAACTCTTACGGGAGCATAGATAATAAGGTGGGGGTCAACCATTTTTGACTCATCAAAAGCCTGAGTTCTGATGCCTTCGCCATCTTCAACGAAAACTCTGTTTCTGCTGTTTTCGCTTCTGCCCATAATGAAATAAGCAGTAACAGCCTTTTTAGAATCGGCACTTTTACCGATTATGATACCTCTGCCGTGATAAGCGAGAGAATTAAGTTCATTTTCAAGATTTCTGATTTCCATTATTATCTATCCTTTCACTTTAAATTACTCTTTAATAACTGTCTTCCCCGCAACAACCTCAACCTTTCCGTCACAGAAAAGCTGAACTGCTTTAGGAAGTATTTTCCATTCTGCCTGCTCCATTATTCTCTTCTGAAGAGTTTCAGGTGTGTCACCCTCAGCTACCTCAACTGCCTTCTGAAGAATAATAGGGCCTGCATCACATTCTGCTGTAACAAAATGAACTGTTGCACCTGAAACCTTAACACCCTTTTCCAAAGCACATTCGTGAACATGAAGTCCATAAAAGCCTTTTCCGCAGAAAGAAGGAATAAGTGCAGGGTGAACATTAATCATTTTGTTTTTAAAGGTATCGCAAACATTTTCATCAAGAATTGTCATAAACCCTGCATACACAACAAGATCCGCTTTTTCTTCAAGAAGAGCATCTCTCATTGCAATGCTGTATGAAGCGATATCGGAATATTCTTTTCTTATAAGTGTTCTTGTTTTAATGCCGTTATTTTCTGCACGGGTAAGAGCATAGGCATCGGCTTTGGAAGCTATAACGCAAGTAATTTTACCTGCACCTAACTCCCCTCTTTTCTCTGCATCAATAAGAGCCTGGAGATTTGTTCCGCCACCTGAAACAAGAACAACAATATTTTTTGTATCGGGCATTTTCTCAGCCTCTTTCATTTATTCAATAATTATTCGAGTATAATCTTATCTTCGCCTTCAATAATTTCACCGATTACATAAGCATCAATGTCATTATCTTTAAGAGTTGCAATAGCAAGCTCCACTTCGTTTGCAGGAACAACAACGCTCATACCAACACCCATATTATATGTGTTGAACATATCTCTTTCAGGAATGTTTCCCCATTTTGCAATTACATCGAAAATAGGAAGCACCTTAACAGCGGACTTATCAATTTTTGCACACAAGCCATCGGGAATACTTCTTGGAATATTTTCATAGAAGCCACCACCGGTGATGTGTGAAATACCTTTCACATTAACTTTTTCTGTAAGAGCAAGAACAGGCTTAACATAAATCTTTGTGGGAACAAGTAAAGCCTCAGCAATACTTTTGCCACCCAATTCTTCGCGCTCAACATAAAGCTCGGGATTATTGTTATCAATATCAAAAACCTTACGGCACAAGCTGAAACCATTTGAATGAATACCTGTAGAGGGAAGAGCAATAACAACATCGCCTGCAGCCATCTTGCTGTTATCAATCATTTTGGGCTTGTCTACAACACCTACTGCAAAGCCTGCAAGGTCATAATCTTCTACGGGCATAAGACCGGGATGCTCTGCAGTTTCGCCACCTGTAAGTGCGCAACCGGACTGAACACAACCCTCTGCAACACCGCTTACGATTTCAGCAATTTTTTCGGGAATATTTTTACCGCAAGCAATATAATCAAGAAAATACAAGGGCTTTGCACCAACGCAAACAATGTCGTTTACGCACATAGCTACTGCATCAATACCGATTGTATCGTGTTTATCCATAAGAATAGCTAATTTTACCTTTGTACCGCAACCGTCAGTACCTGAAACTAACACGGGATGCTCCATACCTTTAGCAAAACCAAGGTCAAAGCAACCACCGAAGCCGCCAACATCATCCATTGAACCCTCGTTACGAGTTCTTGCAATGTGTTTTTTCATAAGCTCAACTGCTTTGTAGCCTGCAGTAATATCAACACCTGCTGCTGCGTAACTTTCTGATCTTGAATTATTCATATCTATTCTCCTATAAATTATTTATTAAATCAGCCTTTACCATTCCAACAATATGTGCAAAGGTCTTCCTCAGGAAGTCCGATTGCTTTAACAATGCCTTCTAATGACTGGAATT
>JAZUOL010000101.1:0-2663 GCA_045604605.1 Acutalibacteraceae bacterium | reverse complement strand
AAGAGCAATAGCCTCAATCAAATCAAGGTTAAGGTTTAACGCCTTGCCAATGGTTCTTGCAATTCGTGATACCAACTGAACATGTAATGCTCGTCTTGTGATATCATCATTTTTATAAAAGGAAAGAACCTGTGTTTTATCCGCATAGCGATTGTAAAAAGGGCAATGCATTATTTTATCAATATCACGTATAAAAGGTGGTCTGATAATTGTCGCCTTGTCCCTTTCGTTATTTCTTCTCAAAGCTTTATTTTCATCAAAAGCTAACTGTGGCAGAGTGTTATTCGCTCTGTCGCTTTCTATTTTCTCTGTAATTCCAGGAGATAATTGTTCATATTTCAGCATAAAATCACCTCAGTAATTACATTATAACATAATTCGACAGATTTTGCATCTATTATACTAAACAAAACCATGTACCGTTTTTGGTGCATTGTTTTTGGTATTTTTATATCATAGAAAATTGTCGGTGGGGTGCACTATGGAAAAAACGGAAATTAGTTTAAAAATACCATCAGGTTACAGAATAATTGTAAGAACGAGAGAGGTTGATTTATATACAGCTTATGAAATTTTGAGAAGCAGGAAGCATAAGCGTATAACAAGCGCGAAAAGAGTAGGCGATAAAGCAATACTGACAAGTCACCGTGTAGTATGCCCGCATTGTGGAAAAGAAGCCCCGGCATATCAACATTATATGAACAAACACATCGCTTCTCGACCTAAAAATACAGAGCTTACAATTTTGAATTGGGCTGATATACAGATCTCCATGCTGAGTGAACCTGATGAAAAATTGCAAATTCAGGGCTTTGAAGATTTTTCAGAGGAGTATATATGCCCGAAATGTGGTTATAGCTCCAATAAATCAAATGATTATATGGAGTTGAATTTTAATTATAGCAATGGAAAATTGTATATGAAAAAGGATATAAAAAGTTTATCCGAGGTAGTTTCTATGAAGTGGCTCAAAGGTTCTGCGGATATCGATTTTCCTCTTTATGAGCAGGTTATTTTTGATTTTGATGGCGGAGTAACTTACCTGGAACTTATAAGTAATGATAAAATTATATGTTCAACAGTTGCAAATGATTTAAGTGATGATGCTTTAGTCACTTTGGTTTCTGAAAATAAACGAGTCAAGCGAACGCTTAAAAAATTGTTTGAAGAAATTACTCTATATAAATTACCTTTTACCACAAATGAGCTCGATTATGAAAAGTTTGTAAACTTTTTATGCTTTAATGGGTTTCCTAAAGATTTTTACGAAACAATTCCATTCTGGAAGGGTACAAGAACTACAGATGACAGTTTTAAAGATATAATCACTCAACTTAAAAATCCTCAATGTGCAATGAAGCTTCTGGGGAAATCTTCAATTCCTTTTTGCAAATCCGTAAAAAGAGTGTTTGTTAATAAAAGTGGGTTGTTTTTCTATTTGAAAGAATGCGAATTTTTGTATGGCTTATTTAATGATGTTAATTTGTTTTGCAAATTTTTAGAAGATGGAACAGTTTTTTGCTGCCTTGCAAGGTTACATTATGAGGTTGCTGTGAAGGATTTTTTAACTGAATATTCAAAAAAAGTCGGAAAAATAAAAACATTTAAAGTTCTTTCGGAAAATCGGCGCCAGGTATTTGAATATGGTATAAATTATTGTGCATTATCCGATTATGCAAAATTGATGGAGCAAGAATCATGGGGTGAGGATTCTGAATTTTTTGAGAATTTTAGAAGCTATGACCGATATTATGATAAATTATCTGTTCCAATGGCGTCATTACCTAGCAGCGTGAGGGATTGTGTTATTGGTAAATATAATTTTAAAGCCCTGAAAACAAAAATGGATTACATTGTTGCGGGTGAAAAGCTGAAAAATTGCCTCGGCAATTGGCTTAGTTGTGATAATCCGGTGGTTGTTGTTTCAATAGGCCAAAAAATGGTTGCTGCAATTGAAATAAATAAAGGGGAGGTTTTCCAAATGAGGCGAAAATGTAATCAAACGGTCAGCACTGATTCTGAGTTGTATAAAACCACAAGTAAATGGTGTAAAAAGTGCAATATTATACTTGACCCTGAAAAAATAGATGGTCCGTTTATAAGGTGAAATATGTAGAAATATAAACAAGAGAACTGAAGTGGAAAAACTTCAGTTCTCTTGTTTTATAAGTTTAATTAATTTGTTGACATAATTCTTGTTGTTGCGAATTGGTACATAATTGGGATGGTATGATAATATAACGTTTTTGCCATCAAACTTTGTGTTAAAAATATAGTTTTGACTTTTTATAAAACTGTTATCAGCAATACCATCAGGATAGGCGGTATTTAACAATTCGGGTAATTCGTGCTCTAAAGAGGTGTTGTGCCAACCGAAAAATATAATGTGTGTTGGATTAGTTAATTTAATAACCTCGTGTAATAATCTTGTTTCGCAACTGTGAAGCACTTTTCTTTCTTTTTGTTTTAAAGCTTTTCCTGCTTTTGTGTTTATAACGTCAATATTAGTCCAACATATTTGGGCTTCAGGGAATGCGCAATGTATGTCCTGTATTCTTTTCCAGAATGCGTGTGGGTGCTTTTCAATGTTGAGTTGTGAGTTCAAATATTTGATAATCCATTTTTGGCATTCTTTCAACTCAACATAATAATCAGCGTACTGG
>JAZUOL010000100.1:0-24274 GCA_045604605.1 Acutalibacteraceae bacterium | reverse complement strand
TTTGCGGTTTTATCTGTAAAGTATCCGTTCTTTATGGAATCGAGATATTTCCATTCCCCACCCTTCACTTTACGATAAACTCGGTAAGAATCTCCGCCTTTTACCTTGCTCCATGTGATTTTAACACCACTTGTGGTGTTGTTAATTGTCTTTAAGGTAGGTTTGCTGCATTTTAGCTGTGCAATTGTTTTGGTTTCAAGTTCTTCACTGCATTCGGTACATTCTTTATGCTTCTTACCTGCGCTATAGACTGTTGGTTCTTTATCAACAATCCAATCACTTGATTCATGTCCTTTTGCAGTTATTGTTTCCGTACCAAGATTTTCTCTGCATTCGCTACATTCCTTGTGTCTCGAGCCATCCTCTGTACAAGTTGCTTCTTTGTCAAATATCCATTCACTTGATTTATGTCCAGTTGCAGTTATTGTTTCCGTACCAAGATTTTCTCCGCATTCACTACATTCCTGGTGTCTTGAGCCATCCTCTGTACAAGTCGCTTCTTTGTCAATTACCCAATCGCCGTAAGTGTGTTCAATTATCGGAACAACTTCAGTAACAGTATCATTACAGTCTGTACATTTTTTGTGCTTTGAACCCTCTTGTTTACAAGTAGCTGCTTCGTCAACCACCCAATCACCATAAGTATGCTCTGTTACGGGAATTTCCTCTGTTACAGTTTGCATACAGTCAACACATACATAATGCTTTGAGCCGGGTGTTGTGCAGGTTGGTTCTGCATCAATTGTCCATTCACCAACAGTATGGGTATGTTTATCAGGTTTTGTTATACAAACAATTGAACTGTTGTTGTAATCTATATTTTCCTTGGTTGCAGTTACTGCCTCAACAGTTACATCAAAATATTCGTTGGCATCAAAATCCAGTACACTTTCATCAATTATGAATTCCACGCTGAGTCTTGCATTACCGTCAACTGTGCCTAAATATTGTGCAAACAGGTTTTCATCTGTTTTTTCGCCAAGATATGCATTTATAAATACATCTTCGGCTGTTGCAAGGTTTTTGTTTTCAAGCACACCGCTTACTATATACGCTCTGCCGATATTTTTAACTGTTAAATCGCCAACCTGAAGGTCAGGCGTACCCACATCAATGCTTGTAGAATCGTTAGCTGTGTCTATATCATTTTCAACACTTGCTGTTACAGTAATTGTTGTGGGAGATATGTTTTCAGGTACTGTGTAAGTAAGTTCAACCTCGGCAAATTCACCGGAAGGCAAGTCAACCTCTTTTTCAATTACCTGAGAATAGCCCTTTGTATCTGTTACGGTAAAGGTAATGGAATTTATTTTTTCTGTACCGTTATTGTCAGCAAACAGTGTTATTGTAGCATCCTGACCGGCAACAAATGCACTTTCATCTGCTGAAAGCATTGAAAGACCAACATCATTAAAGCCTTCTGTTGTAAGCTGGCAAAGGTCAGTTTCGCCATTGCGGTAATAAATACTGCCATCATACTCATTTGTATGCTCAACCAAATGTGTGCGGTTGAAAAGACCATAAAGCTTATTATCATAATATGTAACAGCTACGTTGGAGAGAGCTTTTTCAAAGCTTGTAAGCTGAACAGGTGAGCTCCATTCTCCATCTTTATAGCTACAACCATAAAGCTCCGAGCCTATTTCTCCTGCTTCAAGCCACATTGCAGTTGTTTCGTTACCATTGCTGCAAATCTGCAGATTACCGTTAATGAATTGTGGATTTTCAAAAATCTCCTGTTCCTCGCCATCTTTGAAATAATACAAATTATAATCATCTGCATAGAACAAGGTTTTTTCGCCATCAAGCTCTGCATATGCCAATGCAATGCATGAGGCTTCAGCATTCTCGTAATCCACACTTACCTGTGTACCATTGGTGTAAACCTTAATATCAGTTGTTGTTGAAGTATCTCCGTCTTTATCCATTGTGTAGGAAACATCAGTACCGTTTGAATCTACACCATGAACATAGTTAAGTCCGTTGATAACCTCGGTCACACTGCCGTTAAAATCACTCTTATGAATGCTCAAGGTTCCCTTTTGATAATCAAGAGTTGAGCTGTTCACCCAGTAAACCTCTGCTACACCATTGTTTACAGTAACCTTTGGTGCATAGTCATAGGTTGAGTTATCCGTTACAGTTTTTACATTTTCAAAAGAACCTGTTTCAGAATTGAATTTTGCAAGACGGATTTCTGCATTTTCCATAATAACATCAATAGTATCATCTCCTACTGTTGTTATTGTGGTATCAATATTCTGCCACGCAACATAAACATTTTCGCCGTCTGTTGCAAGTGAGGGAGCAGCATCACTTGTGCCGCTGTCGGCAACGGGCTGGGGTTCATTCCACAAGCCTGTTTCTGTATTGTAAACAGAATACATCAACCTGTATCGGTTATATGTATCTCTGTCTGCACAGTCCTCGATCCATACCATAAGCATGGTGTCACCAAACTGAACAAGCTGTATCTGCGAGTTTTTGTAAACAGATGTCTGTAAATCGCTTATTGTTACAGCTTCAGGAGTTATTGCCCTTCTCATTCCAAAGGTTGCGGCGCTTTGCCCTCCAAGCCATTCCGATGTATTTTCAAGGTAAGAACGGTCCGCAAGGCTCACTTCACCATCTCTAAAAAGGTCAATGGTATTTTCCGACATATATGTGTCCATTTCATCGGAAAGTGTGCTTTTAGAATTATTGAAATAGTGGTCTATAATGTCATACGAGCCTTCGAACAAGGTTTCATCTGCCTTTAAACAGAAAAACTCTGCTTCGTAGCCCATTGCACCGGCTATTTGCATTGTTAAATGATAATCATAAACATTATAGGTTGTGGGCAGACTACCTGAACCCCATATACCTGCAGAGATAGCGTCCTTAACGCCAAGACCGCCACCAATTCTTACAGAAGGTGTAAGAGAGAACTCCAAATCCCACTGCACAGGGAATTCATTATCAGGCATTGGTCTTGCACCCTTAACAGTACCGCCAACACTGCCACCGGCTTTAACATAGGCATAGAAGGCTGGAACACCTGCAACAAGGAATTGCTTTTTGGCATTAAAGAAAATGCTCAATGCCGCCGAACCGCAAACCTCTTTAAAAACAATTTTACCATTTGATATATATGCTTCAATATATCCGAAGAAGGATATATCAAGATTTTTATTTTTGCTTGTTTGTGTTTCTGCTGTTCCAAATTTTTTATCCATCATTGTCTTCCTGTATTTTAGCATATCCTCTGTTGCACTATCAGCAACCTCATTAATGCTTTTACAGGAATCTTTAAAATTCTGCCAGAGATAAGTTGAATCATCTTTACCATTTATATCATTTTTAAAAATACTGGCTCCTATAGAGATACGTATGCGCTCATTTTCAATTTCCACACCAACAGGAATTGTGGGAATACCTGCTGTAAGATTTAAGCCTCCGATAACGGGAATATCATCTGAAATGGTATATTTAAATCCATCGGAACCGAAAAATGAAAAAGTACCTCTTTCAAATGCCTGGAAAAAGCTTGCTGTTGCCGCGTTGGTTTCAACCTTGGAAAGCTTTAATTCAACTGGCTCGGTAACATCGCCATTCTTAAGCTTTGCATAGGCAAAAATCGGTTTGTTTATATCAAATTCCGAATATAAATCATATCCATCAAACACACCGTCATTTTTACCGTCTTTATCATCCTGAATTTTATGTTTGTTATCCTGTGAAAGCCAATATTCCGTTACCGGAGAATTCTGCTCAACTACGGAAATGATAACCTCTGTTTTGATTTCGTTTAAAAGATTAACTTTTTCTGTAGTTACATCTATATATTTAAAGCTGTCATCAGTTGTAACATTACGGGCAAAAACAGAGGAAATATATGTTTTACCATCCTTTTTGTCCTTATTCATATACACATCGAATTCTGACAAAAGATTTTTCTTCCAGCTTTCCGTTACTGCAGAGGGAATAATATATTTCTGAAAATCAGTATTTGTTATAACAACATCACCGGGAAGCTTAGAAAATTGAATTACAAAGGCACTTTTATCAAGCTGAGTTGTTGTTCCCTTAAACTCATACTTTGCAGTTGCTATTTCAGCGTTCAGGTCTTCATCTGACCAGAACAATTCTCGATATGCATCTCTGTTATATATATTAAAAGTTACACCTTCGCCTGCAAGCTCCTGAGCATCAAGACCATATTTACCGGATGAAAAATGTACATTTGCATTTATTAAATCAACGTTATACCAGTCAATATCAATCCATCTCCATTGCTCTGCTGTACCTTGATAATAAACATTAGTTAGACTGCTACAACCATCAAATGCACCCCAATCTATACTTTCTAAACTCATTGGAATTGTTATACAAATAAGACTACTACAACCAGTAAAAGCCTTCTCACCTATACTTTTCACGCTTTTGCCAATTGTTACCGCTTTTAAGCTTTTACAAGCATAAAAAGCTTCGTAACCTATACTTATTACACTATCTGGTATTGTTATTGATGTAAGGCTTGTGCAATTCTCGAAAGCATAACCACCAATACTAGTTACATTTTCCCCAATTATAACAGTTTTAAGACCTTTGCATCCTATAAATGCACTAAATACATCTTTTACATTATCAGGTATTACTATTGTTTTAAGACTTATACAATCTTCAAAAGCACTAGAAAAAATACTTATTAATGTATCGGGAAATGTAACAGAAATAAGATTTGGACAGTCACAAAAAGCTGAGTCTGAAATAGATGTTAAACCCTCATTAATAATAATTGACTTTATGTCTGCACGAAAACTATTCCAAGGTGCGTGGGATGTTAACCAGTAACCATTATCCATAGGTCCTGTACCACTTATAGTAAGTGTCCCCTCATCATCAAAAGTCCATGTAAGATTCTCGCCGCAAGTACCACTACTCGCAGCCTGTGATTTAACAGAGAAATCCGGTATCAGCTTTTTCATAAACTGGTTAAACCCACTAAAATTAAGCCCGTTATAATCAATTTCAGCAAGCCCTATATATGCAGAGCTGAAAATGATTGTTATAGCGAGAAAAAGTGATAAGCTACTTTTCAATGCTTTTTTCACAACATACATCCCCTTGATTATATAAATATAATATTACATCTTATATTACCATAATTTTACATAATATTTAAATAGCACTAATTCACAAAAAAGGTGTTCTCTTTTTGTATAATAAAAAATAAATATTTGCTAAAGATTGCGGTCGGGGCAAGACCCGACCCTACATTGCACTATCTTGTTACATAGCTTGGTATAGGCAAGCCTATACCTTACAGTTATGTCACTCTCCCAATAAACTCACTTAAACCACAGCACCCGTAAGGCACCGGCTTGCCTGTGTCACAAAACAAAAACTACAATAAAAGTTTATCGGTCAGGTACAAATCAAAGCATTTGTACCTGACCGAATTGTTAATTAATATTTATCTTTTATTGTAAGACCTTTTGTATTGTAGTAGCTGTAAGTTGTACCCTTAAAGGCTTTTACTGTGTAGGTGTAGGTTGTGCCTTTCTTTGCTGTTTTGTCAAGGTATGTTACCTTTGTATTACCCTTAACTGTTGCAATTCGTTTCCAATCACCTGTTGTTTTTCTGTATACATAGTAGCCTTCTGCACCTGTTACCTTGCTCCAAGTGAATTTAACACCACTTGTTGTAGATGTCACAGATTTCAAAGTAGGAGTTGCAAGATAACGAAGCCATATACCATCCGCATTATGTGCAGATTTTGCACTACCATCATAGGCTTTTACTGTATAAACATAAACCTTGCCTTTTGACACCTTTGTATCCTTGTAAGTTACAGTTGAGCCACCTTTAACTGTTGCAATTCGTGTCCATGAGTCGCTTCCGTAAAGCTTACGATATACATAGTATCCATCCACACCGCTTACCTTGCTCCAGGTAACCTTCAAGCCACCTGTAATATTCTGAACTTTAGAAAGCTTAGGTGCAGCTACATATTTTATACTTAAACCTTTTGTATTATAACTGCTCAAGCCAGCTTCATTTTTGGCTCTTACTGTGTAGTAATATGTTGTACCGGTTTTTGCGGTTGTATCTGTGAAATATCCGTTCTTTGTGGAATCAAGATATTTCCAGCTACCGCCTTTTGTTTTGCGATAAACTCGGTATGCATCTGCCCCTTTAACTCTACCCCAAGCAATCTTAACACCGCTCGTGGTATTAGATACCTTTTTCAAAACAATAGTTTCGCATTTGAGTTGCGGTATTTTTTCAGATTTAAACCATTTATAGCAATAGGCACATCTTTGGTATCTCTGACCTTCTCTATAAACAGTTGGTTCCGCGCTAATAATCCACTCTATATTATTATGAGCACATTCAATTTCAAATCTGAAACTGTTTTCATTTGCATAATTATACGCTGCGGTATTCTTATCGCCTATAATTTTAAAGTTTGAAACCTTGGAATGTTGAAGACCATAATAAGTGCTATAATAACCAAACGCACGCACGCCGATATCGGTTACATTTTTATCTATTTTGACTGTTTTCAGGTTTTCACAGTCATAAAAAGCCTGTTCGCCAACGCTTTCAAGCCCACGACCCAACTCAACTGACGATAAATTCATACATTTTCTGAATGCTGATTTACCTATACTCTTAACACCATCGTGAAGTTTAACTGAATTTATATTAAATTGATTAAAAGCATAATCGTTTATTGCAGTAACATCTTCAGGTATAACAATATCTGTTGTCAAAGAATTACCAACATATAAGTTAGCCTGAGCAGATAAAATTGCACTCTTAAAATCAATATTGCACCATGATGTTAAATCGGGAACGAACACCTCGGTAAGATTGTTGCAAAACTGAAATGCGTTTGAACCTATTGTTGTTATAGTGTCAGGAAGAATAAGAATTGTTAAACCGGAACAGTTATCAAAGGCCGAGTTTGCAATTATTTTGGTTCCGTCCTTTACTTCGTAAGCTCCTGTTGATGATTTCACACGAATAAGATGGTTGCCAACATAAAGCCCTTCACCATCCCAATTTTCTTCGTTATTGTAGTATGCTGTACCATTTAGCAAACCCGACTCTATTACTGTAACACTATCAGGAATATATATTTCAGCCAAGTTTTCACAAGAATAGAAAACGCCGTGTTCCAATTCTGTAACTGTGTCAGGGATTTGTATTGCCGTAAGACTTGTGCAAGACTGGAATGCTGAATATTTTATTATAGTTACACCACGAGGAATATTCACCGATGCCAAATTACTGCATCCATAAAAAGCGGAAGAACCTATTGTTTTGAGATTTTTACTCAACTTTATTGAGGTAAGCTGAATACAACCCTTGAATGCTTCGGCACTAATCTCTGTTACGGTATCCGGCATTGTGTATGTTGAACCACTTTTGTTTATAGGATAATCAAGCAATACTGTCTTATCACTATTAAACAAAACACCATCAGCAGAGCTATATGTAGTGTTGCCATCCGCTACATAAAAAGCTTTAAGCTTTAAGCAATCACTGAAAGCAAATTCTCCTAGGCTTTCAACATTTTCAGAAAGTGTTACTGTTTCGAGCTTTTCACATTTCGCAAACGACTGTCTACCTATAGTGATTACTTTTTCAGGTATTTGTATCGAAACAACGTTCGCACAGCCATAAAAAGCACAATCACCGATTGCTTGAACATTTTTGCCTATCTTTATGGACTTAAAGCTTTTACAATTGTAAAAAGCGTATTTTCCAATTTTTGTCACAGTATCAGGAATAACCAAATCCTCAACGATAGTGCCATTTATGTACAATTTTGCGCCATTGTTAAGCGGATTAGAGGTGTGGTAAATGAAATCTGACTCACACCATGCTTTTATATCAGTAATATTAACATTTTGGAGGCTATCGCATTTTTCAAATGAACGATACCCCCATTTTTTCAAAGTGGCGGGTACATATATTTCAACAAGGCTGGTGCAACCCAAAAACGCACCTTCGCCTATTTCTGTAACACCATCCGAAAATTTTATTGAAGTCAGCTTGCTGCAATTAGCAAAAACCCAATCTCCTATTTCTGATAATCCCTCAGGCATTTCAATTGATGTAATACCTGTACAATAACAGAAAGCGTTATCTCCTATATATGTGACACTATCAGGAATAGTTATAGAATTAAGACTAGTGCAATTATAGAAAGCATCTTCACCAATAGAGGTTAATCCATCGGGTAAATTTATTGAATTAAGATTCTTACAATAACTGAATGCACCATAACCAATGGTTTTAACAGAATCAGGCAATTTAACGGTTTTTATATTATTAAAACTCAATCTGTAGCTGTAGATACTCGTAACGCCTTCAGGTACAACTACATCATCAACCAAAATATCGTTCAAAAACAAGAGACTTGCCGAAGGTGCAGCACCCTCAATATTAAGCCACGCTTCTAAATCAGTTATATAAACTGCATTGAGGCTACAAAGTGAAAAGGCTGATGAACCGATTTTTTTTACACTTGAAGGAATTTTTACAGAGCTTAAATAGTCGCAATTGTAAAAGGCTTGATCGGCGACGAGCACCGTGCCATCCTTTATTTCACACTTGCCCTCAAACTCAATATCAAGTCTGATAAGATATTTACCGATATAAAGGGCACCATTTTTCCAATTATTTTCATCTCTATAGTAGGCAGTGCCCTTAAAGGCTCTGTATCCTATATGCTTAACGCCATCAGGTATTTTAATAAAAACAAGATTAGTACAACTGCTAAAAGCATATTCCGCTATAACTTCAGTTCCTGCTTTTATTTCGCAAATGCCACCCAAGCCTGTTTTTGCACTAATAAGGTATTTGCCTATATAAAGAACATTATTTTCCCAATTGCTTTCATCATTATAAAAAGCAGTGTTAGAAAATGCTCTCTCTTCTATACGAGTAATTGTATCGGGAAGCTCAACTGTTGCAAGACTCGTACAATTATAAAAAGCTGTCTTTCCGATAACAAGCAATTTATCAGGAAGTTCAACTGATTCAAGACTGCTGCAATCATAAAATACGCTTGCATTCAGATAAGTTATTCCATCACCCAAATCAACAGAAACAAGATTTTTACACTTGTTGAAGACACGGTATCCCGTACTTTTTACACTATCCGGAACTATAACTGATGTAACGTTTTCACATCTATCGAAAGCATATTCCTCAATATAAGTTACAGGCAGACCATTGTATGTATCAGGAATAATGATTTCACCGGTTGCAGTTGTATTACATTTTGCGACCGAATAACCAACAGCATACTGATAACCACCACCGGCAGTCACCTTTTCAAATGTCAAATCATCGATACTTGAAGCTTTTGCTTCAACAGCAATAATATTATCAGTTTTGATGCCATTCAAGCCTGCCACAGCAGAACCAAAAATAATGGTGATTGCGAGAACAACCGCTAAACCTTTTTTTAGGATTCTTTTCATAAATTAACACCTCGTAAAAAACTCACATTAACTGTATGCAAAATACATTCCTATCACCACATTTATTCTACCCTTTTTCATAAAGAAAGTCAATTTCCTTCTTTTTTAACAAAAGCAGCAAATAAGCTGATACATTACTACTTTATTTCTGCAATTGTAACACCATTTTCTCCCTCACCGAATGTGCCTAAGCGGAAGGTTCTGATTCGTGGGTCTCCTTTAAGATACTGAGTAACACCTGCACGAAGTGCGCCTGTACCCTTGCCGTGAATGATTGTGCATTCAGTAAGCCCTGAACGAAGTAAATCATCAAGGAATCTGTCAAGAACAATAATTGCTTCATCAACCATCAGACCTCTCAAATCACAACGATTGTTTACTGCCATTGTTGATTTGCTTTCGCCCGTAACTCTTGCTGTTGAAACCTGTCTCTTTTTAGTATCCTTCTGTTTAGGTTTTTCAACAAGGCGCAGGGAGTCCTCTTTCACCCTCATTTTAAGCATACCTGCAGCAATTTCTACATTACCCTTTTTATCTTTAAGAGCGGTAACACTTGCATTTTTACCGATAGTTTTGCAGTAAACAGTATCACCGATTTCCAAAGGACGAGGAAGTGTATAATCTTCATCATCTTCAATAGAGTCAAACACAGGATTAACTGCACTGTTAATAGCATCAAGGTGAGCATTAACTGCACTTTTTGCTCTTCTGGCAAGCTCCGCAGCATCTTTTGTCTGCTTGGCTTCTTTTTTCAGTTTTTCAACCTCATTGAGAAGTGCATTTGCCTCTCTCTTCGCTTTTTCAACAATACGAAGAGCTTCACCCTGAGCATTTTCAAGCTCTCTGTCCCTCTTGAACTGTGCATCTTTCAGGATTTTTTCAGCTTTTTCTTTATCAGCTTTTGCAGACTCCGTAATCTGCTTTGCTTTAGTATGCTCGCCCTCCATTTCAAGACGACTTTTCTCAAGCATATCAACAACATCTTCAAAGCGGGTATTTTCTGAAGGAACAAGCTCCCCTGCTCTGTCAATTATGCTTTTATCAATACCAAGTCTTTCAGAAATTGCGAAGGCATTTGAACGTCCGGGAATACCGATAAGAAGACGGTAAGTTGGTCTTAATGAATTAACATCAAATTCACAAGAACCATTTTCAACTCTCGGAGTCTGTAAAGCATAGGCTTTAAGCTCTGCATAGTGAGTTGTAGCTGCAATTTTTGCGCCTTTAAAATGAAGTTCTTCAAGAATTGCCATAGCAAGTGCCGCACCCTCAACAGGGTCAGTACCCGCACCCAACTCATCAATAAGAACAAGCGATTTTTCATCTGCGGCTTTAAGAATATTAACAATGTTCACCATATGTGAAGAGAAAGTTGACAAGGACTGTTCAATACTTTGCTCATCCCCAATATCAACAAGAATATTGTCATATACACTGACTTTGCTTTCATCCCCTGCAGGAATCATAAAACCACTTGATGCCATAGCAGAAAGAAGGCCGATTGTTTTAATGGCAACTGTTTTACCGCCTGTATTGGGTCCGGTAATAACAAGTGTATCAAAATCAGAGCCCAGACGGATATCGGTTGCAACAACCTTTTTGGGGTCAATCAAGGGATGTCTTGCTTTCTTTAAATCTGTAATACCCTTATCATTAAGAATGGGTATTGTTGCTTTCATATCGTAGGCAAGGTGAGCTTTGCAGAAAATAACATTAATTTCTACCGCAGAGGCATAACTCCCCTTTATTTCTTCAATAAACCCACCTGCTTCAACAGACAGCTCATATAAAATCCTTTCAATTTCCTGAGATTCTTTACCTCTTAAAACACGGATATCGTTGTTAGCTTCAACTACACCTGCAGGCTCAACAAAAACAGTTGCACCTGTAGAAGATGTATCATGGACAAGACCCGAAACCGAGGCTCTGTGTTCACTTTTAACAGGCACAACATATCTGCCGTTTCTCTGTGTAATAATTGCATCCTGCAAAACAGTCTTCAACTTTTGAGAACGAATAAGCTTCTCTAATTGATCGCGGACACTGTTTTCTTTATTTTTTATCTGACGGCGGATTGATGCAAGCTCCGGAGAAGCATTGTCACTCATATCCTCTTCCGTTAGAATCGCAGAAAAAATCTTATCCTCAAGATATTTATTCGGCATCAATGAATCGAAATATAAATCAATTTTCAATTCTTCCTGACCGCCACTGTTATTTCGCCACTCTCTTATACCACGCACGGTTCTGACTGTTGAACCTATATCAAGAAGTTCTTTCATTGAAAGAACACCACCTGCAGCAGCACGTGCAAGAGAATTATCAACGTTTTTAAGTCCTCCGAATGACGGACCACCATATTTCGCCAATAATATGTAGGCATTTTCTGTCATATCAATATGGTTCTGCGCCATATTCGCACTTGTTTCTGGTCTTATTGATGCAATAATAGCTCTTGCATCATCATTGCAAGCCCTTTTCATTGCCATCTCTAAAATCTTCTCGTATTCAAGTGCTTTTAAATGTCTGTTTAATGTACTCATATTTAATCCTTTATAACATTATAAAATTCAAGCGTATTAAATTTTCTTTGTGTTTTATTAAGTAAATATTCTTCGCATATATCACAAAAAATTTTTAAAGATGCTTCACCTAAAGAGAATGAAAAAATCTTATCAAAATCAGAAAAAATCACAAATCTCAAGGCTGTTACTACAGATAAATTCAATTCCCTGCAGTTTATAGGCGGTCTGCAGTTTTTGCAATACAATTTCCCGTTTTCTTCTACAAAAAACATTGTATCAGTTTCATATTCACCGCATTTTTCACAAGCAACCAAATCAGGCATATAACCGCTCAAAGACATTAATCGAAGCTCCGTTACCGCTTTTATAAATGCAGGTGATTTTTTACCATCTTTCAATAGCCACAGAGAATTAAGAAAAAGTCGGAGTATCTCCTCCGACTCAAAATCTTCCTCGCAAAATTCATAAGCAAGCTCACAAAAATACTGTGCTAAAGCCATTTTCTGAACGTCATTGCGAAGCTCAAAAAACACCTCTTTTACAAGAGCTTCTTCAACTGAAAAAGCATCTCTCGTTTTTGAAAAAGTAAAATCAGAGTAAGCCAGAAGAGAGGTCGCAGCAAGTTTTTTGCTTTTCGTCTTCTTTGCACCTCTTGAAAATGCGCGAACAAGACCGTGCTTTGCAGTAAGCACGGTTATAAGCTTATCGGCTTCACCGATACTCTGT
Organism: Acutalibacteraceae bacterium; assembly: GCA_045604605.1. GTDB lineage: Bacteria > Bacillota > Clostridia > Oscillospirales > Acutalibacteraceae > DTU089. The sequence goes on along the minus strand of JAZUOL010000100.1, from coordinate 11,540 downwards.
TCCCTTATTACAAGTCCGGGTGCAGTTATTTTCAACACGTTTTTCCAACTCCGTATTTTTACTGTTAACACAATTGCGGTACTCTATATAATCCGCAATTTTTCCGCCTTGACGAAACTTTTCCCAAAGTTCTTTTTCGTCCATTTTATCAACTCCGTAAAATCTATCCATAGTATTTTATTCTGCGGAGTTTTCTTTATTCTGTACAAAAATTTAAATATTTTGGCAAATCAATCCAAACCAAAATTATGAATTAAACCTTCTCGATTTCTCCAATCTTCTTTAACCTTAACCCAGCATTGAAGATTGATTTTACACTCAAAAAATTGCTCAAGCTCGTGGCGGGCATTTGTTGAAATTTCTTTAAGCATTGCACCTTTTTTTCCGATAACAATACCCTTATGGCTTTCTCTCTCGCAATAAATAACCGCTTCAATATCAATAATGGGCTTATCCTCACGCTCTTTCATTCTTTCAATAGAAACAGCAATACCATGAGGAATTTCATCACTTAACTTGTGAAGAAGCTTTTCTCTTATCATTTCAGCTGCAAGAACTCTTTCAGGTTGATCTGTAAGGGTGTCTTCAGGGAAGAAAAATTCTGACGGTGCGGCAAGCTTAAAAAGCTCGTCCTTAAGTTCATCCATACCATCATTTTCACGGGCACTTACAGGAATAACTGCCTCAAAATCAAGTAATTTGGTAAATTCAAGAATCCGTCCCATAAGCTCTTGCTTATCAGGAAGCATATCAATCTTGTTTATGGCAAGAACAACGGGAATACGCTCTGCTTTAAGCTTCTTAAGAAGGTCAAGCTCTGCCTCTCTTATCTCTCCCTTAGCCTCCGTAACAAAAAGACAACTGTCAACACCGCCAATACTGTCATCAACAGCCTTTATCATCTTTTCACCTAATTTTGTTTTTGGCTTATGGAAACCAGGTGTATCTGTAAAAACCAACTGAACATTATCTTCAGTTAAAACACCCATAATTTTTGTTCTTGTTGTTTGGGGTTTTGATGATACGATTGCCACCTTTTGTCCCAAAATATTATTAAGAATTGAGGATTTGCCTACATTAGGTCTTCCGACAATTGCAATAAAAGCAGTTTTTCTTTCTGTCATTAGAATTTTCCTTTTTATCTTTTCTTTTTTTTGAAATCAAATTTAAATATAAACAAATTAAATGCAACTACACTCAAAACAAACCAAAGTATGTTCAAGGGGGTTTCTGCGTAGTGCTTAAACAATAATCCGAATGCTTCAGGTTGCCACAATATAGTAACACCACAAAGCACCGCAAAAATAGTAAACACCAGAACCGCGCCTGCTGCAACATCCTTGGAAACCTCAATAGTATGCTTTTTTTCTCTGGAAACGGAGTCATCCGCTTTTTCTATACCGGTGTTAAGCATCTCTCCGCCGATTACCATACCCGAAGCCAGAAGCAGAATTGCAAGTTCTGTTTTTGTAACCACAAAGAAATCATATCTCAACAAATAGTAAAACATATATGCAAGGCAAGTAAGGTGAATTCTGAAATTTCTTTCATGAGTTACCATCCACCCAAAGCCTTTAAAAGCATACAGAAAGCTTTTAAAGAGACCTTCCACATCCTTCATCATTATTCCTCCTCGGAATCCATGTAGTAAGATTCGTTACGTTTGAGTCCGAGTTCTGTTAAAACGTGTTCTTCTTTTTCACGCATATGTACAGCTTCAATACCACCGTTTACATGGTCATAACCCAAAAGATGAAGCATTGAATGTACAGTAAGAAATCCAATTTCACGCTGAAGAGAGTGACCATAGGTTTTAGCCTGACGAACTGCAGTAGGAATAGAAATAACAATATCACCGAGAAGGCAAGCACCTGTGTCAAGATTTCTGTCATATTCCCCGTTTTCACCTAAAGGGAAAGACAAAACATCAGTACTGCTGTCAATATTGCGATGTTCTTTATTTATTTCATGGATTCTTTCATCATCAACAAAGGTTACGCTGATTTCAGCAGGTTCTGAAAAATCTTCAAATGTGAGAACAGCGTTACAACAACGTCTTACAAGCAATCTCACACCTGTAGGAATTTTGACCGCTTTCTGGTCATTTGTGATAATTACTTTAATTTTCTCTTTCATTTTCTTTTCTTTGCCTCCTCGTATTTTTCATAAGCTCTTATTATATCCTGCACAAGTTTGTGCCTAACTACATCCTGTCCGGAAAAACGAACAATGTCAATTTGCTCCATATTTTTAAGAATTTTTGTTACCTCAACAAGTCCTGAACGCTTGCCGTCAGGCAAATCTATCTGGGTTACATCACCTGTAACAACAACCTTTGAATTAAATCCCATTCGGGTTAAAAACATTTTCATCTGTTCCGGTGTCGTATTCTGAGCTTCGTCAAGAATTATGAAACTGTCGTCAAGAGTTCGTCCGCGCATATACGCTAAAGGTGCAACCTCAATATTGCCTCTTTCAAGGTATTTATTGAAATTTTCTGCACCAAGCATATCAAAAAGCGCATCATAAAGCGGACGAAGGTATGGGTCAACCTTGCTTTGCAAATCACCGGGCAAAAAGCCGAGCTTTTCTCCTGCTTCAACCGGAGGACGAGTGAGAATAATCCTATTGACTTCTTTTGCCCTGAAGGCGTTAACTGCCATAGCAACTGCAAGGTAGGTTTTACCCGTACCTGCAGGGCCAACACCAATGACAATTGTGTTGTTTTTTATTGACTCAACATATTTTTTCTGACCCAGAGTTTTGGGCTTGACGGGTTTACCCTTACTTGTGATGCAAACGCAATCACCGCTCATTGTAACAAGCTTGTCCTCATTACCGTCATCCACAAGTGAAATGACGTATCTTACATTTTGCTCATTCAGAGTCTCACCTCTGTTGAGAAGCATTAAAAGTCCGTTTATTGCTTTGACCGCTTTGCTGACATTTTCGGGCTCACCATTGACTTTTATATCCGAACCGCGACTAATTACATCAACATTGAAGGATTTTTCAATTATTAAAATATTTTCATCAAAGCTTCCGAAAAGGCTTACCGCATGTTCCATTCTGTCAACATTAATTATCTGTTCCGACTTAATTACCCTCTTTTATTAAATTTAAATATATTATTACATTTAAAGTATAACACATTTTTTGTAAATGTCCACTAAATTTTTTTGAATAAAATATGAAAATATCACAGTTTTTATTCTGTTAAAATAGGACTCTCTTTTGCAATATCCTCGGTACAAAAAATCCTTGCGCATATTTCTACTCCATTGTCACAATTCTTCTTTATATATTCTACTTTTTCCAGGTTATTCTCATTGTAATCACGCCTTTTTAATTCAACTGCACCCATCAAAGCCTGAAGCACTGCTTCATTTTTGTTATAGACTATTTCTCTATTCTCTGCTTTAAAGCTGTCTTCCCTGATTATTCCAAAAGGTATAAGCGTTTCTCCGCTTTTAAGAAAGTTTTGGCTTTCAGATAAAAAATTCCCTTTAGTTTTAAATCCGAAAGGAAGTTTCAGGGAAAAAATATAAAGTATATATCTACTATCTGACTCAAAGCTTGTTTGTAAATTATTTTTCATTCTGCAAAACACTTTTTCATTATTTTGAGTTCTTGCAAAAACCTGTCCTTTAGCATGAATAAAATATTCACTACCATCCGCATTCTGTCCCACACCCGATATAAGTAGTGCACCTTGTGTCACACTATCCCCTTCTTTAACCATATTCACCCCCTTATATCCCTTAACAAGAACAATTTCACCTTTTTTATATGCCACAAGATTAACGGGCTTTCGGGTGTCAAGTATTTCTTTTTGTTCAATAAATTCACTAACCTCCACCTTGACCTTACCGCCAAAAATATTAACTGATACCCAAAGCAACTCTTTATATTTGTTCATTAATTGATTCTGTACTTCAATTATGTCAATTTCAGATTTTCTTGCCCCTACTTTCACCCCTAATTCCGCAAGCCCTTCTGCAAAGTCTTCCACCTTTACAGTATTCATTTCCGCTATTTCTATTTCCCAAATAAAACCGGACATAAAAAACCAAAACAGAAATGTGGCAAAAATGCCTAAAGCTACGCCGCACCGCCATTTATGGCGTTTCAAAAAACTTTTTAAGCCTCGGGATTTTACAATATTAATTGTCATTCCTGAGTTTTCTGCAGGTAAATTCAACTCATTAAATTCAGCCTCTGTTGTACAGGCAAACACCTTTACACCATCGTTTTTTAAATTCCAAAGATTTATACCCTTGATTTTACACAGATTTATAAATCTTTCCGGAAATCCACCATCAGCGCAAAACTCCACATAGCCTTTTAAAAGCCTTAAAAGTTGAATCATTTTTCAAGCCCTCTCAAATTCAATATTGATAATTTCGCCACTGACATCTGTCTGACCAAATGAAAAAGAAGATATTACCAATCCCTCCCCTTTTATTTTTACATTCATTTCACCTATATTAAGCACAATACAATCCTCTGAAAAATTCACAACACATTCACAATCTAACACAATCATTCTTTTATTACCGTACAATTCAATTCCTGCGTTGCCGGTGTCCTCTGCAATATTTTTTAATGGGTTAAAGCCCAAAATCACCACACTCCTTTGTTATATTCCTATGCAAACTGTTCATAAAATATTTTGGGGTGTTAATTATGAAAGGGTTATCTTCATTTTTTCTTAAAAATCTTGTATCAGTAGTTATTCTATCCTCTGTTTTTGTTTGCTTGATTATCTATCCAAAAGATACTGCCGACGGCATTAAAAACGGTTTTAGACTTTTAGGAAACAATTTAATCCCATCGCTTTTTCCTTTTATGGTGCTTTCCTCTTACATATCAAAAAGTAATATTTCTCAAACCATAAGTAAAGTCTTTGAAAAACCATTCGGAAAGCTTTTCTGTACAAGTGGTTACGGAATTGTCCCTCTTGTGTTAGGTCTTCTGGGTGGCTATCCTATAGGTGCTAAAACTACTGCTGAACTATACAAAGACGGTATACTTTCCAGAAATGATGCTCAAAGACTATTGTATTGGTGCATAAATCCCTCGCCCGCATTTGCCGTTACCGCCGTAGGAACTTTTATGCTCGGAAATACAAAAAGCGGTTTTCTTTTATACTGTTCTTGTATTCTTGCTTCTTTGTCAATAGGCTTCTTCTGCCGTTTTTTATCAAATGGCGAAAAGTATAAGGAAAAAAGCTATTGCGATAATTCAAACAAAAATATTTTTGTAAAATCTGTTGCAGATGGAAGCGAGGCAATGTTTTCTGTTTGCGGATGGGTATTGACCTTTTCTGTACTTACTGCTCTTTGCAATGCATTGAATTTACCTTACACACTCACCTGCATAATAAAATCTGTAGGAGAGGTTACAACGGGGTGCGAAAACGCAATCAACGCAGAACTTTCCCTACCTGTAATTGCAGGAATTTTAGGATTTGGAGGCTTTGCAGTTATTTGCCAATGTGCCACATATTCCGCTATTTGCAAAACAGAGCTGAAATTCATAATCTGCTCACGACTTATAAATGCTTCATTAAGTGCAATTTACTGTTCTTTGCTTTTAAAGATATTCCCTCAATGCCAAGAGGTTTCTGTTGTCTTAGGAGCAAACACAACTTCTTTTACCCTCTACCATAGCATTGGAGCATCAATAATTTTATTGATAATGTGCGTTCTTTTAATTTTAGAGGTTGATAACCGCAAGAAAATGTGCTAAAATCAACGAATAAATTCATTCTTAGGCGGAGGTCGTATTATGGCTCTTAAAATTTTCAATAAAAACATTGAGCCTCAGTGTGCCTTTTGCGAGCACGGCTCTCCGATTGGTGACGGTGAAACTGTACTTTGCCGCAAAATCGGTGGGGTTATGCAAGCTTTCTCAAAATGCAAAAAATTCAAATATGATCCACTGAAAAGAGAACCCAAGGTTATCACGTTTTCAGGTGATTTTTCAAAAGATGATTTCAGTTTATAACGGTAGATTCGCAGGAGATTCTATCGTTATTTTTATTTTTTGTAACATTTGACAAAATGTTACCATATTATCTCACTAAATTTTAATGTTATATTTTGACGAATTGACTTGAAAATAGGGGAAATAATTAGTACAATATAATATATATTAAACATACGGAGGTTCAAGCGATGGCAGATGCATTCGGTATTCCAAACACAATTCCTGTAGGTCCCTTGGGAATTATTGCTACTCCCGGTTGCGAGGAGCTTGCAGAAAAAATCAACAACTATCTTACTTCCTGGAGAGAGGAACGCGAAAGTGAGCATAAGGGCACAATCGCTTTCTATGGCTACCAGAGAGACACATTTATCATTGATGCAGATTTTACAAGATTTGGTTCAGGTGAAGGTAAATGCGTTCTTCACGAAACTATTCGTGGTTACGATATTTTCATCATCTGCGATTGCTTCAATCACGGCTTAACCTACAATATGTACGGTTACGAGTGCCATTACTCCCCCGATGAACACTATGCAAACCTTAAACGTGCAATTTCCGCAGTTGAAGGTAAAGCAAGAAGAATTAACGTTATTATGCCTATGCTTTACGAAGGCAGACAGCATAAGCGTTCAAGAAGAGAGTCTCTCGACTGTGCAATCGCACTTCAGGAGCTTTGTAGCGATATGGGTGTTGAAAACATCATTACATTCGATGCTCACGATCCCAGAGTACAGAATGCAATTCCTCTTAAAGGCTTTGAAAATGTTGCTCCTACATATCAGATGGTAAAAGCTCTTACAAAGAACTTTAAAGACCTTAAAATTGATCACGATCACCTTATGGTTATTTCCCCCGATGAAGGCGGCATGGGTCGCTGCATTTACTATTCCGCAGTTATGGGAATTGACCTTGGCATGTTCTACAAACGCCGCGACTATTCCGTTGTTGTTAACGGCAGAAATCCCATTCTTGCTCACGAATTCCTTGGTGACGATGTTGAAGGCAAGGATTGTCTTATCATTGACGATATGATTTCTTCAGGCGACTCTATGATTGAAGTTGCAACAAAGCTCAAAGAGCTTAAGGCAAACCGCATTTTCGTTTGTACAAGCTTTGGTCTTTTCTGTAATGGTCTTCAGGAATTTGATAAAGCTTATGAAGCAGGCATCATTAATGGCGTTTTCACAACAAACCTTGTTTACAGAACCCCCGAGCTTCTTCAGAAGCCTTGGTACTTTGAGGTTGATATGAGTAAATATTGCTCACTTATAATTGACACTCTTAACCATGACTGCTCTGTTTCAAGCCTCCTTAACCCTGCAGATAAAATCAAGGCAAGACTTCAAAAATATAAAGAAATGCAAGAAAAAGAAGAGCTTTCACTTTTTAATAATTAATTATATTCACCATTCAGCAAACTACATTTGCCGAATGGTGATTTGTTTTTATACACAAATACTTGTTGACATTGAAATATTATTATAGTATTATTAACTATATGGAACAAATATATTTTCGGAGGCGTTCATCTATGATTAAAAAAAGGAAAACAGGAAAATTCATTTTTCTCAATATCATAACCCTCGGTATTTATGGACTTTTCTTCTGGTCCAAATGGACAAATGACCTTAACAAAATTTGCGATGGTGATAACAAAGAGAGCGGTAGTTATATCCTTGTTTTTCTCCTTGATATCTTCAGCTTCGGTATTTATTCATTAATCTGGAACTACCAAGTGGCAGAAAGAATGTACCAAAAAGCAAAAGATTATAACATTACTCTCAAGCACGGCGGTATGTTTGTAATGATTTGGAGAATTCTTCCCATCGTTAGCAGCGTTTATAAAATCAAATATCTTAACAAACTCGCTGAAGCTTACAATGCAACAGCCGGAGCAGCTCCCGCAGAGGAAGCACCTGTTGAAGAAATTGTTGAAGTTGCTGAATAATAAAAATTTTAGCCGTCCCTTATTGGACGGCTTTTTTTGAAAATGAAAACTTACTATCAAAGTAAACAAAGGTGATACTTATGAACATTAAGAAAACCGCTTCAATTCTTGCCGGTGCAGGAACAGGTGTTATGTTAGGCAAAAAGCTTAAAGAAAAGAATATCTGCCCCGTTTGCATTGCAAAAAAGGCATTTGCCGCAACTCAGGTTCACGTGGCAGATGTTGAGAAATATAATAATGGTGTTGCCCTCACGCCCCCTATGGGCTGGAGTAGCTGGAACACCTTCAGAAACTCGATTGATGAAAAATTAATTAAAGATACCGCCGAAGCTATGAAGAAAACAGGACTTCTTGATGCCGGCTATCAGTATGTTAATCTTGACGACTGTTGGCAAAGCTCAATGAGAACTTCAGACGGAAAGCTTCAGGGTGACCTTACCAGATTCCCCCGAGGAATGAAGCCTCTTATTAAAGAAATCAATGAATTAGGCTTCAAGGTTGGTCTTTACACCTCAAACGGAACAGGTACCTGCGAGGATTTGCCCGCGAGTCTTTATAACGAAAAGGTTGATGCAGATACTCTCGCTGAATGGGGCATTGAATATTTCAAATACGATTTCTGCCATAATGAAGCAATCCCCACAATCGCTCCCTCACTTATTAAAATCACTCTCGGCAAGCCCAGTGAAGAGGCTTTTATTGAAATGCAGGCAGAGCACGGCATCGTTTCAAAAGGCGCAAAAATTGTTGCCGATGAAAAGGTTGAAAACGGTTATATGGTAAGTAACCTTTGCGGTGGCTTAGGCGAACTTCTTTTTGATACAATTGAAGCTCCTGAAGACGGTGAATACAGCCTTACAATTGTTTTCAGAAAAGGTGGATTAAAGAGGAAATTCCTTGTTTGCCTTGTTAACGGTGAAAAGGAATATGACTGTTATTTCCCCTCTTCAAAGGGCTTTACCCCCGACGGCAGACTTCAGGTCGTTATCACTCTAAAAAAAGGTCTTAACACCTTAAAATTCTATAATCCTGTTGCATCCCGTATGGATTCTGCTCAACGCCAATACACCAATATGGGCAGAGAACTTCAGAGAGCAACAAGAGAATTTGCAGAAAAAAACAGCACACCCGAAAAGCCTATTTGCTATTCAATATGCGAATGGGGTATGAATCAGCCTTGGAAATGGGGCGCAAAGGCAGGTAACCTTTGGAGAACAACCCACGATATCAAGCCATTCTGGGCATCAATGCTTACAATTTATGAACAGAATGTGCGCCTTTATAAATATGCGCAAATCGGCTCATGGAATGACCCGGATATGCTTGAAGTCGGTGTTGGTAAGCTTAATATGGAGGAAAACAAAACTCATTTCTCCCTTTGGTGTATGATGGCTGCACCCCTTATTCTCGGTAACGATATAAGAAAATTCATTAATTCTGACGGCTCTGTTGATGAAGATAACAAAGTGCTCGCAATTCTCAAAAACAAAGACCTTATCTCAATTGACCAGGACAAACGCGGCATTCAGGCAAAGCGAATTTTCACCGATGGAATAAGCGATATTCTCGCAAAGCCTTTGGAAAATCATGAGCTTGCAGTCTGTCTCTTCAACAAATCCAATAAACCAAGAGAAATGTCCATTTCTCTTGCCAAGCTTCACAGCGATCCTTTTGTTGATTTACCCATCAAATCTTCTTATGAAGCAACAAACCTTTGGGAAAAAGAAAGCTTCTCATTAACCGATAAAATTCAAACAACCGTCGCTCCTCACGGAGTTGCAATATATAAAATAAAAGCAATTGATTAAAAATAAAATCGCTTTCAGGAGGTGCTTTTATGGATAGAAAACAACTGAAACTTGCAGGTAAAAACCTTTTTCAGAAAAATTATTGGTATAGTGTTTTAGTTGCATTTTTAATGCTCTTCACGGGCTCAACCACAACATCACCAAGCTTTAATTTTTCTTTTAACACAACAAGTTCCGAAGGAAATCCTTTTGATGCAAATTTGGGCAATGGAGAAAACCCCGGAGGTTTCTTTGAAGAATTTTTCCTTTTTGACGAAAGTTTCCTTGAAGACCTTATCCAACACCCATTTGCTATATTATTTTTCATCGTATTTATTTCGGTAATTGTAGCAGCATCCGTATTAAGTTACTTTATTTTCAATTCTTTCCGTTGCGGTGGTATCAGATATTTCCTTAAATCAAGAAAAAATCAACCTGCGCAGATTCACGAAGTATTTCAGAACTTAAAAGATAAAACAAATATCAATATTGCCAAAGTAACATTTTCCAGAGATATATCAATATTGTTATGGTCATTGTTGTTCATAATCCCCGGTATTATTAAATCCTATGAATATTGGGCAATTGATTATATTCTGGCTATTCGTCCTGATATTGACAAAGATGAAGCAAAGCATTTGAGTAAAACTCTTATGGACGGTAACAAAGCTGACCTTTTTGTATTGGGCTTATCTTTTTATGGATGGATTATTCTTTCCATTTTCACAATGGGTCTTTTAAATATTTTTTATTTAAACCCCTATATGCAGGCAACCTTCGTTGAATTTTTCGCTGATATAAGACTCCAAGCCTTAGCAATGGGAAAAATTTCGCCCAATGATATTCCTGATTATGAATTTATTGACCCACAAGTACAGTATCAGGCACAGTATTATACTCAACCAAAAAATGTTGTTTACAGACCCGACGGAAGCCAAGTTGGTAATACAGTTTATACTCAACAGCCCTTCCAACAGTCTTATACGCAGCCTGTTCAGCAACCCGTAGTTGAAACACCTGTTACAGAACCTGTTGCTAAAGAACCCGAAGAAAACAACCCTGATACTACAATTTAAATTTCATGTAAAAATCTCCGTGAGCTTCGCGGAGATTTTTTTGTTTTTTATTAAAAATATAATGACTATTTTTGCAAAAAATAGTATAATAGATAACAGCAAATTTTAAAGTGAGGCGGAATTATGAATAAACGTGGTATTCTTGATATGACAACAGGTCCATTTTTCAAGAAAATTCTTATATTCTCAATTCCTCTTATGTTAACAGGTGTGCTTCAGCTTGTTTATAATGCTGCCGATGTTATGGTTGTTGGTAGATTTGCGGGTAGCGAATCCCTTGCAGCAGTTGGGTCAACGAGCTCTCTTATTAATCTTATAGTAAACCTCTTCGTTGGTCTTTCAACAGGTGCTAGCGTTGTAACTGCAAGGCATATCGGAGCAAATCTTGGAGACAGAATTCATAAAAGTGTTCATACGGCTATGGCAATAAGCGTTGCTTCGGGAATTGCTGTCGGGCTTTTCGGATTTTTCCTTTCGGGTAAATTTCTTCAGCTTATGGGAACGCCTGAAAATGTTCTTCCTCTTGCAACTCTTTATTTGAAAATTTATTTTTTAGGTGCACCCGGTTCTTTGGTTTATAACTTTGGTGCTTCCATAGTCCGTGCCACAGGTGACACAAAGCGTCCCCTTTTTATTTTAGGTTTTACAGGAATAATCAATGTTGTTCTCAATCTGATTCTTGTAATCATTTTCCATTTAAATGTTGCAGGCGTGGCAATTGCTACAATTGTTGCACAA
>JAZUOL010000099.1:0-8335 GCA_045604605.1 Acutalibacteraceae bacterium | reverse complement strand
GATTCGAACCCCTCTCGGCGAAGCCGAATACAATCGGGTTAACGAGCGAAGCGAGTGCGAAGGGCAAAGCCCTTCGAATCCCCGATGACTCACCAAAAAAACGACAAGCTTTTAAGCTTGTCGATTTTTTTATCCATTGCGAAAGCAATGGTATCTCATCAGCCTTTCGACTGTATATCATCACGCATAGCGTGTATAAATAGCTTTCGCAATGATGATATACAACTTCTACAAAGTTGATGATATGCAATTTCTGCGAAATTGATGATATACGACGCTTTGCGTTGATTATTTAATTCTTCTGGATTTTTTGTAACAAATCCAAACCTCGCTTGTCAAATATATGAACGTTCAAAAATGTGAAATGGGAGATTGTATGGAGGATTTGTAGCTCCTGTTTTCAAAATACTATAAATATGTAAAGAACTGTGCACTCTCTCTTTGCTATAACGAAACGTATCAAGAGCATTCAAGCCATAAAATTAAATAAAGTTTTGGAGTGACGAGTTAAATACCCGTCACTCCGTTTTTTCTAAATAATTGAATATAAAAGCACCTATAAGACCTGTTGAAAGAATTGACCTTGCGGTAGCAAAAAGCTCATCGGAAATAATTAAAAGCTCGTATCGGTATGGTATGAAATGAGCAAAATTTGAAAATATGCTTATGAATAATAGGGGAAAAGAAAGTGCCAGAGTGCACTTTATAACAATTCGGGATTTTTGCCCTAAAGAATTATAGAAATTTTTAATTTTAATCAATATAATCACCGAAACAATGTTATTATAAATATTCTTCAAAATCAATGGTAATTGCAGGAGATTGCTATATATTTTGCCATACAAAATATTGAAAAACTATTGAATTGCAACACAATATTTGGTACAATGAAGCTACTCTATTCTATATACGGAGGCTGACAGTATGAAATGTCCCTTTTGTGGTTTTGAAGAAAGTAAGGTAATTGACTCCCGTCCTACAGACGAGGGCGAAAAAATTCGCCGCCGCAGGGAGTGTATGAGCTGCGGTAAGCGCTTCACTACTTATGAAATTATTGAAAGTGTTCCGATTGTTGTTGTTAAAAAAGATGGCAAATCCCGAGAGGTATTTGACCGTGATAAACTTTTCAACGGTATGATGCGTGCTTGTGAAAAACGTCCTGTTTCAGTTAGCGATATTGAAAGAGCTATTGATGAAATTGAAGCAGAAATTCAAAACTCTCTTGACAGAGAGGTTACCTCTGTAAGAATCGGTGAGCTTGTTATGGACAAGCTTAAGGATATTGATGAGGTTGCATATGTTCGCTTTGCATCTGTTTACCGTCAGTTTAAAGACATAAACACATTTATGAGCGAGCTTAAGAAATTGTTAATAGAAGAATGATGATTTTAGGCTACCAGAAGGTAGCCTATTTGTGCTTATTAAGATTATGTCTGATTTTATTTGTCCTGTTTGCAAAAGTGAATTATCGCTATATGAAAAAACTTATAAATGCCGGAATAATCATTGCTTTGATGTTTCTAAGGATGGGTATGTGAACCTTTTAATGTCCCAGCAATCTTCGTTGAAACGCCATGGGGACGATAGGCTTATGGTCAAAGCAAGGCGGGAGTTTTTGGAAAAAGGCTTTTATAATGAACTGCGCCAAACCCTTTGCGATACGTTAAGTGGCATTTTGCCTGATAATGCAACAATCATTGATGTGGGCTGTGGTGAGGGTTACTATACTTCCGAAATATCAAAGGTTAATAATTTTGAGGTTTTCGGTATAGATATTTCAAAGGATGCTTTGAAATATGCCGCTAAAAGCCTTAAAGACAGTAGCTTTGCGGTCGCCAGTGCTTTTTCCTTGCCATTTGCAGAATGTAGTGCAGATTGCGTCTTAAGCGTTTTTGCGCCGTCTGCCTATGAAGAGTTTTACAGGGTTTTGAAGCCTGACGGAAAGCTCATTAAAGCAATACCTTTAGAGGAGCATTTATGGGAGCTGAAATGCGCTCTTTATAAAGAGCCTTATAAGAATAAATCCGAAAAGAGAGACGATGAGCTGTTCAAACTCGTTTCTCAGAAAGAAATCAAATATAAAATCAACTTAACCGAAAAAGAGGATATAGAAAATCTCTTCAAAATGACACCCTATTATTATAAGACAGGCAGGGAAGATGCTCAGAAACTTCTTTCACTTGAAGGTCTTGAAACAACAGTTCATTTTGCTATTGAGATATATGAAAAGAGGTAAGCTTCATGTACGAAAATAACTGGGAATCCTTGAATTCAAGAAAGGTGCCCGAATGGTTTGGTAAAGCTAAATTCGGCATTTTTATTCATTGGGGACTTTACAGTATTCCTGCTTATGCACCAATTAAAGACTATGCAGAGTGGTATGGCTATTCCTGTAATATGGAAAATCCTGAAACTGAAGCTCAGGAGAAATATAAAGCATTCCATAAAGAGCATTATAATTCAAGACCCTATTATGATTTTAAAGACGAATTTACCGGTCATCGCTTTGATGCAAATAAATGGGCAGAGCTTTTCAAGCGCGCAGGTGCAAAATACATAAATTTTGTTTCAAAGCATCACGATGGCTATTGCCTTTATGAAACAAAATATGCTCCCAATCTTAATTCTGTGGAATGCGCCCCTAAACGCGATTTTCTGATGGAGCTTAAAAACGCTTTAGAGGGCACAGGCGTTCGATTTGGTGTTTATCATTCCGTTTATGAATGGTGGCATCCTTATTACCTTGAAGACCCGGAAAAATATGCTTTAGAGCATCTTCATCCCATGCTTAAAGAGCTTGTTGAAAAGTATCAGCCTGCAACTCTTTTTACTGATGGTGAATGGGAGCATGAAAGTTCTGTATGGCATTCAACTGAGTTTTTACAGTGGCTTTACAATGAATCCTCTGTTAAAGATACAATCGTCCCCAATGACCGTTGGGGTAAAGAAACCCGCGGTAGAAAAGGCGGTAACTTTACAACTGAATACGGTATTATTGATGTTTATCTCGGAACAGAAAGACGAATTGAAGATGTTGAGCTTGACAGACCCTTTGAAGAATGTCGTGGTATCGGTCGTTCCTTTGGTATTAATAAAGAGGAAGGTTGTGAAAACTATCTTTCGGTAAAAGAGCTTCTCACAACTCTTTGCGACCTTGTTTCAAAAGGCGGTAATTTCCTTCTTAATATCGGTCCCGATGGTGATGGCACAATTCCTCCGCTTATGGAAGAAAGACTTCTTGGTATGGGAAAATGGCTTGAAGTTAACGGCGAAGCTATTTATGAAAGTGAAGTTTATTCCAAGAAGAGCGCAGACGGTGTTTACTATACTCAAAGAGACGGCAATATTTACGCAATAACAGAAAAATTCCCCTCAAAAGAAACCATTTTTGAAGAGATTGATTTTGAAGAAAATTATAAGATAACTCTTCTCGGTTCACAGGGCAATGTAATTGCAGAAAACAAAGCCGGAAAACTGGCTTTAAAAACTGATATTTGCGCTCCCGAGGATGTTGCTTGCGAGCATCTTTATGTATATAAAATCAGTAAATAATTTTAAGATTTTCAGGTGAATTATGAAAAACCTTATAGGTCATTTTGTAACAATAACAAAACATCGTCATCTTGTTATAAGGCATTGCAGGAAAGCCGGTGTTTTATGGCAGGGGCTCAGGCACGATTTATCAAAATATTCTCCAACTGAATTTTTGCCGGGAATTAAGTATTATACCGGTGTGCGCAGTCCTAACGAGGGCGAAAGAACAGAAAACGGTTATTCGCTTGCCTGGATTCATCACAAGGGCAGAAATAAGCACCATTTTGAATATTGGACGGACTATAATCCCGTTTCGAAGCTTATTGAGCCTGTGGAAATGCCAATCAGATACGTAGCAGAAATGTTTTGCGACAGGGTAGCGGCAGGTAAAATATATAATGGTGAAAAATATACTGATGCTTCGCCTTTGGAATATTTTATGAAAGCAAAACACAGGCGAGTTATTCACAAAAATACATCAGATTTGCTTGAAAGCCTTTTAACAATGCTTAAGGATTATGGTGAGGATTATACATTTTCATATCTTCGCAAGCTCGTAGCTGATAGCAAAAAGCAAAAGGAAAAATAAAGAAATTGTAAACAATATTTATGTTATTTGTGATATTGTTGTTTTTGAAAAAGACTTGTGATAATATATAAAAAAACTTTTTGGAGGAAATTATGAATAAAACCCCAATTTTCACAATTGTTGCGTTGTTGGCAGTTGTTCTCATGATATTTAGCGGTTGTGAGTTTGAAATCAGTCTGGATGGCGAAAATAATACAGAAACATCAATTGAATCAGTTGTTGTTACAGATGAAGTGGGCAGCACCCAAATTGAAACTATTGTTCATCATATAACAACAGAGGCGGTGCCGGTTGTTACTGTAATTGAGGTAACAAATGAAAAAGGTAAGGTAGTTGAAACAGAAAAAGTTACGCTTTCACCTGAAGAAGTGCAGCAAGGTAAAGAGTTTTTTGATGATGTAACTTTTCCGGTAATTGATAAGGTTTCAACAACTGAGAATAAATCCGGTAGCAAGACTGAAACAACTAAGAAAAATTCAAACAAAAAACCCGGTAATAAGCAGGAACAAACAACAAAAAAAGATAAAGACAGCAATAAAAAGACTACAAGTAAAAAAGAGACTACAACACGTAAAAATACAAGTGACAATAATAATTCCAAAGTAACAACAACTAAAAAGGTGAATGCGACCAAGGTTCCTTCAACAACTAAAAAGGTTAACACAGAGGATAAAACAACAAAACCTGCTGTAACAACAAAACCTGCTGCGACAACAAAACCTGTTTCTACAACAAAACCAGTCCCCACAACTCAGCAGCCGATTTATCAGCAGGATGATATGGCTATTCTTCGTTCAGATAAGTATCTGATTGTTGGCAGAGCAGTTACACCTGAAGGTGTTTCGTATCCTTATAAAATGGCGCGTGACGGTAACAGATTTACTTTTAAGAGTGTTTTTGAGGGCGAGGAAATTTGTCTGATAGTTGGCTCAGAATATGTTTATTTGTTATCACCTAAAACAAAAACCTATTCAAAGCTTTCAAGAGAGCTTATACAAGAAGAATCATCTGAAACAGGCGAGTTTGATGATTTGTTAAGCGGTGATGCATTCAATTTGTATGCAGATAAAAAGCAGGTAGATACCTATACCGAGAAAATGGATGGTGTAAAATATACTGTTGTTGAATATGATGACGGAACCTACGATTATTTTATAGGTAAAAAGCTTTATCACACAATGTCATCAGATGGTTCAATACTTTATTACGATCAGATATCTTCCAATGTAACAGAAGGCTTGTTTATTCCTCCTGCAGACTATAAGGAAGAAGCTATAACCGCAGAGCAAGCATCTGAAATGGCAGCAGCTTTATCAACCGAAGCATATGCTGACTAAAACTATTAAATTATGAATAAGAGTAAGGTAGCCCTTGTAACAGGGGGCGCAAAGGGAATCGGAAGGGCAATTTGCCGAGCCCTTGCAAATGACGGATTTAAAATTGCCGTAAATTATAATAGCTCTGAAAAAGAGGCATTAGCTTTAAAAAATGAACTTTCTGTAGTAACGGATGTTGAAATTTTTAAATGTGATGTTTCTGACTCTGTTGCGGTTAAAGAAATGTTTTCTCAGATTTCTCAAAGGCTTGGTAATGTTAGTGTGCTTGTTAATAATGCAGGTGTTGCAGAGCAGGCTCTTTTTACGGATATTACCGATGAAATGTGGCAAAGAATGATTAATATAAATCTTTCAAGCGCATTTTATTGCTCAAGAGAAGCTCTTAAAAATATGATTAATCAAAAAGACGGTGTAATCATAAACATCGCTTCAATGTGGGGCGAGGTTGGTGCATCAACGGAGGTTCATTATTCAACTGCAAAAGCGGGGCTTATAGGTATGACCAAAGCCCTTGCAAAAGAAGTTGGTCTTTCGGGTATTCGTGTTAATGCTGTTTCACCGGGTGTGGTTTTAACAGATATGATGAATACATTTTCCGAGAGTGACAAGGAGATTCTGAAGGATGAAACACCCTTGAATTCCTTGGGCGCTCCCGAAGATATTGCCCAAGCAGTGAGCTTTCTTGTAAGCAATAAAGCAAAGTTTATAACAGGTCAGGTTCTATCTGTTAATGGTGGATTTGTTATCTGATATTTTTATCTAAAATACCTTGAAAGAGGGGTTGTTAATATGAAAATTACATTTATGGGTGCAGGTAGTACAGTTTTCGCAAGAAATGTTATTGGCGACTGTATGTGGTCCGAGGTGCTTCGTGACAGCGTTTTCGCTCTTTATGATATTGATGGCGAGCGCCTTAACGAAAGCAAAACAATTATCGAAGCAATGCAGAAAACAATGGGTGGCTATGGCAAGGTTGAATGTTATCTTGGGGTTGAAAACCGCAAGGATGCTCTTCGCGGTGCTAACTTTGTTGTTAATGCAATTCAGGTTGGTCTTTATGACCCTTGCACAATAATTGACTTTGAAGTACCTAAGAAATACGGTCTTCGTCAGACTATTGCAGATACTCTCGGTATCGGTGGTATTATGAGAGCCCTTCGAACAATTCCTGTTATGGATGATTTTGCAAAGGATATGGAAGAGGTTTGCCCCGATGCACTTTTCCTTAACTATACAAACCCCATGGCAATGCTTTCAGGCTATATGCAGAGATATACAGGCGTTAATACTGTTGGTCTTTGCCATAGCGTTCAGACTTGCTCGCTTGACTTGTTCAATGACCTTGGTATGCAGGATAAGTTAGAGGGTAGAAGAGAGCTTATTGCGGGTATTAACCATATGGGCTGGCTTCTTGAAATCTCTGATAAAGACGGTAACGACCTTTATCCCGAAATTAAGAGTAGAGTTCAGGCAAAGCTTGATGATCCTGATTTCAAAAACAAGGTTCGCCTTGATTATATTAAAAACTTTGGTTATTACTGCACAGAATCAAGTGAGCATAATGCGGAATACAATATGTTCTATATTAAGAGTAAATACCCTGAGCTTATTGAAAAATATAATATTCCTCTTGATGAATATCCCAGACGTTGCGTAAACCAGATTGCAGGCTGGAAAAAGGAATATGCAGAGCTTCTTGAAAATGGCGTAAAAGAGCATAAGCGTTCAAACGAATATGCTTCTCATATTATGGAATCTGTTGTAACAAACACACCTTACAAAATCGGTGGTAATGTGCTTAACAACGGCTTTATCACAAACCTTCCTTCTGAAGCTTGTGTTGAGGTTCCTTGCCTTGTTGATGGTAAAGGCGTTCATGGTACATATGTTGGTGCTCTTCCTGTTCAGTGTGCAGCAATGAATATGACAAATATCAATGTTCAGCTTCTTACTATTGAAGCAGCAAAAACAAGAAAGCTTGAGCATATTTATCAGGCAGCAATGCTTGACCCGCATACAGGTAGTGAGCTTGATATTGATACAATCAAGAAAATGGTTGATGACCTTATTGATGCTCATGGCGATTTCTTGCCCAAATACCACTAATTAACAAAAGCTAATTATAAAAAAACAGTTGACATTTTTAATACTAAATGGTAAACTCTAACACATAAAATAAACCTATGACGAAGAGTAGTAGATGAAAAGGAAGCTCAAAGAGAGTCGGCGGTGGTGGAATGCCGATAGGGGAATTTTTGTTGAATGGACTTCTGAGGGCGAACTGAATTAAGTAGGGGAGACGGCAAGCAACCGTTAGAATGCTATGTGTGTGTCAGTACACAGTTGAGTGCGTGTTTTTACACGAATTTGGGTCGTACCGCAGGATTATTAAACCTGTCCCATAGTTTATGGGGCAGGTTATTATATTTGCCCTGCAGTATTATAGTAAAGGAGAAAATATTATGATTTTCAACAACATTGATTTTGATACCTATTATAAGGATTACCCTACAAAAGCGGGCTATTTCGGTAAATACGGCGGAGTTTTTATTGATGATAAATTAGAAGCTCCTATGCAGGAAATTACCGAGGCATATTATGACATTTGTCAGTCAAGAAAGTTTATTGCAGAGCTTCGCAGAATCAGAAAAGAGTTTCAGGGCAGACCAACTCCCATAACCCACCTTGAAAGACTTTCAAACAGCATCCGCAGAGTTCAGCTTTATGCAAAGCGTGAGGATTTAAACCATTCAGGTGCTCATAAGCTTAATCACTGTATGGGTGAGGCCCTTCTTGCCAAATATATGGGCAAAAAGAAGATTATTGCTGAAACAGGTGCTGGTCAGCACGGTGTTGCCCTTGCAACTGCAGCAGC
>JAZUOL010000098.1:0-72303 GCA_045604605.1 Acutalibacteraceae bacterium | reverse complement strand
ACCGATGTTAGGCCCTTCAGGAGTTTCAATGGGACACATTCTACCATAGTGGCTATAGTGTACGTCACGAACCTCGAAACCTGCTCTGTCACGGGAAAGACCACCGGGACCAAGTGCAGAAAGACGTCTCTTGTGAGTAAGCTCAGCAAGGGGGTTTGTCTGGTCCATAAACTGTGAAAGGGGCGAAGAACCAAAGAATTCTTTAATCGCTGCCATAACAGGTCTGATATTAATGAGTGCTGCGGGAGTTGCCTTTTCGGGCTCCTGGGCCTGAAGACTCATTCTCTCACGAACAACTCTTTCCATTCTTGTGAAACCAATTCTGAACTGGTTTTGAAGAAGTTCACCTACGGAACGGATACGTCTGTTGCCGAGGTGGTCGATATCATCAACATTACCAAGCTCGTTACCGAGACAGTTAAGATAGTTGATTGATGCAAAGATATCGTCAATAATAATGTGTTTGGGAATAAGGTCATCGCAACGGAGCTTCATAGCTTCGAGAAGAGCTTCCTTATCATCACCACATTCATCGATAATTTCCTTGAGAACTGTAAAACGAACTAATTCGTTAATTGCAATTTCTTCAAGTTCTTCTCTTGTAACGCAGTCAACAAAATCAAGAGGGTCAACCATATTGTTGGAGATAACCTTAACGCGTTTGCCTTCAACATCGAGAACAACCTCTTTAACACCCGAACGGTTAATTGCTTCTGCTGCTTCTGCAGTAATCTTTTCACCTGCAGATATAAGCAATTCGCCTGTAAATGGGCTGAAAACATCATCAGCCGCAACACCGCCTGCTATACGGTCTGTAAGGGCAAGTTTTTTATTATATTTGTATCTGCCGACTCTTGAAATATCATATCTGTGGGGATCAAAGAAAAGATTATTGATATGTGTTTCAGCAGATTCAAGCGTTGGTGGTTCACCGGGACGAAGTTTTCTATATACCTCGAGCAATGCCTCTTCTGTGTTTTTTGTAGTATCTTTCTCAAGAGTTGCTTCGATTCTGTCATCGTCACCGAAGAATTCACGAATATCGTTGTTTGAAGAAAGACCAAGCGCACGAATGAAAGTTGTGATGGGCAACTTTCTGTTCTTATCAATTCTTACGTTGAAGATATCGTTCTGGTCAGTTTCATATTCGAGCCAAGCACCTCTGTTAGGAATAACAGTAGATGTGAACAGCTTTTTACCGTTCTTATCATAGGTGAAACCATAGTAAACACCGGGAGAACGAACAAGCTGAGAAATAATAACACGTTCAGCACCATTAATAACAAAAGTACCGCTGTCGGTCATTATAGGGAAATCACCCATGAAAACTTCGTTTTCTTTGATTTCTCCTGTTTCCTTGTTATAAAGACGCACTAATACACGAAGGGGCGCAGAATAAGTTGCATCTCTTTCCTTGCACTCCTGAACAGTGTATTTAGGCTTCTCGTCCATACGGTAGTCAATAAACGTAAGGACAAGGTTACCCGAGTAATCCGTGATTTCATCAATGTCACGGAAAACCTCTCTAAGCCCTACATCGAGAAACCACTTGTATGAGTTTTTCTGTACTTCAATGAGGTTGGGCATCTGCATAACTTCATTGATTCCGGCAAAACTCATTCGAGTGTTCTTTCCGAGCTTTACGGGTTTAACATTCGCCATAAAACACATCACTCCATTCTATTTAAATTCTTTTTTTACCGAGGCAAATCGGCTAAAAAAAGAAATAATTAACTGTCATATTTTGGAATAATTTGTAGTAAAAAAAGATACGTCAAAACGCACTAATTCATAATATTCCACTTTATAGGAGTTTACATTATAACGCAATACTTTTCAATTGTCAAGAAGAAAAATAAAAAAAATTCAGAGGATAATGGATTTTATCAAAATCCATTATCCTCTGTACCGAGTTTTTTCTTAACTCTATTCATCACAACAATATACGCAGGGATTAAGAACAGGTCTGCCGTTGCCCATGCAACAGGATTCGCAACGCAAGCCGCATCGTAACCAAGTCTGTTAACAAAACCAAATCCCAAAACACCTCTTGCAACAAGTTCAAATATGCCCGTTGTCATAGCGGTCATACTGTACCCTACTCCTTGAATTGCATTTCTCAAAACAAAAAGCACTGCAAGGATGGGATAGAAATAGCTACCCATATCTATATATTGCTGAGCAAGAGCTATGACCTCTGTTTCACCCTTGTCAATAAACATAAGTGAAATATACGGACCAAAGAATCTTGCAACGGTAAAGCCTATTACCGCGTAAACAAATGCAACAATTATTGCTCTTTTTACACCCTTTGTGATTCTGTCGTATTGCCCGGCACCCAAATTCTGTGCACAGTAGGTTGCCATAGTGATACCGATTGTTTCTGCAGGAAGCACAATCATAAGCTGAGTTTTACCGCCTATTGTAAATGCCGCAATAATGTCAGCACCCAAGCTGTTAATACAAGAAGAAAGCATAACAGAACCAATTGCAGTTATTGAAAACTGCAAAGCAAGAGGAAGACCGTTTCTGAGAAGTTCTTTTACGAATTTGAAATCCAAAGCTTTCGTTTCTTTATTAATATGAAGAATCGGAAAACTACGCTTAACATATATAAGGCAGAGAACACCTGAAACAAACTGTGAAATAACAGTCGCGATTGCCGCACCACGAACACCCATATGGAAAACAATAATTAATAAAAGGTCAAGTCCGATGTTCAGAAATGATGAGAACAGCAGGAAATAAAGAGGTGTTTTACTGTCACCTAATGCACGGACAATGCTCGCAAGCAGGTTATAGAACATTGTTGCACCAATACCTGCAAATATTATTATAATATAATTATAAGCATCGTTATAAATTTCTTGCGGTGTGTTAAGAAGCTTTAATAAAGAATTTGTTAAAAGCACTGCTCCAACAGTGAAAACAATTCCCACAACAATTGATGTATAAATAATATTGGCAACATATTTTTTCAGATTCTTTATATCCTGAGCCCCAAATCGCTGTGCAACAGGAATTGCAAAGCCTGAACAAAGACCAATTACCGAGCCCACAATTAAAAAGTTAAGTGAACCGACTGAGCCTACCGCAGAAAGCGCATCCTTACCTACAAACTGTCCTACTATAATGGTATCTGCCATATTATAGAACTGCTGAAAAAGGTTTCCCACCATCAACGGCAAACAGAATTTCAATATATTTTTCGTGGGACTGCCCACAGTCATATCCTTTACTTTAGCCATATTTACTCCTTTTTAAAAATGGCAAGTTGAAAGTGGCAAGTGGCAAGTTTCGGGGCGCAAAGCGCCGATTATTATGAACGCAGTGAATAACAAGGTTCTGCCGAGGGCAGGTTCTTATAATGTTTGGAAGCAACGCTTCCCCTTAATTTTCCACTTTCCATTTTCCATTTTCAATTTAATTCGTAATTCTGAATTACGAATTTATTACATCATACGCCATATCAGGTGCATCGCTCATAATACAGTCTGCACCGATGGAATTAAGATATTCAACCTCTTGAGCATCGTTAATTGTCCAATACTGAACAGCAATATTATTTCTGTGAGCGTAATTTATAACACGTGGCGTGTTCAGATATATAATTGCGCGTTCTGAAGGAATCTGCAAAGCCTCATATTTGAAGAAATCTTCACCCACATCAATACCATATCCGCAAAGAACATAGAAAACAATAGTTTCAACGACACTTGCAGAACGAAGCATATCAGGATAATTTTTATCGGCATAAGCGGTAACATCGGGATTGAATGTTCCGAAAACAACATCTCCAAGAAGATTTTTCTCTTTAAGAATTCTGTAAAGCTCGTCACAAGCCT
This sequence comes from Acutalibacteraceae bacterium, assembly GCA_045604605.1. GTDB lineage: Bacteria > Bacillota > Clostridia > Oscillospirales > Acutalibacteraceae > DTU089. The sequence continues at coordinate 68,458 of JAZUOL010000098.1, read as the reverse complement.
TTTTGCCGTTCTCACCGGAATCCTTAATTTCGATTATATATTGAAATCCGCCATTTCCTTCAAGATAGTCAAGAACATCCTCAAGAAGAACAGCTCGGAGTTCATCAGGGATTTCATCCCCTCTCAAACCTCTATAAGGGTATTCACCCTCTGCATTTTTGAAATTCTCGCCAAAATTAAGTTCACGGAGTTCTTCATAAGTTTTCTCAGAAGGTTTAACCTCTTCTTCGCCGAAATGCTCTGCGGCGTCTGTTGTTCTGTCAAGAGTACTGTCGTGAAGAAGAATGAGTTTACCATCTTTTGTAATATGCAAATCAAACTCATATATATCAACGTTAAAGTCGTCAGTTTCAATGCAATATTGAAATGCCGCCATTGTGTTTTCAGGGGCAATATCCTTACCTGAACGGTGGGCAGAAACAAGTGCATTTTCCTCTGTTATGTAAGGGTTAGAAATTTTGCTTGCGTCCACTTCTTTACCATCTGAAATTTTACCAATCAAAGATGGTATTACTATAACCACAATTGCTAAACCGAGAATAACTGAAAGTATTTTAGCTATGATTTTTGCAATTCTTTTGGGAAGACTTTTCTTTTTATTCTTTCTTTTCAAAATCGAACACCTCTTCCAATAAAATTTTCAACTAATGATAAAATTTATCACAGCATCCCCCTTTTGTCAACCGAAATATTGTTAAGTTCAAAAATAATTCAAATAGAGAAAACTTGAAATACCTCTATATAATATGGTATATTAAAATCACATTGAAAATGTAGGTGATTTTATGAAAAAGAAAACCTCTATAAGAACAAAATTTATTCGCACTGCAACTAAAGCAGCTATGCCTGCTCTTCAGGTGCTTTGCGCTCCCCCAAAGCTTGAACACATAAAAAAAGCACTGTTCATTCAGCCCCATCCCGACGATAATCAGATAGGTGCAGGTGGCACAATTGCATATCTTGTAAATAAAGGCGTTGAAGTTTATGAGCTGACTGTTCTTGATGACCGCTTTACCGACCTTACATATTCAGGCGAGGGATACACTGTGCGACAGAAGGAAGCTCTTGCAGCCCAAGAAAAGCTGGGTATGAAAAATGCAGGCTTTTTAGGCTTTGGCGACAGAACAAGAGCAACCTCAAGAGAAATTGCAGATAAAATCACACCCATCATAAGAGAAATCAAACCCGATGCAATTTTTACAGTTGACCCCAACCTGGCAAGTGAATGCCATGAGGACCATATTAAAGTGGGTAATGCAGTTAAATTTGCCTTTATGGATGCAGGCTTTGATTTTGTTCCCGATTTTGTTGACGGAAAGCCTCACCAGGATACCCACGGAGTTTTCACTATCGGCTTTTATTATACTGACACACCTAATACAATTGTAGATATAAGCGATTTTGAGGATTTGAAGTTTGAAGCAATCAATTGCCACGAATCACAAAAGGATTTAGCGCTCAATGCCGCTCTTCGTATTCAAGACCAGTATTTTGCCCAAGGCACCGACTTCAAAGCCGCGGAAGTGTTAAGGCTACAAAACAAACTCCATTCCCATTGTTTTAATTTGCCGATTGAATAAAAAGCTCCCAGTCGCCAGCAATCAGCAAATAACAGATAGCGATTAGTAGTTACCTGTCAAAAATTAGTAAATTAAAAAAGAAAAAGCATTTGGTGGTCTTACCTCTCTTCAAAGAGGGCAAGGAACACGACCGCGCCCTGTGGGCGATACAGGGAGTGTGAGTTGGCGTAGCGGTCAAAATTGTGCGAAGTGAATAGCGAGCAAACAATTTTGGGCACCGCAAGAGGGCTGGGACCGCCTTTTGATTTTTATATGTTTGAATTAAGTTTCAAGCGTGGTAATTGTAAATATATAGGAATTAAGTTGGTCGGGTGGTGGAGAGTTCTTGACGCGAGCACTTGAGCGTCATTTCACTGCAAGGTGAAACTGTAATAAACTAACTGCTCTGAATTTATATATTTAGAGCAACCGTAGGGAACGGTCTTGACCCGACCGATAAGTAATTGTAAACCTGGCGGAACGGTCAAGACCGTTCCCTACATGGTTATAGTAGATAATAAAATATGATAGTTTATTTTTAATTGCGTCGCAGACCCGAAACTTTCTACTTTCAATTTTCCACTTTCAATTATATCGCTAATTACTATCTGCTTAACTGGCATCTGGCGACTGGAGACTGGCGGCTGGAGACTGGCAACTGGCGACTCTTATATAACTTTTACCCAAATTTTCTCTCTCAATATTAGCAATAGTAATAAATTTACTTTTTATATTGAAATAATAGGAAAATAGTTGTATAATTGTATCTATGAAAATGGGTGGAATATCTGCCCGTATTTGTAATTTATTTAATTACGGAGGTAGTTATGAAAAAGACAGCAAAGAAATCTCTTGCAGCTTTACTTGCAGTTATTATGCTTTTCAGTTGCGTAAGTGTAAGTGTTTGTGCTAAGAGTACAGGATTTGAAACTCTTCGTGTAAACTGCACAATGTATGGTGATTCCAAGACACAGCGCGGTTTTACATGGTATACAGAGGAATACTGTGACACAGCTATCCAGATTGTTAAATCCAGTGACTATGACGGTACATTTAATAATGCGAAGACATACACCGGTGAAACAACTGTTTTCCAGGATTATTATTGCCATAAGGTTGTTGTTACAGGCCTTAAAAAAGGTACAACATACCGTTATCGTGTAGGTAGCCTTACAGAAAACACATGGAGCAAAACAGGTAAATTCGTTACCGATAATGGCGACAGCAAATTCTCATTTATCGCAATTGCAGACGTTCAGGCAAGCAACTATGAGAATTTTAAGCAGGCTGCACAGGTTATGACTGCTGCTATGAATAAAGATAAAAATGCCGAATTTGTTGTAAACCTTGGCGACTTCGTTAACGATTGTACTAACGAAGAATGGAACTGGTACGGTAAGGCATTCAATAAAGCTAACACAAATCTCACCCTTGTTCCCGTTGCAGGTAACCATGAAGGTAACATTACAAACAAGCTTAATGTTGGTTGGTTTGCAAATATGTTTAACCTTGATGCAGGTGACGGCGCAGGTAATGGCGTGAATGGTGTTTATTATTCATTCGATTACGGCGATGCACATTTCTGCGTTGCAAACTCAAATGATATGTATCCTATGGTTGAAGCTCAGAGAAACTGGATTATTAACGATCTTAAGAATTCCGATGCAAAGTGGAATTTCCTTCTTCTCCACCGTGCAGCATACTCTGCAGGTAAGAATATCAACAAGCCCGATACTCTTGCAATGAGAGAAACAATTATTGAAATTGTTGATGAAACCGGTGTTGATGTTGTTCTTTCCGGTCATGACCATATGTATTTCAGAACAAAACAGGTTAAAGACGATAAGGTTTGCGAAGATATAACATATGTAACAGAAACCTTTAACGGTAAATCTACAACATTTGCTAAAAATCCTGATGGTGCTGTTTACATTCTTCCCTCAACAGCAGGTACAAAGAGATATACTGTTAATGAAAATCCTGTTGACCCCATTAATGAATGTGCTGAAGTAGCCCTTTCTACAAGAGATATGGGTGGCTGCTTTGCTAATATTTACATTGAGGGCAGCAAGCTTGTTTACGAGGCTTATGTTGTTGATGACGAAACTCAGAAGGTTACCTTGATTGATGAATACGCAATCAAGAAAACAACAAAAGCAGAGGAAAAAGAAGAATCAAAGCTTCCCACAGATGCTATTGGTACACTTGATGGTTCTGTAGCAAACTTCTTTACAGAAATTCTTGGACTTCTCGTAAAATACATTACAATGATTCCTCAGTTAATTACAGGTTTATTCTGATAACAAAGTGCAGATCACATAAAACAATAAATTTAAGGGTTCAAACAAGTGTTGTGCTTGCTTGAACCCTATTAATTTATCGAAAATACAAACAATTATTTTATGTTACGAACAAACTGAACCCGAAGGCGTACAAAGGTACGTCGAGTGGTGAAATTTGTTCGTTCTGCATCTTTTTTCTCCATCGCTGTGACAAAAAAGGAACTATAAAAAACGACAGTTTTTTATAGTTCCACTTTATTTTTGCTTTAATTAACCAACAAATTCGTTGTATATAGCGTTGAGAGTTTTAATATAATCATCTTCGCTTATACCAACAATAATGTTAAGCTCGCTGGAGCCCTGGTCAATCATTTTGATATTGATATCATTGTCAGCAATTGCTTTAAAGAGTCTGCCTGCAGTACCCTTTGCTCCTGCCATGCCTCTGCCAACAACTGCTACAAGAGCAATTCCGCCGTTTACTGTAACAGAATCAGCTTTTGTTCTTCTTATAATATCATTAACAACATTGTCCTTCACGGGAAGAAAGTCATTATCATTAACAACGATTGACATTGTATCAATACCTGAGGGGAGATGCTCGAAGCAAAGATTGTAGTTTTCAAGAACCTCAAGAACAGTTCTGCCGAAACCAACTTCTGCATTCATCATATCTTTTTCAATTGCGATAACTGAGAAGCCTTTTTTACCTGCAACACCAGTAATAACCGTGTCAACCTTATTGCTTTCAACAGAAGAAACAATCATTGTACCTGCATCTTCGGGCGCGTTTGTGTTTCTGATGTTAATCGGAATACCCATTTCGCGAACGGGGAAAATTGCATCCTCGTGCATAACTGTGGCACCCATATATGAAAGCTCACGAAGCTCGCTATAGGTAATAGTTGAAATAACCTTGGGATTTTCAACGCATCTTGGGTCTGCCATGAGCATACCTGAAACGTCTGTCCAGTTTTCGTAAATATCTGCTTTAATTGCTCTTGCAACGATTGAACCGGTAATATCACTACCGCCACGGGAGAAGGTTTTAATTGTTCCGTTAGGCATTACACCGTAGAAGCCCGGGATAACTGCATGCTCATGCTTTGCAAGAATTGCAGTAAGCTCTTCATTTGTTTTTTCTGTATCAAGAGTTCCGTTGTCCTTGAAGAAAATGCCTTCTTCAGCATCAATGAAATCGTAGCCAAGGTAACCTGCAAGAACCATTGAATTAAGATATTCGCCACGGCTTGCAATATAGTCACGACCTGCGTGATGCACAATTGCATTTTTGATTCTGTCGAATTCAGGCTGAAGCCAGAGCTTGATGCCAAGATCTTTGATAATTCCGTTGTAACGGTCTTCAATAAGCTTGAATGCATCGTCAATGGGCTGATTTGCTTTAACAAGCTTATAGCAATCGTAAAGCATATCTGTTACTTTGATATCATCAGAAAATCTTTTTCCGGGAGCTGACGCTACAACATATCTTCTTTCGGGCTCCGATTTGATTATTGCGGCAACCTTTTTGAACTGCTCTGCATCTGCAAGAGAGCTGCCGCCAAACTTAACAACTTTTACCATAATACATTCTCCTAATTTAAGTATTATATAAACGGGGAATTTCGCTTTTATTTCCAATATATATTATCACTCGCAACTGTGGTTGGCAACAAAAAAATTGGGCTTCGCAAAAAGTTCTATTTATCATATAAAATTTACAAAAACAAAACCGTTCTCTTGTGCAAAAACACAATATTTTTTCTTGGATTTCTGTCAAAATTTTCTTGAAATAATATTGAATTATCTTCTAATAATAAAAATGCAAACGCAAGATTAATTGCGAAGGAGTGTAATGAAATGGCTTCAAAAAACAACAGCATGCCCGCTGAGAATAAGACAAATGCAAAGCAGATTCTCAATCAGGTAAAGATGGAGGCTGCTCAGGAAGTTGGCGTTGACCTCAAGCAGGGTTACAACGGCGACCTCACTTCCCGTCAGGCTGGCTCTATCGGCGGTCAGATGGTTAAAAAGATGATTAAGGCTTACGAAGAAGGCAACGTTTAATTAATTTTTAATAATAACTTTTTGTAGGTCGCGAAAGGGAGAAGCACTTTTGAAAGATGTTTCTCCCTTTTGTTTTTTATTGTAATATAATAATTTACCGCTATTTTTATTGTATTTAAAAGGTTAGTGTGGTAAACTTATTATGTATAGATATTATGTTTTGAGGCGATTTTATGAATAAAACAATGCAAAAAAAATACGCTCGTCTTATTGCAAGAGTGGGCGCAAACATAAAGAAAGGTCAGCCTGTCAGAATTTATGCGGAGGCAGACCAGCACGAATTTGTAACAATCCTTGTTGGCGAATGCTATAAAGCAGGTGCATCGAGGGTTGAGGTGGATTTTTCTTTTCAGGCTATCACAAAGCTCAATTACAAGCATCGTTCACTTAAATCCTTAAGTGAGGTTCCTGCCTGGCAGGAGGAACGACTCAAGCTTATGGTTGAAGAGGTTCCCTGCAGAATTTATATTGAAAGCGAAGATCCTGATGGACTTAAAGGTGTTAACCGCGAAAAAATGCAAAAATCTCAGATGGCTCGTTATAAGGTAACAAAAAAATACAGCGATGCTCTTGAAAATAAAGACCAATGGTGCATTGCGGCAGTTCCTTCTTATGCATGGGCGAAAAAGGTTTTTCCCAACGAAACCAAAAACAAGGCTTATAATATGCTTTGGGATGCAATTCTTCAGACAGTTTATGTAACTAAAGACAATGACCCCGAGCAAGCATGGAAAAATCATAATGCAGATTTGAAATCCAGAACAGCATATCTTAATGATAAAAAATTTGATTATCTTGAATATAAAAGTTCAAATGGTACGGATTTTAAAGCAAGCCTTATTCCTGAAAGCCATTGGTGTGGCGGTGGTGAAAATACGCTTTCAGGTAATTTCTTCAATCCCAATCTGCCTACAGAGGAAGTGTTTATTTCTCCTAAAAAAGGCTTTGCAGAGGGTAAGCTCGTTTCAACAAAGCCTCTTTCTTACCAGGGTCAGATTATAAATAATTTTTCAATAACCTTTAAAGACGGCAAAGCGGTTGAATGGGAAGCAGAAGAGGGCAAGGATTTACTTGACAAAATGCTCTCTATGGACGAGGGCGCAAAGTATCTTGGTGAGCTTGCTCTTATTCCCTATAACAGTCCTATTGCAGACACAGGCATACTTTTCTATAACACTCTTTTTGATGAAAACGCAAGCTGTCATGTGGCTCTCGGCAGAGGCTTCTGCGATACTATTGACGGCTTTGAGGAAAAAAGCCTTGAAGAGTGTCAGACATTGGGCGTTAACGACAGTATGATTCACGTCGATTTTATGATAGGCGCACCTGATTTGGAAATTACAGGATATAAAGACGGTGTAGCTTACCCGATATTTAAAGAGGGTAATTGGGCGTTTTAATGTGGCGAAGCCACAGCGATATAAATCCTGACGGTTTTTCGATATATCTGACGATTCGATATGCCTGCGGTACGATATGTGCCTGACGGCACGAGTGAAAAGGATTTATATTATATCGAATTGAGCAAGGCGAAATATATCGAATTTTGTAAAACAAAATATATCGAACAAGCTTGCTTGTATATCGCTAAAATAACTATTAACTAAATTCACGGAGGAAATTTACTATGGCAATGGGATATCCTAAAAAATGGAAAACTGACAGATTTAAAAGAGAAACACCTGCACCGCTTAAATTCGGTGCAGATGGCAAATTCAGAATTTTACATATTACCGATATTCACGATGTTGAACCTATAATGGATGATGACGAAGACCGTTCAATACCTGAGAGAAGAGATATAGAAACTCTCAATGTTATTGAAAGCCTTGTTGCAAAAACCAATCCTGATTTGGTTGTTTTTGGTGGTGACAATATCAGCGGTTATTGGGAAGAATTTACCTATGACCTTGTTCAAAGCACAATTAATAAAATCACAAAGCCAATAAGAGACAGAAATATTCCTCTTTGCGTTATTTTTGGTAACCACGATGGTGAGGTCGGTTTCCACACAGAATTCCAGATGCTTATGTATATGGAGTACCCTAACTGCCGTTCAAATCTTAATGATGCGGACGTTTACGGAACAGGCAACTGCTGTGTTACTATTAAAAGCAGTAAAGTAGATAAAGATGCTTTTGCAATCTGGCTAATTGACTCAAATGATTACCAAAGAAATGAAAAAGGCGATTTCCCTTATGACTGTGTTCACGATGACCAGATTGCATGGTATGAAAAACGCGCCGCAGAATTAAAGGAAGCTAATGGCGGAGAGCCTCTTCCCGCAATCCTTTTCCAGCATATTCCTGTTCAGCAGGAATTGAAAGGCTTAAAAGAGGTTACAAAGGATGATGAATATACCTTTGAGCGTGACGGCAGATATTTCTATTTGGAAAATGAAATTCTTGAGGGAAGAGTGAGAGAATGTCCCTGCCCTCCATATATGGAAAATGACCATACCGGGCAGTTTGAAAGTTGGAAGAAAACAGGCGATGTTTTTGCCGCTTTCTTTGGTCACGACCATGTTAATGATTTTAAAATGAGAGTTGACGGAATCGACCTTTATCAGACTCTTGGTGCAGGCTTCTTTACTTATGGTATGGAGCACGGAGGAAGACTTATTGTTCTTGATGAAAATAATCCGAGAGAGCTTTATACAGAGTCAATCGAAATTCCACAGATTACGGATTTGGGTAAATATTAAAAGAAAGAGTGATAACACTTGGGTGAAAGGTTTAAGAAGGCAATAGGTGTTGAGGGTAAATTTGTTGACACAGTATGGCCTATGATACAGTATTGCTTTGCCAATATCTATCTTGGTGGCGGTGGCTACATAATCAGTATGTATTTCACCGTCTTCCTTACAAATGTTGTGGGAATGGATTTGCAGCACGCCACATTTATAATAATGCTTGCAACTGTATGGGATGGTATCAATGACCCGTTGATGGGTATTATTACCGACCGCACCCGTTCTAAATACGGCAGGCACAGAAGGTATCTTTTATGGAGTATTCCGCCACTTGTAATAGCATATTCAATGCTATGGAACTCCTTTGGTCTTGATGCAAAAGAGCATCCCACAGCTTGCGTAATGTACTATGCATTTGCATATATTCTTTATAAAACTGCATACACAATGGTGGATGTTCCTCATACGGCAATGCTTCCCACCTTGGCACCCGAATATAATAAGAGAACCCAATACACATCGGTAAGCTATATTTTTAACTCCGTAGGTATGATTCCTTCTTATATAATTCTTCTTATATTCCTTTCGGTATTCGGTTCTTCCGGTGCGCTTTCAAAAGAGTCAAAGATGCCGTTTATGCTTACGGGTGTTGTGCTTTCAATAGTATATGCCTGTGCAATTTTCGGAACCTTTAAAACCGTTAAGGAGCCAAGCTCACTTGATGACAAGCCACCAAAATTAGATTTAAGATTCGCAATTGATGAATATATTCAGGTTTTCAGAAGCAAGGCATTTAGAGATTATTTTTCAATGTCATTCTTCTGGCAGATGGCAAGAAGCTTCTATTCAACCTCAAGCATTTATTTCATAACCTATCTTGCAAATTTGTATAAATACTATCCGATTTATAATACCTTTGCAGGTGTGTTTGAATCCTTAGCATTCCCGCTTAATTACGCTCTTACGATGAAAAAAGGCAAAAGCAAATGTGGTGCGGTAGTAACTCCTTTTATGATTATCGGTTTAGGACTTCTTCTCTTTGTTAAAACAGGCAGTCCAGAGGGCAATTCCTCAATAATGCCCCTTGTTCTTATGATTTTAGGCGGTGCGGTGCTTTATCCCTTTGGTATGAGTGGTCTTGGCTTCGTCGGAAACAATGTTCTTCCCGACTTAACTGATGTGGATGAACTTATAACCGGCAGACGCCGTGAAGGCGTTATAAGCACCTGCAACACAATGGTAAAGCAGGTTGTTGGTGGTGTTATGACATTTCTTGTTGGCACTGTTTTAAAATATTTCGGACTTGTAACAGGTAATGAGGGCGTTTATATTCAGCAGAATGATACTGCACTTTTAGGTATTCGTATCTGCGTTTCAATTCTTCCTATGGTCAGTGCAATTATTGCTTATCTTTTACTTAAACGCTTTAAAATGACTAAGGATGACCATACAATGATTCGTGCGGCAATTGCCACTAAACACAAATACGGCACAGTTACTCTCACAGATTATGAAAGAGAACGTTGTGAACTTTTGTCGGGCTATAAATTAGAGGATACCTGGCTTGGTAAGGATAATGATGAAAAGGAAATTCATACTCTTGATAAGAATATGAATGGTGAATATTTTATTCTTCTTGAATTGGAAGAAATTAAGAAAAAACAGCTTGCGGAGGCAGAATGATTATGGAAAATATTGATATTACCAAAACTGAACCTACTCCCAAAGAAAAAAATCTGAAAAATACAATAAAAGATATTATTTTTTATGCTGTTCAATGGACCTGGGGACTTCCCGTAAATATTGTTGGTGGAATTGCTTATCTTATCTGCACAAAAATTCTTAGGAAAAGACATTCTAAATTCGGCTATGCCAATATAGTTTATCTCCCTTGGAATGCAGGGGGACTTTCGATGGGTCTTTTCATATTTATGAAGGACAGAGAAGATGTTAATCCCTGGACATATAATACCCGTATTCACGAATACGGCCACACATGGCAATGTTTTCTTTTAGGTCCGCTTTATTATATAGTAATTGCTCTTCCCTCTGTAATATGGTGCAATTGCTTCGGCTGGTATAGAAAGAAATATAATGTTTCATATTATAAGCTCTATTGCGAAGGCTGGGCAAATAACTGGGGTCAGAAGGCTTCAAAAATGAAAATGGTTGATACAGGTAAATAATAAAACAATCTCCCGAAAATTTCTTCGGGAGATTTTTTGAATATTTGAAACTTTTTTGATTTTAAAATCGTTATATCATATGAAAGGGGTGTGAGATTTGAAGGAAAAGGAACTTATTTACAGAGCCAAATGCGGAGATAAAGAGGCTCTTGGAGAGATAGTAGAAAAATATTATCCTGACATATACAGGTTTTTATGCCGCCGCATTGGTGATAAAAGCTACGCAGAGGATCTCACACAGGATGTTTTTTTGAAATTTTCCGTTAGCCTTCCTCAGTACAAGGAGCAGAATAAACTGAAAAGCTATCTTTTTGCCATTGCAGTAAACAGCTCAAATGATTATTTCAGAAGAAGTAAAGAAGAGTTAGTTGAAAACAATTTTGACAATCAACTATATAAAGTTCAATTTGAAAAAGAATTAGAAAAAGCACAGACGGTAAAAAATGCAGTTATGAGCCTCTCACCAAAGCAAAGAGACGTGGTGCTTTTGAGATATTATCACGATATGAAAATTAAAGAAATTGCAGAGGTTTTAACTATGCCTCAGTCTACTGTTAAAACACAGCTTTACAGAGGCGAAAAAAATCTTAAAAATTTATTGAAGGGAGAGCTTGAGGATTGATTGATAAACAATTAAAGGAAAAATTGCTTTTATATCAGGTGGAAAAGCCACGCAGTGAGCAAATAGAAAAAGCAAAGCAAATAGTTTTAAAAAATGAGCGACCTGTAAAAGCACCGTACATTTCCGCAAAAAGAGTGGTTTTAAGTCAGCTTCAAACTGTCAGTAATTGGTTTTGGTTGTTTTCATTGATGTTTATTTTTGTGGTTGTTTATTTAAGCTTTAAAATCAATAATCAACTGACAACCCTCTTTCTTTGCGGAGCAACGCCCTTGCTCAGTATCGCTTCTATGCCGGTAGTGCTAAGTAATATTGATGCAAGCAGAATGGAGCTTGAAAGCACCTGCTTAATAAAGCCGCAAACTGCATTTTCTGCAAAAATGCTTATATGCGGTTGTTTCGATTTGCTTGTAATAATTATCACGTTGTTGTTTTCTTCCCGATTAAGTGAAATAGATATTGTAAGAAGCGCTGTATTAGGCTTGGTAAGCTTCACAGCATCCTCTTTTCTTTCTCTCGGTGCAAGTCTTATATTTAAAACCCAAGTGGCAATTTCTTTAGTATCGGCATTATATGCAACTGTAGTAGCTTGCTTCATTTCAATGAGTTTTCTTTCAGTAAAGCTTTTAGAGATAAAAATGCCGTTTTTAATATTTGCACTTGTTATAAATTTAGCTCTGGTTTACGCAATGTATTCCGTAGCAAACCAAAATTATAGTTTTGAAAAGGTGGCGAAAAGATTTGGAAATAAAATATTCTGAAATCACTAAAAGATACGGTGATAAAAAAGCTGTTGACGGAGTAAATCTTACTTTAAACAATGGTGTTTGTGCTCTTTTAGGTGCAAACGGAAGCGGTAAAACCACTCTGATGAGGATTACTGCAGGAATACTTGATGCTACCGCGGGGAGCGTTTCTCTTGATGGCAGAAATATTAAAACTCTTGATTCATCATATAGAAATATTCTTGGCTATTTGCCCCAGAATTTTGGTTGTTACAAAGATTTTAAGGCTAAGGATTTTTTAATGTATATGTGCGCTCTCAAGGGCATTGACGGGGATTTTGCTAAAAAAAGATGCAAAGAAATGTTGGCGGAAGTAGGTCTTTCAAAGGTTCAAAACAAAAAAATAGGCTCTTTTTCAGGTGGTATGAGGCAACGTTTAGGTATTGCTCAGGCTCTCCTCAACGAGCCCTCGGTGCTTATTCTTGATGAGCCTACTGCAGGTCTTGATCCAAAGGAAAGAATTCGCTTTCGTAATATGCTTTATGCCCTTTCAAAAGAACGGATTATTATTTATGCAACACATATTGTTTCGGATATTGCATTCCTTGCAGACAGAGTTCTCATTATGAAGGATGGTAAAATTGTTGCAGATGGCTCTCCCGAGGAGCTTATAGAAATAGCTGTGGGCAAGGTATGGTCTGTTAACATGAAAAGAAGTGAGCTTCCGAGGGTTCAGTCTGAGTATAGTGTGGGCACAATTACAGATGGGGAAAACGGCTTTGTAAATGTGCGCATAGTCAGTGAAAGTAAACCGTTTGAAGAAGCGGTAAAAGTTAAGCCTGAGCTTGATGATGTTTATTTATATTTTTTCGGGGAGGTGTCGGAAGATGCCAAAGCTGATTAAATATGAGTTTATAAAAATATGGAATAGCCGAATAAGCTCCGTAGTGATTGTTTTAGTTCTCATAATATCCTGTTGCTTTTCAGGTTATCAGATATATAAATGTAAAACCGGAAAAGTGGTTTCAAGCATAAACAGAAGCGAATACCCCTGCGGTGTTGTTTCCAATGAAAATATAGAAAGTTTCAGAGAAAAACTCCGAGAATTTGAAGACAGGGAAGAAATTTACGAAAAGGATTCTTCTGTTCAAAACTTTTATGCAGGTTATGCTCTTAAAGGTAAATACGATGTAAAAGAAGATGATTTATTAAAAAAATCATTTGAGGGTGAAATCACAAATGAGGAGTATCATAAAATTATTTCCGAATATAACTCTGCACCTTGCATAAAGAAAGAATATCTTGCGGAATATTTTGCACTTTATTACCCCATAAGCGTTTATGAAACTGCCCAAAGGGATATGAATGTATATTTTGAAAATTCCGAAAGAACTGATTATGAATTTAACAAAAGAATTGATTACAGTATGAATGCCTACAATATAGAAGAAAAACTGGAAAATGGTATTTATTACGGCTATGACTACGGATGGAGTGTAGCCGAAGGTGTTTTTACGGGTGTGGGAATTCTTGTGATATTTGTGATAATTTTCGGCTTGTGCGGTGTGTTTTCTGCAGAATACAATTTGGGAACTGATTCATTACTGAAGGCGACTAAAAAAGGTAAAGAGAAATTAGCTGCTTCAAAGATGCTTACAGGAATAATTTACAGCCTGATTTGTACCTTGGCAGGTGCGTTGGTAAGTTATTTACCTGCTTTAATTATTTTAGGGTTTGAGGGTGGAAATGTCGGTTATTCTATTACACATTTTCAACACCTTACAGCTAAAGTGATTTCATTGTTTTTAGCCTGCTGTGTTATTTCCATGATAACCCTTTGCTTTTCTGCTTTTTTCAGAAAGGTCACAAGCATAATTTTCTGCTCCGTTTTGGTGAGTGTTGCACCTGCATTTCTTACATATTCCATAGACCTGATGAACAAAATTCCGTTTGATACAGAAGTGCTTTTGAACACATTGCCAATCAATATATTGATTAACAGCCATCAAATTTTTCAGCAATATGCAACTATAATTCAAGGCTTGTTTACCATAAGAACATTATACATATCGCTGGTGGTATCGGTGATTCTTATAATTGTGTTAAGCTTTTTTGTTAAAACGCTTTATCTTAAGCACAGAATCAGAAATTGAGGTGATTTGATGGGCTCTCTTGTAAAATATGAGCTGAAGAAGATTTTTAAAAATAAGCTTTGCTTTGGTGTAATTATTCTTGTTTTTATAGGTAGCCTTGCCCTTTGCGGTTATCAAATTTCTCAGTATAAAGCAGGAATCAGAGGCGAATATACTTTAAGTGATATGAGTGGCAGAAAAATGCCTCAGGTTACGGTTTCCCGAGAAAATATTCAGGAATTGGAGCAAAAGCTTAATGCTTTTGAAAGCAGAGATGATATTTATACAACAATGGATGAAATAGAGGAATCTCTGCAATATGTAAACGGTGTGGCTCGTATGCCTGTGGACAACACATATCACGGTAAATACGAAATTGATATGACAGAGTTGCACCACAAGCTTGAAAGGGGAGAAATAACTGAAAAAGAGTTCGAGGATTTAATGTATAAATCCTCTGATATGCCTATAATCAAGCCTGAATATTATTCCGATTACTTTATGGTTTATGCACCTGTGGAAAGCTTTCGTGAGCAAGTAAGAGCCATTAAGCAGCTTAAATATGAGGCTTCAAAGCTTGAGGGAACGGCGGAATCCTTCGTGTATTTGAAAAAAGCGGAAGCCATAGAAAACGCTTTGAATGAAGGGTATGTTTACGGCTATGATTACGGTTGGGAATCTGCATTTGATGCCTTTTCCGACGGCACATTATCACAGTTATTAATTGCAGTTGTTTTATTAGGAACCTGCACGGTTTTTTCTTCCGAATATTCTCAGGGAACAGATGCAATCATTCTTCATACAAAGCGTGGCAGAAGAATGACGGCTTCTGCAAAAATAATAGCTTCGTGTATATATTCGGTTATTTGTGCAGTTGCCTTTACGGCTGTTGTGTTTGGGGTGAACTTTACTTTTCTCGGCACCGAGGGAGCTGATGTCGGTGTGGAAATAAGCAATATTGATAATCTCTTTTCGGTATTTCCATGTGTTGCTTTAGGTTGCATATTGCTTTCTCTTATATCCTTGACAGCTTCTGTTATTTTTAAAAAGCCCACAGTTGCTTCCTTTGTTTCACTCTTATTGGGGTTCTTACCGGTTGTTTTGAATTTTTATGTTTTAGTAGAAGAACCCTTGGAAACTATGCTGAAGCTTACACCGGCATTAATGATTTGCGGAAGCTATATAAGCTATTCGGAATTTGTTGTTATTAACCAAAACGCCTTAGATATAACCGCATTTTTCTTGCCGATTGCTGTTTTAATAGTAGCGATTACCTTACCTGTTATATATGGCATTTTCTGTAGACATCAGGTGAAAAACTAATAAAAACGGATAAGTAAAAAAACGGTAACAGATTATTTCTGTTGCCGTTTTCTATTGCCATAACGTAAAATAAAGGTTATAATTTAGATAAAACTGAAGGGTGTGTGATTATATGGGTGAAAAATATACTTTCAGAGGTTCTTGGATTGGCGCAGGTATGACGGTTGAAGATCGTCGCGCGCCCATTTTTAAAAAGAGTTTTTTAATAGAAAAAGAATTAGAAAAAGCAGAGCTTTTTATTTGCGGTCTTGGTCTTTTTGAGGTAAAAATAAATGGTAAATTGCCCGATGATACTGTTCTTAATCCTGCTCACACTCAATATAACCGTACTGTATTATACAGAAGCTTTGATGCTTCGGATTTGCTGACTTCAGGCGAAAATGAAATAACAGTTGAATTGGGTCATAGCTTTTTCAATGAAACAACTAATGTATGGGATTGGGATAAGGCTTCCTGGCGTTCTTCACCAAAGCTTATAGCAGATTTAAACATTAGTTATAAAAATGGAGAAAGTGAGAGTATATATACCGATGAAAATTGGTGCTATACTCTTGACGGTCCGATAACTAAAAACAGTATTTATTACGGCGAATCTCACGATTTAAGGAAAAGTGACTTTAAATGGGATAATGCGGTTTTAGTTGATGCGCCTGAGGGTGAATTAAAGCCTCAGAATATGCCACCAATAAGAAGAATTGGCGAATTCAGACCTGAAAAAATTGAGAAATTATGTGATGGCACATACCTTGTAACTGCACCCGAAATGATAACAGGCTGGGCAAAGCTTAGCTTGTGTTTGCCGAAAGATACTGAAATTAAAGTGGTATATAGCGAAAAGCTTAAGGAAGACGGCTTTATACAGAAAATCGGAAAATGCGAGGGTCACGACGGACCTTGGTGGCCCGATGAATATATACAGCAGGACGCCTTTATCGGTAATGGCGAGCTTTGCGAAATAGAGCCAAAATTCAGCTACAAAGGCTTTAAATATATTCAGATTGAAAATTGTCCCGTTGAAATAACAAACGAAAATATTATTATTTATCGTGTTGCAAATGATATGGAGGTTATTTCTGAATTTGAATGTTCAGATGAAAGTGTTAATACGCTTCATAAAATAATGCTGAGAACTCTTTTCAATAATTTTCAAGGAAAACCTACCGATACACCCGTATGGGAGAAAAATGGTTGGTTAGGGGATTTCAGTTGCGGTTTAACCTCAATAATGTTCAATTTCAGGATGGCAGAGTATCTTAAAAACTTTGTTGAGATAATGAATGACTGCTTTGAAGCTTACGGAAATGTTCCTGTTATGGTACCTTCTGCAGAGTGGGGCTTAGAAAATTCTCCAGTATGGAATACAGTTTATATTTTCTCCTGCGAGGCACTTCTTGATTATTATAATGAGAAAGAATATGTAAAATCTCTTTACCCCAATCTCAAAAAATTTGCTTTAAATGATATTGAAACGCTTTCAAATCAAGGCTGGGTATGGGGGCACAAGGGTCTTGCAGACTGGCTTTCACCAATGGGAGAAGCAGATGGAGAAATTGACCCGGGCTCATCCGAGGGTTGTGAAATCTGCGGTACGGCATTTATTTATAAAATGCTTTTGAGCATTATAAAAATTGCAGAAATTCTTGGTGAAACAGATGATATAAGTATTTATAAAAATGCTTGTGAAAATATTTATAAAGCATTTAACGAGAGGTTTTATAATTCAGAAAAGCAGATTTACGAAACAACCTTCTGGGAGCAGAAAGGTCTTCGTACAAAATACAGACAGACCTCAAACCTTTTGCCTTTAGCGTTTGGTATGGTGCCTGAAGAAAATAAAAAAGCCGTTTTAGAAAATCTTGTGAATGACATAATCGCAAAAGATTATCATTTTGACACAGGTTGCACAGGTGTTAAATTTGTTCTTCCTGTTTTGTATGATAACGGCTGTTCTGATGTGGCATATAAGGTGCTCACTCAAAGAACTTACCCAAGCTGGTGCTTCTGGCTTGAAAACAGAGCAGATACCGCATGGGAAAGCTGGGAAACAACAACCCGTTCACAAGACCATTATTTTCTCGGTTCTTATGATGAGGTTTTCTTTACCCACTTTGCAGGCGTAAAGGATGTAAAGAATGGCTATGAAAGCTTTACACTTGCACCTCAGCTTGATTGCGGTCTTGAATATGTTAACGTGAGTATTAATACACCCTTTGGGAAATTGGTTTGTGATTGGAAAATAAATAATAATAATACAATAACTGTAAAAATTTCAATACCTGAAGGAACAAAAGCCAAAGTCATATTATCAGCTGAAGAAAGAATTGAAGAAATTCTCGGTGGAGGAGAATATGAATGGACAATAAGTAAATAAAAAGTCAACAAGGACATTGGCGATGTGCCGATGTCCTTGTTTTTTCAGCAGAATTTATCGGTTCTGGTCGTTGTTTCTCTGGTTCTGTTTATTCTGCTGATTCTGTTTGTTGTTCTGCTTGTTCTGGTTATTATTCTGATTGTTTTTGTTGTTCTGGTTCTGCTGATTGTTTCTGTTGTTGTCCATTGTTTTCACCTCCTGGCGAGTGATCTGTCAAACCATTTTGGTTCAAGTCATTCACTCTGAGTATAGTTTGTCTCATTTGCGGAAAACTATTCGCAGATTTAAGACACAACTTGAAAGGAAAATATTATGTTGTTGGTAAAAAATGGTAATTTATATACAATGGAAAGTGAAGAGCCAATAAATGCAGATATGTTCGTTAGTAACGGGAAGATTGCAGAAATCGGAAAAAATATCAAAGTTACAGATGAAGTGAAAATTATCGATGCAACGGGAATGAATGTTTTCCCCGGGTTTATTGATGCCCATAGTCATTTGGGTATTTGCGAAGAAAAGGCAAGCGCTCAGGTGGATGAAAGCAATGAAAATACAAATCCCATAATGCCTGCAGTGAGAGGAATCGATGGCGTAAATCCTATGGATAGCGCATTTCATAATGCGTTGGCTTCAGGTGTTACAGGGGTGATGGTAGGACCCGGTAGTGCCAATCCCATTGGCGGTCAGTTTGCTTTCATCAAAACATATGGAAGATGCATTGATGATATGGTAGTGCTTGCACCTGCTGCCATAAAAATTGCTTTTGGTGAGAATCCGATGACAAATTACGGGCTTAACGGAAACACACCATCTTGCCGTATGGGAACTGCTTCAATGATAAGAGAAGAGCTTTTTCGTGCACAGCAATATTTTGAAAATGGAAATAATAAAGAAAAAGATTTTTTATTGGAAAGCTACAGAGGGTTGTTTGAGGGTAAAATTCCTCTTAAAGCTCATGTTCACAGAGCGGATGATATATTAACTGCCATAAGAATTGCAAAAGAATTTGATGTTCAGCTTACTCTTGACCATTGTACAGAGGGTCATCTCATAGCTGAAAAAATAGCTGAAAGCGGATTCCCTGCAATTGTTGGTCCGTCCTTAGCCTCAAGGAATAAAAAGGAGGTAAGTCAATCGGATTTTAAAACCGCAGGAATACTGAAAAAAACAGGAGTAAGAGTTGCAATAACTACTGACCATCCCGTTTCAAGAATCCAATATCTTCCATTGTGTGCGGCATTGGCGGCTAAAGAGGGATTAGGTAAATTTGATGCCTTGAAGGCAATTACAATAGATGCGGCAAAAATTTGCAGAGTTGACCATAGATTGGGTAGTCTTAAAGTGGGAAAAGATGCAGATTTCGTTATTTTTGAAGGAAGTCCCTTCGATATATTTTCCCGTGTTCATGTAACAGTTATTGATGGGAAAATTGTTTGGCAATAAAAAAGAAAATGTGTTGAAGCTACAGACCTGTTGTGTTAAAATATTTAAGTATAATGGCTTAATACAAAGGGTGGTTATTTATGAAAAATTCCTTATATGTTGATACAATGATAGGTACTGTTGGAGATGGACAGATTGAAAAATCCCACGGTGGCGGAAAAACCTACCCGGGTGCTTGTGTTCCCGGGGGAATGGTACAACTTTCTCCCGATACTGTAAGCGGTGGGGATAACGGAAGCGGATATAACTACTGTCACAATACCATTGAGGGCTTTAGCTTTAACCACATGAGTGGTATAGGTTGGTACGGAGATTTAGGAAATATTCAGATTATGCCGGTAACAGAAGACACAGACCTCAGAAGCGGAAGTAATGAAGAATTACCTTTTAACAAAGGTGCAACGGGTTGGAAATCTGAATTTTCTCACGAAAACGAAAAAACCCGGGCAGGGTATTATTCTGTCCGGCTTGACAGATACAATGTTTTAGCAGAAGCTACTGTTTCCGAGCATACAGGACTTTTAAGATTTACTTATCCACAAAACACAGAGAAGAAGCTTATAATTAACTTTTCCCGAAGAATCGGTGGGAAAGCAGATTATCAGGAAGTTAATGTTGTAAATGACAGAAAAATTGACGGTCATATTAAATGCACACCAAAGGGTGGCGGATTCGGTCATGGTCACGGTGGAATTTTCTATGATTTATATTTTGTTATGGAGTTTTCTCAACCCTTCACAAATAAAAGATTTTTCGAGTCTGAAGAGTTTACTGATAATTGTCAGGGTGAGGATTTAGGCGTTTTCCTCGATTTCTCAAAGGAGAACAAAGAGCCTTTAACTGTGAAGTGTGCCATTTCTTATGTTGATATTGAGGGCGCGAGAAAAAATTTCAATTCAGAATGTGAAAGCATTGATTTTGATGCTATGGCAGAAAATGCCCTCACAAAATGGGAAGAGGCATTTTCTTGTATCAATGTTTCAGGTACTGATGAAATTGATTTGAAGCTTTTTTATACCTGCCTTTATCATGTGCTTTTAGACCCTCGGACAATGGCAGATGTTGATGGTAGATATACAATTAACTATGAAATATTTAAGGATTCGGACTATAAGCAGAGAACTGTATTCAGTGGTTGGGATGTTTACAGAAGTGAATTTCCTCTTTTAAGCATTATTCGTCCTGATATGGTTCGCGATGAGGTCAATTCTCTGCTTAAAATCGCAGAGCTTAATAATACATCATTTCCGCGTTGGGAGCTTCTGGGCATTAATGCGGGTTGTATGGTAGGTGACCCGGGTCTTATTGTTGTAGCAGATGCTTTCATAAAAGGAATAAAGCCCTATAACACAGAAAAAGCATATAAAATATCGAAAGCATCAAGTATTTGTGAAAAAGAGCTTGACGGAAAAGAGTTTAAATCTATAAGACCTGATTGTAAGGCGTATCTGGAAGAATGTTATGTACCCGAAGAATTAAGCGATACTCTTGAATATTTATTGGCGGATTTTACTATGGCAAAATTTGCCGAGGCTTTGGGAAAGAAAGACGATGCAGAGTTATTTCTGGATAGAGCTAATCGTTATAAAGAGAATTATAATGAATTATTAGGCTTTATGGCACCCCGAAAAGCAGACGGCGATTTTGTTTTTGAAGAAGACAGATATGATGACGACGGAACTGTCGAAAGTAACATTTTTCAGCAGTCCTGGTTTGTGCCCTATGATGTGGTTGGTTTAAGCAAGCTTTTCGGTGAAGAAAGAACTATAGAGCTTCTTGAAGAATTTTTCGAAAAGGCAGATTTAAAAAGCCTGTGGAATGATGATTACAACCATTCCAATGAGCCTTGCCATAATATAACCCATTACTTCAGTATATTGGGACTTCCTGAAAGAACACAGTATTGGACGAGGCGCGTTCAAAAGGAAGCGTACCGAACAGGTGCTTACGGCTTTTGCGGAAATGAGGACGTGGGTCAGCTTTCTGCATGGTATGTGCTTTCTGCGTTGGGCTTTGCGCAGGTTTGCCCTGCAGACCCGAAATACTACATAAATACCCCTCTTTTCAAAGAGGCAGAGGTGAAATTAAATAAAAAATATCACTCCTGTAAAAATGGTGATGTATTAAAAATAATATGCGATAAAAATCCGTTGGATTTTCCTTATATTAAATCGGTTAAGCTTAACGGAAAAGAAGTGGAAGGCTGCTTCCTGACATATGAAGAGATTACATCGGGCGGAGAAATTCTTTTTGAACTCAGGTGAAATTATGAAAACTTACGGTACATATTTTCAAAATGATGAAAAAATCCCAATTAAATATGGAGAAATAAATTTAATAAATCCGGAAAGGCAGAGGTTGAGAGGAGAACCTTTGTTAAAGGGTATTGAAGCACAGCCTGTTTTTCAGGGATTTTGCGGAACGGATTTTGAATTGATGAAAATGGGCAGGGAAAATAAACTGTCTGCAAAGTTTCCTCAAGGAGAGAACCGTCTTATTAATGGTCACGAGGGTGTTGTCTGGGTGCCCTCAGAAAAACGTTTTGCCATTGTTTTAATTCGTGGCGGTGACAGCTTCGACCCCACTCGCTATACAGAAGATGAATCATATTTTGAATATGGTTGTGATGGTGCAGATGGACTTTTCTGCGATAAAAACTATTTCAATCCTGATATGCTTTTGAAGCTTCCTGATGAATATGCCAATTGCAAAAAATTGCCTCTTTCTGTTGCTAAAAGGCTGTCCTTTGCGGATCCGTATGCTTGTGCTATTTTTCAGCTCGAAAGAATGGAGGATTTGGGTGAAGCCCAGAACTTCAGAGTTGAAATGGCAAAAAATAAATGCTCAGAAGAAGCTGCAAGGAAGCTTGCTAAAGAAAATATTTTCTCAAAAACAGTTGTTTTTGGCCTTGGTATGACAGGTCTTTTTATAGCCGACCAGATAAGAAGAAATCATCCTGATGCAGAGATTTTATTTGTTGGCAGAAGCGACGAAAAAAGCAAAAAGGTTGCGTTCTCAAAGGAAATAGTTAACGCTGATTATCTTTGCACTGCAGGACTCTCCGAAGAAGAAACTGCGGGCAAGATTATTGAAAAAATCGGCGGACGCGCAACAATGTTTGTGGGCACAAGCGGTAGCAATGTTGAGCATAGAATTGCTTTCCAATACAAGGTTCTTGGTTGTAACGGTATATACAATTCATTCTCTCTCGGTCCGAAGGTAGAATATGATACAATGCCCTTTGGTTTTGAAAATCATTTGATTTTTGCATCGATCAATTTCCGTCAGGCTCATATGGAAAAGGCGATCCGAGTGCTTGTTGACAGCCGTTATGACAAGGTTGTTGAGCTTATTGATAAAGAAGAATTTATCAAAGACCCGCTTGATGCTTATGAAAACAAGATTTTCTGCAAGGGAGCACCTCTTAAAACAGGGGTTATATGGAATAAAGAGTTTATTGATGAGGATAGATAATATGAAAGCAATAGTTATACCAAATCCCAATGAAATTGAAATAAGAGAAGTACCAATGCCCCAAGTGAAAGAGGGAGAAGCACTTTTAAAAGTAAGATACGTGGGTATATGCGGTGCGGATGTGGCATCATTTACAGGGAATCAACCCTTTACTACATACCCGAGAATTCCGGGTCACGAGTTTTCTGCAGAAATCATCGAAATTCCTGAAAATGACAAAGGCTTAAAAGCAGGTGATATTGTTACCTGTAACCCTTATTTCAATTGTGGTGCTTGTTATTCCTGTGAAAGAGGTTTTGTAAACTGCTGTACGGATAATCAGACAATGGGTGTTCAGCGTGATGGCGCATTTTGTGAATATATAGCAATGCCTGTTGAAAGAATTTATGCTGGCAAGGGCTTGAGTGCAGAAGAGCTTGCACTTATTGAGCCTTTCTCAATTTCTCAGCATGCAGTTTCCCGTTGTGAAATTAAAGAAAGCGATAATGTTCTTGTTATCGGTGCAGGACCTATTGGTCTTTTTGCCCTTCTTGCAGTAAAAGCTAAATGCAAAAATGTTGTGGTTGCAGATATTCTTGATAATCGTTTAGAGTTAGCAAAGGAGTATGGCGCAACTGCAGTTGTTAATACAAAAAATCAATCTCTTCAAGCGTTTACCAATGAGTTTACAAATGGCAAAGGCTTCGATGTTTGTATCGAGGCTTGCGGTGCTCCTGAAACATTTTTAGGTTGCATTGATTCCTGTGCCTTTGCGGGTAATATTGTTCTTATCGGTAACGGAAAAAGAGAAACAAGCTTTGTTCATTCAATAATTCTCAAAAAAGAACTCAATATTTTCGGTAGCAGAAATGCATTAAAAGAAGATTTTATAAATAATATTGAACTTGTTGCATCAAAAAAATGCGATGTTATGAAAATGGTAAGCAGAGCTTATGATATGAAGGATGCTCTTGATGCATTCAAAGCATTAGCCAATAACGATGGCACACTTGCAAAAATTCTTATAAAAATCGGTGATTGAGATGAAGGAAACGGTAATTCAATTTGGTGAGGGCAATTTTCTTCGAGGTTTTTTTGATTGGTTTTTAGATGGTCTTAACAAAAAAGGTCTTTATGATGGTAAAGCGGTTATAATTCAACCGCGTGCAGGGGGAAGGGTTTCTCAACTCAATGAGCAAGGGTGCAAATATAATCTTTATTTAAGGGGTATTGAAAACGGACAGATTAAAGAGGAGCATACTTTAATTGAATCTGTTTCAAGAGGTACCGACCCTTATAAAGACTTTGAGGATTATCTTGCTCTTGCGGATAATCCTGATTTCAGATTTATTGTTTCAAATACAACTGAAGCGGGTATTGAGTTTGATGAAAATTGCAAATTCAATGATAGTCCCTGCAAATCCTTTCCCGGAAAGCTTACTCAGCTCCTTTACAGAAGATATAAAAATGGTCTTAAAGGCTTTGTTTTATTACCTTGCGAGTTAATTGATAACAATGGTGATGAGCTTAAAAGCTATGTTTTGAAATACGCAGGGCTTTGGGGCTTGGAGGGAGAATTTTCCGAGTGGATTGAAAAAGAAAATACCTTTGCAAATACTCTTGTTGACAGAATTGTGACAGGTTACCCCACTGATGAAACTGCAAAGCTTCATCCTCATGACAAATATCTTGATACAGGAGAGGTTTTTCACCTTTGGGTTATTGAAGGGAATTTTGAAAATGAGCTACCGCTTAAAAAGGCGGGGTATAATGTTATCTGGACAAATGATGTTACACCTTATAAAAAAATAAAAGTAAGAATTCTCAATGGTGCTCATACCTCTATGGTAACAGGCGCGCTTCTTTCGGGGCTTGAAACTGTGGGAGAATGTATGGCGGATGAAACTGTCAGTGCATTCCTCAACAAAGCAATGAATGAAGAAATTTTAAAAACTATCGGTGATAATGAAGAAAGCCGTGCTTTTGCAGAAGCAGTTTTTGATAGATTCAAAAACCCTTTTATAAAGCATCAGTTGCGCTCAATTGCGCTGAATTCAGTAAGTAAATTTTCTGTAAGAGTTCTTCCGACAATTTTAGAATATAAAGAGAAAAACAATGCTTATCCAAAGCTCCTTTCAATGTCCTTGGCGTATCTGATATATTTTTATAAGAATGATGCTCCAAATGATGCCGAGAATGTTGTTGACATAATGAAAAAAAGTAGTACAAAAGAAATATTGAGCAATTCTTCACTGTGGGGAAAGGATATTTCTGATATGATTGAAATTGTAACGGAGTGTTACGAAAAAATAGAAGTTTTAGGTGCAAAAGGTGCAATGAAATGGATACTTTCAGAATAAATGAAAAGGATAATGTTTGTGTTGACCTTGTTTCAGGGCACAAATTCGCAGTTGAAGATATTCCCCAAGGGGAAGATATTATAAAATACGGTTTTCCCATTGGTATTGCAACAGCTGAAATAAAAAGTGGTGAAAAGGTTCACACAAACAATATGAAAACCAAATTAGGAGATATTATATCCTATGAATATATTCCTGAATTTGAAGAGCTTGAAGATAAAGAGCCTTTTGAAATTGAGGCTTTTGTCAGAAAAAACGGGGATATAGGAATAAGAAACGATATATGGATTATACCGACAGTTGGTTGTGTGAACAGTATAGGTAAAGCCTTGGCAGACAAAACGGGAGCTCTTTATTTTTCACACCCTTACGGTTGCAGTCAGTTGGGTGATGATATGACGATTACCCAACTCATTTTAAAAGGACTTATAAAGCATCCCAATGCAGGCGGTGTTCTTGTGCTTGGGTTAGGTTGCGAAAACAATAATATTTCCGAAATGAAAAAGGTTCTTGGGGAATTTGATGAAGAAAGAGTACGTTTCCTTTCTGTTCAGGATGTTGAAAATGAAATGGAAGAGGGCATAAAAATCCTCAAAGAATTAAAAGAAACGGCTTCAAAGGACAAAAGAGAAAGGGTTTCTGTAAATCGCCTTAAGGTTGGTCTTAAATGTGGCGGTTCAGACGGGTTTTCGGGAATTACTGCAAATGCGGTAGTTGGTAAGGTGACTGATAAGCTTTGTGCTATGGGTGCAACGGCGGTTTTAACAGAAGTTCCTGAAATGTTTGGTGCAGAAAGCCTGCTTTTTGAAAGATGTATTAATGAAGATGTTTTTAAAAAGAGCGTTTCTCTTATAAATAATTTTAAAGAATATTTCAAAAGCCACGGACAACCCGTTTCTGAAAACCCATCTCCCGGTAATAAAGAGGGCGGAATAACCACACTTGAAGAAAAGTCTTTAGGTTGCGTTCAAAAGGGTGGTACAGCGCCGATAGTTGATGTTCTTAACTATGGTGACACTCTTACTAAAACAGGCTTGAATCTCTTGAATGGTCCGGGCAACGATATTGTTTCTACAACAAATCTTTCTGCTTGCGGTTGTCACCTTATACTTTTTACAACAGGGCGAGGAACGCCTTTAGGAAGTGCAGTTCCTACAATAAAAATTGCATCCAATGATGCCCTTGCAAATAAAAAGCCTCATTGGATTGATTTCAATGCTTATGGGTTCAACACGGAAGAAAAAGCAGATGATTTACTTGAAATTATAAAACAAGTTGCAAACGGCAAGGAAACCCAGAATGAAAAATACGGTTGCCGTGAAATTGCAATATTTAAAGATGGTGTAACCTTATGATTGTTGATGCACACGCTCATTTATGGAAAAAACAGAATGGAATTGTAAACGGAAAGCCTGTTTATGATATTGGCGGTGGTAAAAGCGATTTTGGCGGAGAAATCCGTCAGATGATGCCTCCGTATATGACAGACGGAGAAAATACCATTGAAAGATTTATTGCCAATATGGATTATGCAGGTGTTTCGGGTGCAGTTATAACTCAGGAATATATTGACGGTAATCAGGATAATTATCTTTTGAAATGTAAAAATGCTTTCCACGAAAGAATTAAAATCTGTGCCTTATACGAAGAAAGAGTAATGGGGAGCATTGATGCTTTTGACGGAATAAAAATCTGTGCATCAAGGCTTGAAGACAGAAATTTGTTAAATCACCTTGAGCCCTTTGAAATTGCCAATGGAAACGGTAAATTTATTTCAATTGACCTTGCAGATGGCGATGAGCAGACAGAAATGATGCAGAAAATCATTTCTCGGTTTCCTGATTTAAAAATTGCAATAGGTCATTTTGGAATGGTTACCCGAGAGGGTTGGATTGAGCAAATTAAGCTTGCAAAAAATGAAAATGTATTTATTGAAAGCGGCGGAATCACATGGCTTTTCAATAATGAATTTTATCCGTATCCCTCTGCAGTTAAAGCAATAAATGAGGCAGCAGAGCTTGTAGGGTTTGATAAGCTTATGTGGGGAAGCGATTACCCCAGAACAATGACTGCAATAACATATAAAATGAGCCTGGATTTTATTGAAAAAACCAATGAAATTTCAGATAAAAGCAAAGCTTTGTTTTTAGGTGAAAATGCAAGAAAATTTTATGGCTTTACAGATTTAGAAAAAACGATTAAAATAAAGAATATGGTGGAAGATTAACTGTGTTGAGAAAAAGGATGTGACAAAATGAAGTTTAAAAGACTATTGCTTGCAATGGCTACTGCTCTGTTTACTATTACAATTATAGCAACGGTTTTTACTTCTGCAGCCATAAAGCCGGATGCACCTGCTATAACCCCATCCAATATTCTGACTTCAGGTGAAAACAGAATAACATGGGAAAAAGCCTGGGGTGCTTCATATTATCGTGTGTATCGCTCAAAGACCAAAAGTGGCGGTTATATAAGAGTAAAATCTACAAGCTCTTTAAGTTATACAGATAATGATGCAGATGTGGGCGAGACATATTATTATTGCGTGAAATCCGTAAGCTCTGATAAAACCACTTCTGCTACAAGTAACAAAGCAAAGTTGACATGTAAGCTTCCTCGCCCTGTTGTAACGCTTTCTAATGTTAAAGATAGCGGTAAAATACACGTTAAATGGACAGCGGTAGATGGTGCCCAAAAATATGAGGTTTATCGCGCAACGAGCAAAACAGGTGAATATCGTCTTATTAAAACCACAACTGCAACCTCAATGACAAATACATCCACCGAATCAGGTAGACGTTATTATTATAAGGTTCGAGCAGTTGCAAATGAAACTGCTGCAAATTCTGCTTTTTCTGCAGCTCGTTCAAGAGTGTGCAAGCTTCCTCAACCCGAAATCACGCTTTCTAATATATCGGAAACAGGCAAAATTTGTGTTGAGTGGAATAAAATTGAAGGTGCAGTATCCTATGAGATTTATCGTTCCGAAGATAAAACCACATGGACGCATATAGCTGAAAGTACCGAGTTGCAATATACGGATGAAGAGGCTAAGGCAGGTACAAAATATTATTATCGTGTAAAAGCGGTAGATAGCAATACATCTGCAAATTCAGAAAACTCAGATGGAAAAAGCAAAACCTGTATGTTATCGCAACCGCAATTCATAATGTCACAATTGACTGCAGATGGCGATATAATATTGTCGTGGAAATTAGTGAGAGGTGCAAATAATTACAGGGTTTATCGTTCTGAAAGAAAAACAAGCGGATATACAAGATTAGCTACGGTAACTGAAAGAACCTTCACAGATACAACCGTAACAGAAGGCAAAACATATTATTATAAAATTCGCGCAGTCCATTCAAATTCTGCAGCAAATTCGGTTTATTCTGCTGTGGCTAATATGAATGTAACTGTTTCTGAAAAAATGGCGATTTCATTGACAACAGATGATGCTGATGTACCCTTGTTTATATGGAGCTCTGTTGAAGGTGCTTCATCATATAAGGTGTATCGTTCTTTGTATGATGACAAAGAGTTTAGTCTGCTTTCCACAAGAAGCGTTTGTAATTATAAAAATTTGAGCGTTCCTCAAGGTCTTACATTCTATTATAAAATTGTTGCAACAGATGACTCGGGAGAGGAGTTAGCAACATCAAAAATTATCAGCATTACTACAGAATTGAGCGAAGAGGAAGTATTAAAAAATCGATATGTAAATCAGCTTATGGTGAATATATATACTCTGCCTGATATAAATTCACAGCCCACATCCTTGCGCTATATGGAAAACCTTCAATTAGGCAGTTGTGTATTAAGCCGAGCTGACGGCAATTGGTACAGAGTTTTCAGAAATGGCGATTTGTACTATTTGCGAAGCGGAAATATTGAGGAAACTCTTACGGAAACAAAAAGCAGTTTTGATTACAAAGGGAATACCACATATCAGCAAGAGGTTATTGATTTTGCTGTTAATATAGCGAAGAATTGGAAAACCACATATGCTCACGAACAATCTAACGGTATTCCTGATGAAAACGGAGTTTATGGATTTGACTGCTCGGGCTTTGTAAAATATGTTTTTAATTCAGTTATGCAGAAATATGTTCCTGTATATAATTTGTCGGCGGATGTAGAAACACTTTATGCAACAACGGATATATATAATTCAGGCTGTACGGGTGAATTTAATGCAACAAGGGTTGATATTGACCAACTTCAACCCGGTGATGTAGTGTTCTTTACAAGTCTTGCAGACGGCAGTTCATCTACAGAAATAGGGCACTGCGGTATTTATATGGGCAACAATGAATTTGTTCATAGCACAAGCTCCTGGGATGATGCGGTTTGTATAGTACCTCTGGCTGGTAGTTATCTTGAAAACTATGCAGGCGCTATCCGTTATTTGCCTGAAAAAGTAATTCCTGCAAACGAAACAAAATACCTTGTGGGACAGTATTATAATTACAATCTTTATAGCGACCATTCTGCCGATTCGTCGGTAATTGATACTCTGGCGCTGTATGATGAGGTAATTCTTCTTTATACAGATAATGGTAACTGGGCCTATATTGAAACTGAAGGTGGTAAAAAGGGCTACGTTCTGGTGGAATATTTAGGTGAATATGTGTATCTTGATTACGTGGAGCTTAAGGGCGAGCTTAATGAAGAAAATAAACCTTATCTTTCATGGAACAAGGTTGCAAATGCCGTAAAGTATGATATTTACAGGTCTTTAAAAAAGGATTCGGATTACAGTCTGATTTCTTCAACAGAAAACACTTATTACACAAATTCCAGCGCAAATTCGGGCTTGGATTGGTATTATAAGGTTGTTGCAATTGATTCTTCGGGGGAAGAATTGGATACCTCAGATTACGTGAAGCTGACAACTCCCTTGGAAGCTGAAGAGGTGCTTCTTGTCCGTTATGTGAATGTTCCTCAATTAAAGCTGTATGATTTACCGGATACATCTTCAAATACAGTTTCCTTGCGTTACATGGATGAGCTTTTGTTAGGGTCTTTAGTTACAAGCAGTGCAGCAGGCTCTTGGTACAGAGTTTTTTATAATGACCGTCTTTTGTACTTATGGCAAGGCTCAGATGAAGAAAAGCTTACATCTGTTAAAAGCAGCTTTATCTACGAGGGTAATACACAATATCAGCAACAGGTTATAGACCTTGCAATGGATATTTACAATAATTGGGATACAATCTATGCAACGGGACAGTCGGACGGTGTTGCTAATTCTGACGGTACTTATGGCTTTAATGCACCTGGCTTTGTAAAATATGTGCTTAATACTGTGATGCAAAAATATGTTCCCACATATAATCTTTCAGTTGTTCTTGAAACCTTATACACAACAGAATCTGTATATAATTATGGTTATGCAGGTGAATTCTGCGTTGAAAATATAGCCTTGGAAAATATTCAACCGGGAGATGTTCTGTTTTTCGGAACAGATTCCCAGGTAAGCTATTGCGGTATTTATCTGGGCAATGGAGAATTTATCAGTTGTCAGAGCAGCTGGGATGATGGTGTGCGCATTATGCCACTTTCAGATAAATATGCTGAAGCGTTAATCAGTATTCGTCGTTATCTTCCCGAAAGCGTAATCCCTGCCAATGAAGAGGCTACAATAGACGGACCTTATAAAAACTATAAGGTTTATGAAGAAAAATCTGCTGATTCTACAGTTATTGAAACACTTGCGTTGGGCGATACTGCCACTGTCCTCTTCACAGATAGTGAAAACTGGGCATATATTGAAACAAGTAGTGGCTTGAAGGGCTATATTTTATCAAAATATCTGACATAAATTCAAATACTCATAATAAAAACACCGCGAGCTTTTTCATTTAGCTTGCGGTGTTTTCTTGTATACAAAAGTATTTTGTGATTTCTAAAATCGGTTGAAGTATTAAATATTTAAAGTGATTAAAGCATTATAGGTAGCATTTGACAATCGCTTTGCTTTTGGTATAATTATTATAGAAGAATAAAAGCTATCTCTGGCTTTAAAGCTTGATATTTTATATGGATTGAAGCTTATTTTATGAAAAAAGGATGTGACGATATGACAATGAAAAAAAGAATTATTACATTAATAGTTGTCTTATGCACATTCTTTGGCGTTCTTTCGGTGTATGCATCTGCAGCAAGCAAACCTGAAGCACCGGTTATAAGCGCCGCTAATATTACTTCTACAGGTAAAAACAAAATAAAATGGGTAAAAACGGCGAAAGCATCCTATTATCGTGTGTATCGGTCAAAAAGAAAAGACGGAGGATATGTGCATGTCAAATCTACAAGTGATTTAAGCTACATAGATAATGATGCCCAAGCAGGTCAGACCTATTATTATTGTGTAAAAGCGGTGACTTCAAATAAAACTGCTTCAAACGCAAGTAAAAAGGTAAAGGTAACCTGTAAGCTTGCTCGCCCTGCTGTAAACCTTTCGAACTTTGAAAACAGCCAAAAAATCCAAGTGAAGTGGAAAAAGGTATCCGGTGCCCAAAAATACGAGGTTTATCGCGCCTCAAGCAAGAATGGCAGATATAGTCTTATCAAAACAACAACAGAAACTTCAATGACCAATAAATCGGTAGAACCAGGGAAGAGATATTATTACAAGGTTCGCGCAATTGCAAAAAATAAATCTGCGAATTCAGCATATTCTGCTATAAAAAGTGAAGCATGTGTTTTAGCTAAACCTGAGTTGTTAAAGCCGGGAATAAACTTAAATGGTGATATTGTATTATCATGGGCGTCTGTAAAGGGTGCGGAGCGTTATTGCGTTTATCGTTCTGAAAATAAAACAAAGGACTATACAAGGATTGCAACTCTTGCTGGGAAAAAGTTTACTGATACCCGGATAAAGAATGGTCAGACCTATTACTATAAGGTGAGTGCTGTTAATGGTGATTCGGCGGCTAATTCCGGACGCTCTGTTGTTAAAAATATTAAAATTGTTAAATCCAATGGATTTATAGTTGGCGTAACTCTAGGGGAAGACGGAAGTCCTTCATTTGTATGGAATAAGATTAAGGGAGCATCTTCATATGAAGTGTATCGCTCTTTTTACAGCAATAAAGGATTTTCTTTACTTTCAACAAGTGCAAGGCGCAGTTATTCAAATCCCAGCGCTCCTCAAGGGCTTACTTTATATTATAAATTTGTGGCGTTAGACAGCTCAAAAAGAAAAACTGCAACGTCGAAAATTATAGAAATTACTACAACTTTAAAAGAAAAAGAAAGTTTAAAAACTTGCTATTTAAAGCAATATATGACGAAGGTATATTCTCTTCCCAGCTCTGATTCAATCCCTACCCGAGTGCGCTATATGGATAAGATTATGCTGGGTAATGCCATATTAAGCCGAACCAATGGTAAGTGGTACAGAGTTTTCTATGAGGGTGAATTATATTATCTCTGGAGTGAGGATGTTAAGTCTTTGCTTACAGATAAAAAAAGCACCTTCAAATACAAAGGAAATACAATTTATCAACAGGAAATTATTGATTTAGCGGTAGATATAGCGCAGAATCAGGAAACTTCCTATAAGCATACTGAGTCTCCGGGTATTCCGGACATAAACGATGTTTATAGTTTTGATTGCTCAGGCTTTGTCAAATATGTGTTTAATTCAGTTATGCAAAAATACAATCCTGTATACGATGTACCTGCAGATGTGCAAAAGCTTTATGAAACAGTAGGCGTTTGTAACGAGGGATATAAAGGCGAATTTAATGCTACAGATGTTGGTATTGATGATCTTCAACCCGGAGATGTGTTGTTTTTTGAGAGTCTTATTGAAGATAAAGACAGACCACCCGGAGAGATCAAACATATAGCTATTTATCTTGGCAATAATGAGTTTGTGCATTGCACAAGCACCTGGGAGGATTCAGTTTGTATAGCACCTTTAACAGGGCGATATCTGGAGAAATTTGCAGGCGCGCGCAGATATCTTCCGGAAAGTGTGACAAAGGCTGGTGCAGAGACTACAATAAAAGGCTCATTGGAAAAAAACAATGTTTATGAAGAAAAATCTATCGATTCCGATGTTATTGAAACTCTCGCACCGGGCGATACAGTAACTGTTCTTTTCACAAATAGTGAAAATTGGGCATATATTGAAACGAGCAGTGGCTTGAAGGGCTATATTTTATTGAAATATCTGGTATAAACCACAAATAAAAATCGCCGTAAGTTTTTTACTTACGGTGATTTTTTGTGAGCTTTATTTAGTTGCATTAATAAAATCATTGAGCAGATGATTCTGCAGCTTATCAATAATTGCGGTGGCTTTACCGCCCACGGATTTGTCATCTATTTTATCTGCAACAAGACAAAGAGCGCCTGCTGAAGAAACAATAATTTCGTCTGCATCAAATAAATCAGGAAGATAATAAGGCTCTTCCTTAACGGGAATATCAAGCTTTTTACAAGCCTCAATCAGATGCTTTCTTGCAATACCCGGCAAAATCAAATTATCTGTCGGTGCAGTTATAAATATTCCGTCCTTGATGATATGAACATTACTGTGTGCGCACTCAGTTATACGTCCGTTTCTGTGAAAGACAGTTTCAAAGCAACCAAGTTTTTTTGCCTGTTGCGATGCCATAACAGAGGGAATAAGATTCAGTGTTTTAATATTACAGTGTAAAAAACGGGTATCCTCCATAATTGTTAGCTTAACGCGTTTTTTCAAATCCAGAATTTCCTTGGGGTAAATATTTATCCAGATGTTAGCCTGTATATCTTCTGAAAACGTATGGTTACGAGGAATGTTACAGCCTCTTGTTGCCTGGAAATAAACAAAGTTGTTGCCTGTGTCCATTTTTTGAACCAATTCATTTAACAGAGCCTTCATCTCATCTTTTGAGTATGGCAAAAGGATATCTAAAAGGGAGGCACTATTGTAAAAACGGTCAATATGCTCATCAAGAGAAAAAATATTATAATTTCGGCTGTAGGTTGCATCATATATACCATCACCAAAAAAGCATACACGGTCGCTCATTGGTATGTACATATTTTCTATTTCATCGTATTTACCGTTATAATAACCTAAGTTTTTCATTTTACAGCCCCTTTATTACTGATGGTTATTAATGCTTATATGTATTCCTTCGTCCTGTTACCAAATGGCAGAAGATTCTGCCTGTTTTGGTCATAAATCTCTGAGGAATGCCCTTGATTGTAACGCTTTTAGCGGTTCTGTAATCAAATTCTGTTCCGTTTTTCTTGATTTCTTTTAAATCCTTGAAAGAGAACATTTTATACCATCGCTCAACTCTGCTTGTATATTTTGAGGTGTCATTTTCATTAACTTCAAGAATACGATATCCATATTGAGAAGAGAAGCGGTCGTCATTATAACGGGTGCTTAAGGAGTTGCCGATGTCGATGCCATCAAGCTTAACTGCGAAAGCGTTTGTATGGTCATGACCGCTGAAAATACCAAGCACATCGCCCTTTTCAACCATTGCTTCAAACTGACCATAGTTATGGTAGCCGCTGCAAGGTGTTTCGTTAAGTGTTCCGAAATTCTTGAAATCAGGGTCAAACATATAATAATCGTTTTTGTTATACATATGTGCGAATGAATAGAGCTTTCTTCTGTTGCATTTTTTAAGAGCTCTGTAAACATCCTCAACAATCATATGCTGGAAAGCGAGAGAATAAACTTTTTTTCCATTATTTTCTTTTGTGATTTTATCACTTTTGTTTTTATACCATTCAACCTGAGGTGGAAGAACACAACCATAATGACCCTCATCATCATAATCGTTGGAGTCAAAAACCCACAGATTGAATTTCATTTCTGAGCCGTCCTCGGACATAACAGGAACATTAAATGTTGCGCAGTCGGGCAAATCTTTATACTCTGTGCTTACGGAGCAGGAGAAAGAATTGTAATATTCCATAAGCTCCTCACGGGTCATTGCTCCTCTTTCGGAATCGTGGTTGCCGAAAGTAATTGCAACAGGAATCTTCAAACTTTCAAAAACATTCATAAGCTTATTAATATGAGCTTTGGTTTTGTTAGGGTCATCCTCGTTATCCACATTGTCACCTGTAACAATAGCTATATCGGGAACTTCTTTCTTACAAGCCTCATTTATGAGCCAAACAGACATATCAATATTACCATCATCAAGGTGAGTATCTGTAATATGCATTATTTTAAGCTTGCCGTTTTTAAATTTTATTTCTGCCATTTTTACATCTGCTCCAATATATATTGTTTTACATCTTCTAATTTGCTCTTTTTCCATTCGCCCTTTTCAGCTTTTTCGGCAAGAGGGCAAAGAATAAAGAAATCCAGGGTTTCACCGGGGACTCTACCCGTTCTCATCTCTTCTGAAAAATGCTCTTTCCATTTTTTCTCTGTTGCGCCCTTGAATTCTTCGGGTTTAAGGTAGGTCATTTGCCTTTTTGTTGCTTCAATGTGCATTTTAGCTGAAAGGGGAGAAAGCAAATTGAAATCCTCTTCCTGCACGTCAACGAATATGGGTGGTAAATCGTCCTTTACAATTTTTTCATCACCACGTATAATTTTAAGACCCATAGGCTCATAGGAAAACTCTTTTTCTGTGAAATTGAGCTTGACGATAATACCGAATTCGGTTTTGTGCTGTGAGCGCTGATAGTCAGTATCAAAAATGAAATTGCCGAGAGAATAGAAAATGATCTTATCGCCGACAGTTTCATAGTTCATAGGAACATGGGGGTGATGCCCCACAACAATATCTGCGCCCATTTCTAAATATTTATGGTAACGCTCTCTTGTGTATGGTGAGGGGAGAGGCGTGAACTCTTCGCCTGCATGAGCAACAACGATACACCAACGGCATTTTGACTTGATTTCGTTTATAGTATTCTGAATAGCGTCAAGGTCGCTCCAGCTATAACAACCGGGCTTGTCAACATCTGCTTTTCTGCATGCTCGCTGATAACCAACACCGAACATACCGATTCCGCCTGCTTCATCAATGATAACGGGCTTTCTCGCTTCATTGATATTCATACCTGCACCAATAGTCTGCACGTTTAATTCTTTTGCAATATTAAGGGTGCTTTCAATGCCATAAGGACCTGCATCCATAATATGATTGTTGCAGATGTTCCATATATCTGCTCCCATTTTGTCAAGCACCTTTACGGCTTTGGGATCAATGGTATGAAGAAGCTGTTGAACACCGCTCTGAGTGGTGTTTTGTTCTGCATTTGCAACGGGACCTTCCACATTTGGAATAACATGGTCGGCACTGTGAAGAAAATCAAGTATTTGTTTTGATATTAAATTTTCATCATCCCATTTTCCGTAGAAATAACGGTCAAAGCCTATGTCACCTGTAAAAACTAAAGATGTTTTTTCTTTCATAAATTAATCACCAATAAGTAATTTATATAACGTCGGTTCAACATTGAATTCTTTCATAGCAGATTTAACCTCATTCAATGCTTTTTCTTTTGTTGCTTTAGGGTTTGAGCCTTTAAGCACTGCACGAATGAGAATGTTTTTCGGTGTATGGTCAAAGTCAATGAACTCTAAAAGCTGAGTTTTGTAGCCACAGTATTCAAGAAGATTTCCACGGATTGAGTCTGTAAGTAAAGCGGAAAACCGTTCCTGAATTATGCCGTAGCGGGTTAAAACTGAAAGATTATCGCTTTTTATCTGAGTGTTTAATTCGTGCTGACAGCAGGGGACGGAGAATATCATTTTTGCGCCCCAGTTAACTGCATTATAAAGGGCAAAATCCGTTGCAGTGTCGCAAGCGTGAAGGGTAATTACCATATCAACCGGGAAGGGGCATTTGTAGCCGTTGATGTCGCCAAGCTCAAAATGAAGGTTTTTGTAGCCATATTTTTCTGCTGCCTTGTTGCATTTTTCAATAACATCCTTCTTTAGATCCAAGCCGATAATATTGGTTTCAATTTTCTTGATTTCGGTTAAATAATAGTAGACAATAAATGTTAAATATGATTTGCCACAACCAAAATCAATTATGTTGAGCTTCTTTAAACTCTGCTGACGCACACCGTCATCAATTATTTCAATAAGACGGTTAATCTGCTTGTATTTATCATACATAGAGTTTATAACCTTGCCATCCTTTGTGAAGATGCCCATATCAACTAAAGGTGCAATAACCTGACCCTCGGGGAGAAGATATTGCTTTTGGCGGTTGTGCTGAACGGGAGCAACAGGGGCTTCATTGCCTGTGCTTCTTGCTTTGAAAGCGAAGCTTCCGTTTTTTGCAGTTATATAATATTCCTTGCTATTGTCCCAGGCATTGAGCTGTAAAAAATCATTTTCCATAAGCTCATAAGCACGATTTGCCACTTCATTGAATTGCACATTTTCGTGAAAAACCTGTTTTTCAGTGTGCTTTGCAATCTGAAAAAATTTCGGCATTCTGCTTATAGTGATTTTTTTGAATTGATTTTCTTTTGAAGCAGGCTTGCTTATAACTGCTTTCTTTATTTCATTATCAAATATTTTATTTATTAAATCTTTGAGTTCTGACATAAACTGTCCTCCGAACATCAATTTGTGAGAGTGATTGTTTCTCCTGCAGAAATTTCTGCTTTAAGGTAGTTGCCCTCAATTATAAAGTCTTTATCTGCTTTAAGATTTTTTGTTTTATCATTCAGATTGATTCTTAACGTAGCGTCGCTTGATGCAGTAACACTTGCATTTTTAAGAACTGAGTTTTCCCAAGCTAAGTCAAATGTAAGATTACCTCTTGCCTTAAGTCCCTTGATTGAACCATTTTTCCATTCATCAGGTAAGGCGGGTAAAAGCTCAACCATACGGTTGTCGGGAGAGCCTAAATGACTTTGGAGGAATATTTCAGTTATACCTGCAACACCACCGAAGTTTCCATCAATCTGGAAGGGCGGATGGATATCAAAAAGATTGTTTGCGGTGCATTTTTTGAGAAGATATTTAAGGTGGTTGTATGCATTGTTGCCATCCTTAAGACGGGTATAGAAGCAGATTGTCCATGCTCTTGACCAACCTGTTGAGCCACCGCCGTTTTCAATTCTTCTTGCAATTGTTCTTTTGGCTGCCTCGTAGATTTTGGGGTCACTTTCGTTAATCTGGTCACCGGGGAAAAGTCCGAAAAGGTGAGAAATATGGCGGTGACCGGGTTCGGTTTCTTCATAATCCTTAATCCATTCACGGATTGTTCCGTAACGCTCACTGATTTCCATTGGAGGAAGCTTGTCTAAAACCTCAAAAAGAGTTTTGGAAAAATCCTCATCAATGCCTAAAATCTTGCAAGCGTAAGCAGTACGGGTGAAAAGAGCGTATATAATCTGATAGTCTATTGTTGCACCCTCGGTAAACATACTCTCTTGCTTTTCACCGTTAGCATCTATGTAATAGAATTCGTTTTCAGGAGAGTTTGAGGGAGAGGTGATAAGCTCGCCTTTTTCATTTTCTGTTAAATAGTCCTGAACAAATTCGCAAGAGCCTTTTAAAATGGGGTAAATTTCTTTAAGATATTTTTTAGAATTTGTATATTCATAATGCTCCCAAAGGTTAAGACAAAGCCAGGGACCAGCCATCGGGAAAAATCCACAGTCAACGCTGTCGTGTACGCCTGTTCTGCCGAATGCATCTGTGGTATGATTAATTACCCAACCTCTTGCACCGAAAAGCTCTTTTGCAGTTTCTGAACCGAAAGTGCTTATCATTTTCATAAAATGAATAAATGGTTCAGTGGTTGCTGAAAGATTTGTGCTTCCGGCAGGCCAATAGTTCATCTGAAGGTTGATGTTGGTGTGGAAATCACTTCCCCAAGGTGGATTAAAATCATGACACCATATGCCCTGTAAGTTAGCAGGAAGACGAGCATTTTTACCAGAGCTCTCAATTAAAAGATATCTGCCGAAATTGTAGTAAAGAGAAAATAAATCAGGGTCATATTCATCCCATTTAAGCTCTTTGAGTCTTTGGTTTGTGGGAAGAGAGCTGATTTCACTTTCTTCTAATGTGAACTCAACATTACTGAACCATTCCTTGTGGGAACGAATATGCTTTTCTTTTATTTCTTCATAGTCTGTATTGTAAAGCATTTCAATAGTTTCAGTTAATATTGCTTTGTAATCAATGTTCTCATCAATATCGAACTTATCTGCATCATAATTGGTTTCAAAAGCAGAGTAAATAATAAGATAGGTTGCATCTGCAACTGTTATTGTGCTGTGGTTGTGTGAAAGCTCACCATCGGTTTTGATGCGAAGCTTTGCACCAAAGCTCATACCTTCTCCGCCCTCGCCATAGTAGTGGTGAGTAGCATAGGTAATTCTGCCGTTCATAATAATTGTATCATTTTCGATGCAGGCACTGTAAGCATCCTGCTTTCTTTTAATGCTCACATTACATGAAAAGGGCTTTCCGTCAGTTTCAACCTTATACACAAAACCGTCAAAATCTTCACTTATAAAGCATTCGCTTTTATAATTAATCTTGCTTTTTGTCCAGAAAATGCGACAAATAGCCTCATTTAATTCCAATTCCTTGCGGTAGTTTGAGTAAGGTGATTTATCGAGAAAGTCAATAAATATTTCACCGAAGCTTTCGTAAGAACGTACAACGGGAGGATCGGATAAAAAGGTTTCACGGGCAAGCTGTGCTGCCTCCTTCAGCTTTTCCTCATGAAGCAATTTGCGTATTTCGGCAAGTGCTTCAGGGGAAGCGTGGTAGCTTTCTTCAATTTGTCTGCCACTCCAGAGAGATTCTTCGTTTATCTCAATCTGCTCGCAGTCAGGGTTGCCGTATTGCATAGCACCAACTCTGCCGTTACCTAAAGGTAACGCCCACATCCAATCATTTATAAATTCATCGTACCAAAGCTTTGTTGACATAATTTCACGACCTGTTTTTAAATTTAAAGTATATCGATAATTGCTTGCGACAATTCTTCTTTTATAACCTGATGACCTGCAGCAGAGGGATGGACACCGTCTATACTCCAGTATCTTGTGTCACCATCTGTGCAAAGTATGTCAAATTTGTCTTGAAGAGGTACAAATTTAAGGTTGTATTTATCGGCAATGTTTTTTGCTACTTTGCCACGTTTTTTGACTTCTTCCTTAAATTGCTCCCATAAATCCAGGGTAGCGCTTCCTTTTAAAACAAAGGGTTCTAATATAATAATTTTTATTTCAGGCAATGCTTCTTTTACCTCGTCGATAAGCATCCCGTATATTTTTTCAAATTTTTCAGTATCAACACCACATTGCATTGTAAGCTCGTGAGCA
The DNA here is from genome assembly GCA_045604605.1 of Acutalibacteraceae bacterium. Lineage (GTDB taxonomy): Bacteria > Bacillota > Clostridia > Oscillospirales > Acutalibacteraceae > DTU089. The sequence continues at coordinate 27,955 of JAZUOL010000098.1, read as the reverse complement.
ACATCATTAACACCAATAAGAATTGACATATAATCGGGTTTGAGATTAATAATGTCCTCTTTAATCCGCGCATAAATATCAGTAATTCTGTCGCCGCTAACACCACGATTTATGAATTTAAACTCTTTTTTTCTGTTTTTCAAAAAATCGGAGGCAACAAGAACAGGGTAGCCACAACCGAATCCGAAGCTGTCTTCGTTGTCGTCAACTCTGTTAGTATCGGTTATGGAATCGCCTTGAAACAAGAAAATTTTCATATAGCACCTCGCTGTAGAATATTAAAATTATTCTATCATATAATAATTGCCATTTCAATAATAAACACGATTTAAATAACTTCGTATAACTTGTTTTTAGTCGGTTAATTAAAAAGGTCGTTCAGGGGGATAAGATGAAACCTGAACGACTGTTTTTTATATAATATTATTTTTTGCCAGAATTGAGGTTTTACCATCGAAGGATAGGGGAGCACCATCAAGAGTTGTAACAACACCACCTGCTTCTTCAACAAGAAGCTTGCCTGCGGCAAAATCCCAAGGGGAGGTTTGTAACTCAAAATAGAGCTCTGCTCTGCCACAAGCTACGGAACATAAATCCAATGCGGCAGAACCACATCTTCTTATATCAAGCGCCTTATAAAAATATTCGGTAAGAATTTCGATGGTTTTTGGGAAAAGGGTTTTATCGTATGGAGATGAGCCGAAAAGAACAAGGGCTTTATCTAAAGGTTGCGAAGATACGCTTATTTTCTTGCTGTTGAGTAATGCTCCCTGACCTTTGATTGCAGAAAAAGTTTCGTCAAGATAAGGGTTATAAACAACACCTGCAACAACATCTTTGCCTTTTAACAATGCAACAGAAATTGCACTAATATGATAGTCTTTTACAAAGTTTGTCGTGCCGTCAATAGGGTCAACAATAAATGCGTAGCCCTCATCACTCAACTCATCGCTTGAACCTTCTTCACCGATGAATTTTGCTTCGGGTAAAATCTTTTTTAACCCGATGGAAAGTTGGTTCTGAATACTTTTATCATATTCAGTAACTAAATCGGCAACACCTGATTTTATATCAATTGCCATTTTTTCTCGGTCTGCATTAAGCATAACTTTTCCGCAGTTTTTTACGAGCAAACAAATTTCATTTACTAAATCTTTCAAATGAATCACCAACATTTTATGTTTTCTGTTTAAATCATTATAGCAATTAATATCTTCCTTTGCAATAAAATAGATTGATTATTTAGCTGTAGAGTATTTATTTTGATATATCTGAACTAATAAATATACCATTTTTCAGAAAGTGCTTGCCACTCGGCAACTTTAGCCGCTTCCCGGGCAATAAAGCTATCAGGAGAAAAATCCGATTTTAATACTTTATCTGTACCCAAAAGGTTTGTAATGAATGGGTTGGTTTCAAATTCGCGGTGAGTTTCCTTTATAGCATCTAACAATCTAATTCCAAGCTCGAATGGAGAAAAAGATTCACGGTCAGTAATATGAAGCTGTATACCGTGGCAGAAAGCGTCTTTATAATCTGAAAATGTGGGAGTGAATGAACATTTCCGAAGTAAAACACCTTTTTGCATTCCGACTTTTTTCAAGACACTTTCGCAATCAAGCCAAGGTGCGCCAATCATTTCAAAAGGCTTGGTTGTGCCTCTGCCCTCGGAAAGATTTGTGCCTTCGAAAATACAAGTGCCGATATAAGAAAACATTGTGTCTATGGTGGGAATGTTGGGGGAGGGTTGAATAAAAACAAGATCAGTATCATCATAATACATATCTCTTTCCCAGCCCTCCATCGCTATCACGGTCAGATCACAATTTATGTTTTCTGTTGCATTCATCATAAGCGCAAATTCTCCTATTGTCAGAGCAGAGCGTGTAGGTGTGGGAAAGCGTCCCACGAAAGAGGAAAAATCTCTGTTAAGCAGGGTGCCTTCTACTTTTATTCCTCCTAAAGGGTTTGGACGGTCAAGAACAACAAATTTTATGCTGTGCTTTGCGCATATTTTCATTGTATCTGTCATGGTGTATTGATAAGTGTAAAATCTTGCACCTACATCCTGAATATCAAAAATTACGGTGTCAAGTGAAGCCAGAATTTTCTGCGCTTCGGTTGTATCATCGCCGTATAAGCTATATACAGGAAGATTTGTGGATTTGTCGGTGTAAGAGGTTATCGCCATTCCTGCTTGGATGTCCCCACGAACACCGTGTTCAGGTGCAAAAAGTGCAGTCAGGTTGCACATCCTCTTTAACAGGTCTACGGTTGAAGTCAAGTCACGCAACACACCTGTGTGATTTGTTATAAGTCCACATTTTCCTTTGAAATCAAATCCGTCACGAGCAGCTATATCTGCTCCGCATAGAATCTTTTGTTTCATATTGCACCATCATTTCTCATATTTTTATATTCTGTAATCATCATATCATAAAATTTTCTGCGAATATTAAAATATTCAGTTCTGTTTTCTCTACCGTAATGAACTGCATTTGTAAGAAGAACTCCCCACAATCCTGTGTCGTAATCTGTATAAAAGCTTGTTCCCGTAAAGCCGGTGTGTCCATAGCTTCCTGGTGATATCAGCTCTCCCATTGGTGAGGGTTGAGTGCCTTTAAGTTGAAAACCCAGACCGCGCGCTTCTTTTTTATCAGGAGTGTAGTTTTTTATTGCGAGGTCAAAAGTCTCTTTTGAAAGATAAATTTCTCCATTTTTTGCAACACCTTTTTCTGAGTACATTCCTGCAAAAGCAATCATATTATCAAGGGTTGAAAATACTCCGGCATTCCCTGAAACACCACCAAGAAAATATGCGTTTTCATCGTGGACATGCCCTGTTGCACATTCGCATGTGTGCGGATAAAGCTCAGTTGCAGCTAAAGGTGTTTTGTCAGAATTTTCAGGATTGAAACAGTTTTGGGTGACTGATTTTTTGTTTTGCCGAGTGCAGGTTCAAGTCCTATTAACCTAACATAAAAACAACAGAAACCCGGAAATCGGATTTCTGTCATTTTGGTGCGGGTGACAGGACTTGAACCTGCACGGGGTTGCCACCAGAACCTAAATCTGGCGCGTCTGCCAATTCCGCCACACCCGCATATTTAGTTAAGATGTAAGAGTGAATAGTGAAGAGGTGAATTTTGTTAGTGAAGGAGTGAAGTATTATTATGTCACTCAAAGACTATACTGAGGAAAGAACTTTATGGGAAGGACTCTTGCGGTGCCCAAAATCGTTGGTCGCTCCTGTTCGTCGCTAACGATTTTGACCGCTACGCCATTTCGCCCTTACTGCATCCGCCACAGGCGGCGTGCGGGCTCAATGTTACCAATTCCGCCACGCCCGCGTATCTTGGGTTAATGTGTGTTTAGCAACTTTATGAATTGTATCACAAGATGGAATTAAATGCAACACATAACAAAAATAATATTTAAAGTTTTCCGTTTAGAGTGGGTAAAGTGTAACCGAATCAGCCTTAAACGGCGATGTTTCGGCACTTTTGCCGGATTTGCCTTTGAAAGGCTGACGGATTGGCGAGTATTTTAACGAAATATGAGTGGAAAAGACTATCCCAAAATCTGATTCGGATATACTTTACCCACTCTGTGCAAACGATTAATGTGTTTTGAAAAAATTGAGGATATAAAAACGCAGATTAATAAAGCTTAAAGCTCTTAGTAGCTTGAAATTTTAACGTTTAAGGGGCTTACAGGTTTTATCCTGCAGCCCCCTTACTTATATTGCTTTATGCGGTCTGCGTATTCACATCCCGTTTGGTCAGCAATTATTTGATTTTAATGCTCTTTACACTGCTCCAGGAGCTGTAAACTGTTCCGTTATCGGTTTTTTTATAAGCTCTTACCTTAAAGTAATAGGTCTTTTTGCTTGTAAGCTCACTCTTTGAGCCACTCAAAACATTTGCTTTATAGCTTGCAGCTTTTTTATATCCGCTATCCATTTGGGTTGAATAATAAACCTGATAACCACTTTCACCGGTTACATTTGACCAAGTAAGATTTGCTTTGCCTTTTGAAGTTGAGTCGATGCTCAAAATCTTAGGAGTTGTGCATTTTGTTGCAGTTTCAAATACTTTTGAATAGTCTGCCCAAAGCACGCCCTCATCTTTTTTATAGGCTCGGATTTTAAACTTGTATTTGGTACCCGCTTTAAGGTCGGATACTGTATAACTGGTACCTTTTGTTACGGAAGCAATGTGTTCGTATTTCTTTGTAGTTGAGTTATATTTATAAACTCTGTAGCCTGATACACCGGCAACCTCATTCCATTTAAGTGTAATGGTTTTGGTTGTCTGGGTTGCGCTGATTGCAGAAACCTTTTCAGGGCGAATGTTGAAGTAAACTCTCTTTACACCGTCATACATTCCTTGGAATGTAATTTTTACGGTATATTTACCCGGTGCATTTCTTCCGTCTTCGTAGCCAACAACATAGTCAACACCTTTTTTTAGTAAGTTGCCCTGAGTATCTTTTACTGTTACGGAGGGTGTTCTCACAGAACCATTATTAACATATTCTGCAGTTGAAAGCGTAATGGCTTCAGGTGCATAAATTATTGTTTCTTTAATGTTGCCGCAGGTAGTACAAACTGCTGTGGTTTTACCGTTTTTATCAAAGGTTGCAGGGGTTATTTCCGCTTCTGAATATGTGTGAGTATGTTTATTTAAATCAATAGTAAACTGACTCAAGGGAGAGCCATAGCAACCTTTTTCTACAGAATAGTAACGAACTGTAAGAGTATTTCCGTCATTTGAGAAATAGAACATTGCAACCATTGCAGTTGAACCATTATTCAGGTCAACATACTGGGGATCAATAAGCATTTGCGTTACGATATTTCCGTTTTTACCTTCATCCTGACGATAAACTATATGTTGCCAGGGGTCATGACCTGAAAGCACCATAACCACATTATCGTGCTGCGAGAAGCATTTTTTCCACATATCGTCGCCATTCTGCTGGTCCCTGTACCCACTGTAATATGTCGGAGGGTAGCAGTCGCCGTCATCAATGGTGGTGCCATCGCGGTACATATATGCATGAGTAACCGCAATAATCTTATGGTTAGGATGTGCTTTAATAACCTCATTTGCCCAGTCAAGAGTTGCCTCGGTTGGTGCAAAGTCAATGGTCATAATCAGGTAATCAGTACCTTGAATGTTAAAGTAACGGTAAGAGTTGGTCAAATCGCCTTGAACATCTCCGCCTTCAGGAATGTCACCTTCTCTTGTTTCATAAATAACAGTACCGTCCTCTAAGGTTTTCTTAATAAGTCCGGGTTGATTTATATCGGTGAGAGAAATGGTTCCGGGATTCATCATTCCGTTTACGGTGGTTTCATAATAACCATTGTGAAGGTGTCTGTTGAAGTCATCCCAGTCATCGTGGTTTCCGCGTGCAAGGGCATAGGGAATTTTACCGTTTAATTTACTTATATAGTTATTTGCTCTGTCCCATTCAATATCGGTGCTGTCGTCAGTTATATCACCTAAGCCTATAACATATTCGATTTTATGGTCTTCCTCGTTTTCAATAAGCCAATCGTAAATTGATTCCATTGCTTCAGGGTCATTTTCACACATTGTTTGTGTGTCACCTATAACTGCAAAGGAATACTCATAATTGCCCACAGGCTCCACATTTTCTGAATCTTGCCAGAATACAGTATGCTTAAGATGATTTTTTGAAGGAGAAAGGTCTGTCATCATACATTTTTTGCAACGATTGAAATTGTATGACGCCAATAGATTTTTATCAGAGAAGGTGATACCTTCAGTATAATCCGTTTCTATTTCACTTTCTGTTCTTACATCTGACCAGACAGATACAGAATACATAGCCCCTTTAAAGTAAGTTGCATTACCGTTTCTGTGGTCGCCACCGATTACTGCCGTGTGCTTTTCTTCAAATGGCTTAAATGAGGACATTTGAAGAGTTTGCTCAAGCTTGCCGTTTACATAGCAATACATATTTTGGTCATCGGGGTTTATTACGATTGAAAGATGAACCTTTTCGCCTGTTGCAACATCAACATCCTTGAAAACATAAACCGATTGTTTGGAGTAATCTGCTTTATCGCGGATTGCCACACGCGGTTGACCGGATTTATTCAAAGAAAATACAAGCGCAGGGTCAAATGTTCCGTCACTACCTAAAAGAGTGGTTGTGCCCGTCAGCTTATTTTTTTCAACTGAGAATGTTGATTCAAATGTAAGCGGTGTGCTTGTGTGTTTTTTGGTTAAAGAGTATTGTTCATCAGTATTGAATGTAAGCCCTTCTCCGTTATTGTAGCAGGGGAGACACTCAGTAACTGTAAGCTTAACTGTGTCTTTATATGTGCCATCGGTAACGGTGATTGTAGCTGTACCGGGTTTTACAGCAGTAATTGTGCCGTCCTTTACTTGGGCAACACTGCTGTTATTTGTTTTCCAAGTAAGAGTATTCTGACCGGAATAGGCAGTTTCAACCTTGTAGGTATCGCCGGTTTCAAGAGTCAATCTTGGAGTGGATACCATAAGGTTGTTATCAATCATACCATAAGAATATTTTTCACCGAAAATATTATAGAAGTTTCCGCCACTTTCGTCGGTTTCATTTATAACAAGAAGAGAATTGGTGCGGAAAGTGAAGGCTGCCAAATAGAAATTGCAAGAGGTCATAATTGAGACTCTGTGCCGTTTTCCGTCCTCCTCATAGTTGAAAAGGAAGTCTTTAGAGTGAACTCCACTACCGTTTTTTATGCTGCGATAGCCGATTTCGCTTCCAAGAGAAAGTGCTTTAATTGCTTTAGTGTCAAAGCCGGTAACACGCATTGAAATTTTGTTTTTGGGATTAGGATTGTTACAAAATGCAGTTTCAAGCATATCTGATAATCTTTCCCCAAGTAAACAATCATCATAGCCATATTCATTCCAGACAACCTCAATATAGTCGTTGGATTTTGGAAGCTTTTCTGCATATTTACAAATGGGGTTTGCTGTAGTGTCCCAAGAATCGGCGCTGCCGCCAAAAGGTGTGAAATAAAGCTCAAAAACCTTATCGTTTTCTCCACCGAGATAAACTATTTGTTTGTCTTTGGGTATTTCATTTTCTCTTCCTGCATTTATAAGAGCAATCTGTTTATTGTTGGCTTCGTTAATATATTTGCGAAGCTCAAACAATTCCTCCTGACCGCGGTAGTCATACATAAGTTTTGTGTAGTTATATGTCACGCGATAAATATCGCTATGATCGGAAATAATAACGCCGGACTGGGCATTGTTGTTTCCGTTTGCACCGATATAGCTATTTTCATCAAGGTTTGCGCTGCAGAAAAACACAGCGTCTTTATGCTCGGTTCCATCGGTTGCAAGATAGTGAGAAACTGTTGCACTCTTAACATGTTGCATATCGGTTGTTTTATCTTCTACTTGCCAACCTACCTTTGCATAGTCAAAAAAGTCGGAAACCTTTTTGCCCGGAGCATAGGTTTCATAGCAGTCTGTGTTTAGAGCTTGAGAGAAATATGTGTAATGATCAAGGTTTGCTCTCTTTATAAGGGTTTGTGTTTCGGGGTCATATTGGTTAACACCGTAGGAATTAAGCTGGTTTACCATTGTAACCCGTATACCCATTCGTGCAGCCTCGGCAAGCATATATGAAATGCGGACAAATCCGTGCTCGTCGTAGTTTGTGCCGTAGAGGGATCGCATATATCCGTAATATTTACTTGTGGGAATAACACATACTGCTGCAGTTACAGAGGTTCTGTAAGATGAAAAAGTAATTTTAACATCTTCTGCAGGATGCTTGCGTTTATACTGAATACATTGATAAATCAGGAGTCCCATACCATTGTTGGGATCGCAAAGAGATTCGTTTCGAAGTCTGTAGAATGCCTCAGCCGTTACTACCTTTCCGTTGATATTAGCGTATGTGGTGGAGCCTAAACCCTGAAAGTTTTCAGGGTTATCGGCAATTGGCATTTCGTCATAATAGGGGCTTATCGAATGAGTGTTATTTTCTTCAATGTTTTTTTCGATTTCAGGTAAAACCGAATCAAAGAAAGGCTCGTTTTGATTAGTGTCATCAATATAAAAATCAGCTACAAAGGGGTTTGTTTCACTGGGGAAAAAGCTTGCTGCAACAGAAACTACAGGAAAAAGCCCTGTAATTATAAAGCCTACAAGCAGTATGCTCATAATTGATTTGAAATTTTTCATTTTATCACCTCGTTATCAGGGCATAGCTACAAGGTCAAAGGCTATATTTGAGCTGTTGCCCTTAACATCGCTATACCAGGCTGCGCTACTGCTGTCAGTAGTGTAAATTTTTGGCGGATTCGTATAATTACTGTTGTACAAATATGCAAAATTACCGTCAGTAGATGTGTTTCCATCGGCGGCTACTGTGCCTGTAAGATAAAGCCTTGAGAAATTGGAGGTTACGTAAATAACGCCGCCTTTTCCGGTTGCTTTGTTTTTGCTTGCAGTAATTGAATCGATTTTTGCAACACTGCTTGTTCTTATCTCAATTGCAGCACCGGTTGTTTTTGAAGTGTTTTCATTGAAGGTACAATCAGTGAATACTATTGTAATTTCGGTAGGATCGGTAGCATCAGGTTGGTTCTTGTTCTGAATTTCTATTGCACCGCCACCTGCGCCTGTTGATGCGTTTTTCTCGAATGTACAGCATTCAAGATTAATAACAAGCTTCGGGCTGTCGGTATCGGTTGAAACAGCACCGCCTTTTCCTTTTGCAGTGTTATTTGAGAATATTGTGTTTTTTGCAATAAGTGTTGTTGCATTTTTTCCTTCTGTGCTTGAATCGGCAACTAATATTGCTCCGCCATCGGTGCTTGTTGCACTGTTTGCATCAAAGGTTGAATTTTCAACAGTAAGCTTTGCGCCACCATCAAGGAGAACAGCACCTGCAGAAGCTGCAGTGTTGTTATTTATGGAACAATTCCTGATAGTTACGGGCGCTGTGCCGGATACATTAATTGCACCGCCCTTTGAAGCTGTGTTTGACTTGATAACAGTATCTGTTATTTCAAGGTTGCCGCTTGAACGGAAATCAATAGCACCGCCGTATGTGGTTGCTGTATTATTGCTTAAATTGGAGTTATTAACGCTTATACTTGCACTGCCGCTTGCATAAATAACAGCGCCATTATTATTGGAGTTGCCCGTTGCAGTAAGAGCATTTATTGCAATAGAACCGCCATTGGTAATATAAATTACGCCACTTCCGCTTGTTGTTGCGATATTGTTTGTAACACTTATATCGTCAAGTACACAAGTACCGCCTTCACGGAAATTGAATGCTACTCCGGTAACACCTGCGTTATTATTAATAACTGATTTACCGTTTACTGTAACATCTGTGCCGGGGGCATTGACCGCACCGCCGTAATAAGCAGATGTATTCTCTTCCAAGGTTACACCGGTAAGTGTCAATGTTTTTGCATAACCTGCATAAATAGCACCACCGCCTTCGGCAGTTGTTTTACCGGTTGCATTGTTTTTCTTGAGGGTTGTGCCGTTAAGTTTAACTTCACAACCTGTTCGTAAGCTGATAGCACCACCGGCAACAGCTGAGTTTTCTTCTAATAAACCTCCGGTCATAGTGAAAAATCCGTTTATGTTTTCTGTGGCTCCTTCCGGTGTGGTATATGTTACATAAACTGCACCGCCGTGTTTTTTGGCAGTATTGTTTTTGAATTGGCAATTGTTAATTGCAGTAACCTTTGCACCAACAGCATCAATTGCACCACCGTTGCTATCGCTGCTGTTTCCGTTGAAGCCGGAATTATCAAGAGTTGTTGTTGTCTGGTTAAGGTACATTGCACCACCATTTGAGGTAGCGTTATTACTGCTGATGTTACTGTTTTCAACTATCAAAACGCCTTTAGACGAATATAAAACGCCACCGTTATTCGAGGCAATGTTTTGAGTGAGGGTGCTATTGCTTAATGTTACTGTTGCGTTTTCAAAGAAAATTGAACCACCGTTTGTTGCGGTGTTTTCTGTGATAGTACAGTCAGTAAGCTTGACCTTTGCATTTATATTACTGCTGTACACAACACCGCCTTGGTATGCTTTGTTTTTAGTTGCGGTAACATTAGTCATATTAAGTGTGCCTGTGTTAATATACACAACACCGTTTGAATTTGCGGTGTTTTCGGTAATTTCGATGTTTGTAAGGTCGGCAACTGTTGTTCCTTTAAAGTAAAGAGCGGCACCTGTAGTACCCTGTGAATTTTCTATGATGGTGTTTTCATTTATTGTAACCTGAGCATTTGATGCCATGATTGCACCGCCATAGTATCCGGTCTTGTTGCCGTTGAATGTACATCCGCTTACAGTAAGTGTACCGCCGTTCTGGAAAAGTGCACCGCCACCGATAGAGTTGTTGTAATCAGTATTTTTATAAGTGGATTCATTTTCGCTGAAAACAGCATCAGTAATGGTGACATCTGATTTAGACATAGCGTGTATTACGCCACCGGTATAGGTGGTGTTTCGGGAATAGGTGCCTCCGTTTACAACTACTGTTGAGCCAACTGTATCAATAACACCACCAAAATCAGAGGCAGTGTTAGCGGTTGCAGTCACATCTGTGAGAGTTAATTTACCATAGCCTACATAGACAGCACCGCCGCCTTCGCCATCACCTTCGTTTTTATCGCTGAAACCGGATACAGTGTTTTCGATGAGTTGGCCACCATTAAGATTTGCTTCGCAGTATGAGCGTATGCTTACGGCACCACCGCAGAGGGCAGAGTTGTTTTTAAATGTAACATCTGTGGTGTTAAGAACAGCACCGAGCTTAGTGCCATTCGTAAGAGTTCTGTATGTAAGATAAATTGCACCGCCATGGGCTGTTGCACGGTTGGAATCAAATTCGCAGCTTGAATCAAGAGTAATTTTGCTGGCACATTGATAGATAGCACCTGCATGACCCCCGGCAACATTTCCTGTAAAGTCAACATTTTCAAAGCTTGCTGTAGCTTCATAAATATATAGTGCGCCACCGTTATTGCTACTGCTGTTTGAGTTGAAAGCGATATTTTTCATATCAACGGTGGATTTATTGGAAGTATGGATTGCACCACCCAATGTTGCAGAGTTTTCATTGAATTGGCAGTTAGTTATAGCTGCATTGGCTCCGCTTTGAACTGAAACTGCACCGGCATTGACATCGGAGCTGTTTTTGTCGAATTCGCAACCATCAATAGTAGCTTCGCTTTTTCTGGTAATATAAATTGCGCCACCGCTACCGTTGGAGGTTTGAATTGAATTTGCTTTGTTTTCTTCAAATTTGCAGCCGGTGATGGTGGCGAATGTTCCTTGTTCTGTGGAGGAAACAGAATCGGAGGCACTTAAAGTTACTGCACCACCGAGATTTGCACTGTTTTTAATGAATTCACAATTTGTAATAGTTAACAAACGGCGCTGGAACGCTGCTTTTGTGTAGTAATGGTAAATTGCACCACCGCTATTTACACAGGAATTTTCCCGGAATATTGTGTCTGAAATTGTAAGAGGGCCGGCAGTATGAATTGCACCACCGCTTGTACTGCTTGTGTTGCTTATGAATTCGGTATTGCCGAGAATAACAATAGGACTACTTGTGTTTGAATAAAGTGCACCACCGGTTCTGTGGCAATGGTTGTTGATAAAGCTCATTTGAGCTCCGTCGCCCTCGCTACCGATAAATAAATCAGAATATGAGGAGGATGAGGATGCAACTGCACCACCGAAGTAATGAGCGGTATTGTTTGAAATAGTTCCTGAAATCAGATATGCTATTCTATCGTTATATAAAGCACCACCGCGAAGTCCTTCACTATTTGAAATGGTACCACCGTACATATTAAAATTACCACGGTTATAAACAGCACCACCGCAACCGTTTATTTCAAAAGGCGTTTCGGTACCGTCTTCATTTTTATTTATGGTATATTCTGTAGATACGCGGTTGTTGTCTATAATACCTCCGTACATATTTACGGTTGCATTAAAGTTTAAGATAGCTGCACCGCCTGCTCGTTCAGCAGCATCGTTGGTCAGGTAATCAGAAAAATTAAAAATCCGCTCGTTTCCTGATTTTATATTATTGATAATGCTTATACCGTCATATAAGTTAACTGTGGCGCTTTCACATGCAAACAAGGCACTGCCGTTTACGGCGGAGGCCACATTATCTCTGTTACCGTCAATAGTAAGCATACCGTCTCCGCCACCCAAGGTTAATTGAGCTTCGCGTCCGAGATTTGTTGCAATTTTGTTGTCTTTTGTAAGACCTACTACAAATAAATCACCGGTATAGTTTGCATCACGGGTGATTGTATAATTTCCGTTTGAATATATATGTGTGTTATAGGAGATAAAAATAGGTTTATCAACAACAATATCTGATGTGATTTCAATGGTATCAACGCCTACATTGGTACGGTCAATAAGCTCTTGTAATGTATTGGTGCCGTCAAGTCCCCAGACTGCGTTGATAGTTACATTTTCGGTAATGATACCTTCCAGAGGAAAGTCGTTACCGTCGGAATCCTTAAAGCCCTCAAAAGTATAGCCTTCTTTTTGAGGTTGGTTAAGCTTGTATTTTCCGTTTTCGGCTACACCGAACATATAGCTTTCTGTAGTGCCGAGATTTACGGTGATATAGTAAACTGCCGGGAGCTTGGCAATTGAACGGTCATTGTAGTAACTGCATTTGGTGCAGTATCTTCTCTCTACACCTTCTTTTTCAGCGGTAGCCTCTCTGTGGATCTCCCATGGACCCATTTCATGAATTGATGAAAGCGAAATGGTATTTGTTTTTACTGTGTTGCCATATGTATCTTCTACTACACAGTAAATCTGTCTGCCGTCCCTTTTGTAATTCATTTCTACATTATAGTAGTCTTTAGTAAAGGTTTTGGTTCTTGAGAAAGAGGCTTTATTAGCATCCTTGTAGTACCATTTATACACAAGCCCTGAACCACTTGCGGTGAAGCTTACTTTGGCTTTTTCGCCGTTATGTACGCTTACGGATGAGGGTTGCGCTGTTATTTTTAATAAGGCTCCTTCAAATAAGGTTACAACATCAGTTTTTACCTTATTGCCGTATTTGTCCTTAACTAAGCAGTAAATATCGCGACCGCGACGACTATCATTCATAATTACTGAATAAGTATTTGACTTGAATGAAGTTGTGCGGGTGAACTTGTCAGCGCCTGCATTTTTGTAGTACCAATAATATTTTAGTCCGTCACCGGTTACAGAAAAACTTACTTTTGCAGTTTTGCCGTTTGCTGCAGCAACTGATACAGGTTGTTTTGTAATTTTTAAGGGGGTGCCCATATAAAGAGTTACAATATCTGTCTTTACGGAATTACCGTATTTATCCTTTATCAAGCAATAGATTTGGCGCTCGTTACGCTTGCTGTTCATTGCTACAGAATAGGTGTTTGATGTAAATGTTGTGGTACGGGTGAATTTGCTGTTTTCTGTATTTTTATAATACCAATAGTATTTCAGTCCGTCACCTGTAGCGGAAAAGGTAACTTTTGCTGTTTTTCCCTCAGGCACAACAACAGAAGAAGGCTGATTTGTGATTTTTAATTCAGCTTCAGCAAGTGTTGAGGTGTTATTATAAACAACGGTATTTTCTTCAACAAAGATTTCATTTTGTGAATTTTCCGTGTTTAATGCAGAGGCAAGCGGACTTGCAGTAAATATAAATTGAACTGCAATTATGCATGCCAATATCCTGTGTCGATATTTTATAACCATAATATCTCTCCTTTTGTTTTTATGAAAACTTTCAAATAAATGAGAAAGGTTAATAATTATTATACAATGATATATGGCATATTTCAAGATGCTATAAAGGTCGTTCTGTTTTTATATCCGATGCAGAAATTGAAATGAATAAAAATTTAAAACGGGAAAATGTTTTCAGATTTTTACAAAAAACTTTAAAAATGGTGGTTATTTTCCTTGACTATTGGTGCATAATTTATTATAATATACGAGATGATGTATTATTTGTGGTAATAATGCACTATCCGTATGATATGATAATGGTTTTGTTATTTATATTTTTATATATTTTTTCTTAATAAATATTCTGAAAATACATAAATTTTGATGCTTTATGAATATTTTTTTGCATATTTATTGATTGTTTTTTATATTTTTTAATATAGATATGTCCCGCACGCATGTGAATGCCTGCGACAAAACTTTTATTATAGGCGGTAATTGGTTTTTCCCTTATCGCAATTTGGTTGACGGAAGGTGCTTTTGCATTTCCGTCTTTTTTGTCTTAATTTATTTATGAAAGGAGCACCGATAAAATGGATCTCGTTTTAGCAATAGTGCTTATTGTTGTTGCTGCTGTTGTTTTTGGTGTTGTGGGATTTGTTATCGGCGGCGCTCACCGTAAAAAAGTTGCGGAGGCTGCCATTGGCTCTGCTACAGAAGAGGCTGCACGCATTGTTAATAATGCAATGACAGAGGCTGAGCAGAAGAAAAAAGAAACAATTCTTGAAGCCAAGGATGAAATTCACAAATTAAGATCTGAAACTGAACAGGATTTGCGCGAAAGACGTGCAGAAGTTCAGCGCCAGGAAAGAAGACTTATTCAAAAAGAAGAAAGTCTTGACAAAAAAATCGAAAATCAGGAAAAGAAAGAAGAAGCTTTGGCTCAGAAGGTTAAAGATCTGGAAGCTAAAGAGCAAGAGGTTGAATCTCTCAAAAAGAGTCAGCTTGAGATTCTTGAAAGAATTTCCGGTTACACAAAAGAGCAGGCAAAAGATGTTATTCTCAAAACTCTTGAGGAACAGCTTACTCACGAAAAAGCTGCTAAAATATTCGACTACGAGCAACAGCTCAAGGACGATATGGACAATCTCGCAGGAGAGATTATTTCGGGCGCGATTCAACGTTGTGCTGCTGACCACGCGGCAGAGGCAACTGTTTCTGTTGTTACAATTCCTAACGATGAAATGAAGGGTCGTATCATTGGCCGCGAGGGGAGAAATATCCGCACTATTGAAACAATTACAGGTGTTGACCTTATTATTGATGATACTCCCGAAGCAATTACAGTTTCATGCTTTGAGCCTGTAAGACGTGAAATAGCAAGACTTACTCTTGAAAAACTTGTTTCCGATGGCAGAATCCATCCTGCACGCGTTGAAGAAATGTATGAGAAATCAAAGCGTGAGGTTGAGCAAACTATTAAGCAAACAGGTGAAAAAGCTGTTATAGATGCAGGCGTTAACGGTCTTCACGGCGAACTTGTGAAACTTCTTGGTAAGCTTAAATATCGTACAAGTTATGGTCAGAATGTTCTTAACCATTCTCTTGAGGTTTCCTACCTTGCAGGTCTTATGGCGGCTGAACTGGGAGCAGATGTGAAGCTTGCAAAGCGCGCAGGTCTTCTTCATGATATAGGTAAAGCTCTTGACCACGAAAAAGAAGGCACTCACATAGAGCTCGGTGTTGAAGTTGCTAAAAAGAATAAAGAAAATGAGCAGGTTATTCACGCTATTCAGGCTCACCACGGCGATGTTGAAGCGAAAACAGTTATCGCTTGCCTTGTTCAGGCAGCAGATGCTATTTCTGCAGCTCGTCCCGGTGCAAGACGTGAAAACATTGAATCTTACATTCAACGTTTGCAGAAGCTTGAAGAGATTACAAATTCCTTCCCCGGTGTTGATAATTCATTCGCTATTCAGGCAGGTCGTGAGGTTCGCATTATGGTTAAGCCCGATGCAGTTTCAGATGACCAGATGATTCTTCTTGCAAGAGATATTGTTAAGAAAATCGAAAACGATCTTGAATATCCCGGACAGATTAAGGTTAATGTAATCAGAGAGAGCAGAGCAATTGAATTTGCGAAATAATTAAAAGAATTTTTGCGAAACCCTCCCGCTACGGTGTGTTTCGCTTTTTCTGAATTTATATATAGAAACGATGGTAAAGCTATGCGTTTGCTTTTTTTAGGCGATGTTGTAGGTCAGGGCGGTTGCGAATTTTTAATGAGAAAGCTTCCTGACTTTAAAAAGAAAAATAACATTGATGTATGTATTGCCAATGGTGAAAACTCTGCTCAGGGTAACGGAGTAACACCAAAATCCTGTGATATGATTTTTTCAGGCGGAGTTGATTTTATAACTCTGGGCAATCATACTTTTAAAAGACCTGAAATAATGGAATATCTTGATAAAAATATTCCTGTAATCAGACCATATAATTTCCCTGAAGGTGCGCCCGGTAGAGGGGTTGGCATAATTGATAAAGGCAGATTTTGTGTTGCGGTTATAAATATGCAGGGTACGGTTTATTCCGAGCCCTTAGGAAATCCTTTTTGGGAGATTGACAAGGCATTGGCGGAAATTGACAATTGTAAGGTCGTAATTATTGATTTCCATGCGGAAGCAACCGCAGAAAAACGTGCAATGGGCTTTTATCTTGATGGCAAGGTTACTGCAGTTTTAGGTACACATACCCATGTTCAGACAGCAGATGAACAGATTTTACCCAAGGGTACTGCATATATTACTGATGCGGGAATGTGCGGTCCTGTTCAATCAGTTCTGGGTATTGAGCCTGAGCTTACAATAAGAAAGTTCAAGAGTAATTTACCCGTAAGATTTGAAAATGCTAACAGCGAATACTCTATGGATGGGTGTCTTTTAGAAATTGATGAGAAAACAGGTAAAGCGATATCAATAGAAAGGGTGTCGGTAAGATGAGAAAAATTACTGCAATACTTCTTATTCTTTCCCTTTTACTTGCATTCTGTTCTTGTGGCGATAATAACGATAATAAAGAGCCTACAACGGAGAACGAATATGTATTGCCAACGCCCGTTATTACTTCGAATATTTCTTTGCCTTATACAAGTGCGGCAGATTTTGACCCGTTTAAATCGGAAAGCGCTCTTAACAGGGATTTATTACCAATAATTTTTGAAAGCCTTTATATTCCCACAGATGACGGAAAGGGAGCACCGCAGCTTGCTTCGAGCAGCGAAATAAAAGGAAAGACAGTTACTGTTAAGCTTTTGCAAGGCGTTAAATTCAGCGACGGAGGAGAATTTATTTCCGCTCATGTTAAAAGCTCCTATGAAAAGGCAAAAGACAGTGCCTACTATAAAGCTCAGCTTTCAATTATCAGTTCAATTACACTTGTTGATAATTATACAGTAAGATTTACATTGAAAAACGCAGACCCGATGGCACTTAACATATTAAATTTCCCTGTTGTGAAAAGCAGTAACGATGGCTACGTAGGAACGGGAAAATATACCTTGGAAAAAGTTTCAGATGCCGCTTATTTAGAAGTAAACAAAAACCATAGAGATTATAAAAAGAGCTGGAATAAGCAGATTGCTCTTTATGATATGGCAGGAATATCAAGTCCCATTTATCCCTTTAAAGCTAATAAAATAAGCATGTTTAAGAATGATTTGCATTCCGAGGAATATATAAATCTTTCTTCCAAAACTGTTTCGGTAGGGTTAAATAATCTTGTTTTTGTGGGGGTAAACTCCAAATGGGCAGGAACTGTTACCTCAATTGATTGGGTACGTCAAGCGGTAAATATCGGAATTGACAGAAATATTATAGCTGCCTCATCATTTTTGGGTCAGGCAACTGCTACCGCAACGCCTTTTAAAAAAGAGTTTTATGACCTAAAGAATATGGAGCTTATAGGCGAAAGCGGGAATCTTGAAAAGGCTATAAGCATTCTGGAACGTCACGGTTACGATGAATTTAATGGCGAGGGTTTAAGAACAAACGGCTCTGTTGCATTAAGAGTTGATATCCTTGTCTGCACGCAGAATTCTTACAAAAAGACAGTTGCGGAAAACTTGAAAGCTCAACTTGAAAAGTTAGGGTTTGGTGTAAGAATACGGGAATATAAAAAGACAGAAGACTTTATTGCTGCTCTCCAGGAGGGACATTATAGTTTTTACATCGGCGAGGCTCAACTTACAAATAACTGCGATCTTTCAGAGTTTTTTTCGGAAGAGGGAACACTCAATTACGGAATAAATGAAGAAATGTATGCAATTTATTCTATGTACAAAAATGGTGAAACAAATACAAAGGTGTTTGTTGAGAATTTTAGTTCTAAAATTCCGTTTTTACCGTTGTTTTACAGGAAGGCAGTTGTGTCTGTGAATCCCAATATTACAGGAATCGGAGACAGTAACAGCTTGTATTCGTCAGTAAACGACTGGAAAATGCCGTAAATATAGTATTAAATTAACAAAATTAGACTTGTTTTTAATAGAGCAATGGTTTATAATCATTACTTGTGGTTTAACAAATTAATTTCTTTAAAGGAGTTGTCAGAATGGATCCTATTAAAGTGGATTTTTCCGGTAAGGGCAGACCCAAAGAGGTTGTTATTCCTCCGGATAAAAAGGTTCTCAAAATTATAATCAGCCTTATTGTAACAATCATAGGCGGTGCAATTGCATATTATGTTATGCTTCCTGCTTTGAACTTTAAGTCTCTTGATTTTTACTATTTTATTGCGGTTGTTATTGCAATTTATATTGGTATGATTTTCCTTACCTCAAAGGCATTTATAAAGCCTGAATATATGGCTTATGTGAAAAAACAATCAATTCCGCCCATTGCAATCGGTCTTGTGTTTGCTCTTATTCTTGGTGTTGGTTATCTCACTTCTGCTGCTCTTTTCCGCGCAAAAGACTACAGCAAAATAATTGAGGTTAAAACAGAAAATTTCGGTGAGAGTGAAGATAGTATAACAACTATCACAAGCCTCAAGGATTTCAGCAGCGTTCCTATGGTTGATAAGGATGTTGCTCTTAATCTTGCAAACAAAAAGCTTGGTGACCTTTCTGAATGGGTTTCGCAGTTCGTTATTGACGAGGCATATTCAACTCAGATTAACTATAAAGGCAATCCGTACAGAATTTTCCCTCTTAAATACGGTGATGTTTTCAAGTGGTTGAAAAATACCCGCGATGGGCTTCCTGCTTACCTTGCAGTTAATATGTATACTCAGGAAGCGAATGCAGTTGTTCTTGAAGATATGAGCCTTCCCAATATCAAGGTTTCAACCAGCGAATATTTTAATGAGAAGCTTGCTCGTGTGCTTCGTTTTGAATACCCCACATATATGTTCGGAACACCCTCTCTTGAAATTGATGAGAATGGTCATCCTTGGTGGGTTTGCGAGAGAGTAGATAAAACAGTTGGTCTTATCGGCGGTACTGATGTTGTAGGTGTTGTTCTTGTTGACGCTTGTGACAAAAATAATATTAAATATTTCAGCCTTGAAGAGATAAAGACAAATGAAGATATTCAGTGGATTGACCAGATTTATTCTGATGACCTTCTCGTTCAGCAGTATAATTATTATGGTAAATATTCAGGTGGTTTCATTAACGGTTATATAGGTCAGAGCGGTGTTGTTTCAACAACCTTGGGCTCCAGCTATATTGCAAGCGGTGATGACGTTTGGCTTTACACAGGTGTTACTTCCGTTACAAACGACGACTCAATCGTAGGCTTTGCTATTATCAACCAGCGTACAAAAGAAGCTGTGTTCCAGAGAATTTCCGGTACAACTGAAAAGGGTGCTCAGACATCTGCAGAGGGTATCGTTTCCGATAAGGGTTGGAAGGCAACATTCCCTGTCCTTCTTAATCTTGATGGTGAAGCAACCTACTTTATGGCACTTAAAGACAACGATGTTGTTAAGAGCTATGCAATGGTAAGCGTTGAGCGTGTTCAGGATGCTGTAAGAAGCGAGGACGATGCTAACCCCGACCTTGAAGCTTGTCTTAAATCCTATGTTGCAAAGGTTAAATCAAGCACAAAGAAGGTTCTTGAAATCACTTATGATGCAATTCTTCCCGACGCTTTAACAGGTGGAGAAGCAAGCGGTGAAACAGAAAACAAAGAGCCTGCAAAGCTTGAAAGCGTAAAAGGTGTTATTACTGACATCCGTTCAGCAGTT
Organism: Acutalibacteraceae bacterium; assembly: GCA_045604605.1. Taxonomy (GTDB): domain Bacteria; phylum Bacillota; class Clostridia; order Oscillospirales; family Acutalibacteraceae; genus DTU089. Next base: position 7,946 of record JAZUOL010000098.1, on the reverse strand, counting down.
GTTAACGGCAACAGCATTTACTATATTGAGCTTGACGGTAACAAAACCTATTATGCAATTTCCGCTTCTGATGATGATTCAGTTGTAATCCTCAACACAGGCGACAATGTTAAAATTTCTTATAAATCTGCAGAGGGTAACATCATTACCGCAAAATCTGTTGAGAGATAAATAAGATATAGCAAGGAACTGTAAAAAACGAAAGTTTTTTACAGTTCCTTTTTTATGGGATAGGGAAAAAAGATGCAGAACGGACAAACCGAGCAAAAACAAGGCTATAGACTTGTTTTTGTTTGCCCGAAGGCGTACAAAGGTACGTCGAGTGGCGAGGTTTGTTCGTAGCATAAAACTTAAAATTTTTATATTAATTGCGTTTTTTCATTGTTTAAGGGGTTCTTACAGGTATTATTTACTGTAAAAACCCCTTTATTTATATTGTTTTATGCGGTCTGCGCTTTTTTAACATCCCATATCCATTTGTTTCTGGTTCTGAATAGGTATCGGTCTGTGCTTTGCAGTATATTCTAAAACATCAATCTTAATTACTGCAACTGCACTAACCATTCTTTCGTTGAACTGAAAATCAAGACCGGTCTGGGATTTCATAAATATTGAAAGCCCTTTCATTTTGTCTTCAGGGTTTTCAAGTATTTTCGCAACACCCTTACCCATAACGGAAGAATAAGATGTTCCGTATTGACAAGCAACGCTACCTGAAAATGCAGTAACATCACTTTCAATAGAAAAGAAAATTTTTGGGTTAGCTCTCATTAAATCAAGCTTTTTGCCCTCAGTTGCGCCGTGAAGATAAATGGTGAGTTTTCCGTCTTCCATTGTGAAGCCATAGTTCATAGGCACAACATATGGCTCGTCACCATCAACCAGACCTATATGTACAATGTTTTCTTTTTCGAGTATTTTTATAATTTCTTCTAAATCTGTAATTTCACGCTCACGGCGTGTAAGACCTTGGATCATAGTTATTTTCCTTTCTATTCTCATTTTGCTTTAGCAAAATATATCGCGCTGAAAGCATATCGCGTGCCTTAGCACATATCGCAAATTCCGTCAGGAATTTATATCGCTTGAAAGTGGAGCAGTGCAACTGATTCCACATGGCTCGTTCTGGGGAACATATCTACCGGAGTTACTTCTTTAACTTCATAACCAAGAGCAAGAAGCCTTGCACAATCCCTTGCTAATGTCGCAGGGTCGCAGGAAACATAAACTATTTTCTGCGGATTTATTTCTGCAACAGTTCTTAAAAGCTCTTCTGCGCAGCCTTTTCTTGGTGGGTCGAGAATAACTGTATCAGGCTTGATGCCTTCGTTTTTTAGCTCTTCTGCTGCAATACTTGCATCACCGCAAATGAAACGGGCATTTTCAATATTGTTAAGCTTTGCATTAACCTTTGCATCCTCAATTGCTTCAGGAATAATTTCCACACCGACTAATTCCTTAACCGAATTTGCCATTGAAAGACCGATTGTACCCGTACCACAGTAAAGGTCAAGTATGGTCTGGTCAGGTGTTGGTGCAACATATTCGGCAGCCTTTTTGTAAAGTAGCTCTGCGCCGTTTCTGTTAACCTGATAGAATGAAAGGGGAGAGAGCTTGATTTTTACGCCACAGAGAATATCGGTAATATAGCCGTCGCCATAAAGAGCATTACAAGTGTCGCCCAGAACTACATTAGTTTTTTCACGGTTTATGTTAACAACAAGTGTTTTAAAGCCGTCAATTTCTTTAAGCTTTTCTAAAAGCTCCTCGCTATTGGGTAGAGCTACGCCGTTGATTACGGCGCAAACCATAATTTCACCTGTTGCAAATGCTTTTCTCAAATATATATGGCGAATAAGTCCGATGCCAATTTCTTCATTATAAACAGTGATATTATTTTTGTTAATCCAAGCCTTAAAGATTTCAATGATTTTTGTGAAATCCTCAGGCTGTAAAAGACAATCTCCACCGTCAATGACGCGGTGGCTTTTTTTAGCATAAAAGCCGATGTTAAGAATACCGTTTTCTCGCCTTACGGGGTACTGCGCCTTGTTGCGGTAGCGAGTGGTTTCAGGGGATGAAATAATAGGTCTGAAAACAGGGGAAAGACCACCTATTCTTTTGAAAGCATCCTCAACCTTTTGTGCCTTATATTTTAATTCCTCTTCATATTTTATATGACCGAATGAGCAACCGCCACAGCTTTTGAAAGCATCACATTCGGGCTCGATTCTGCTTTTTGAGGGCTTGATTATTTTAACTGCTTTACCGATGGCATAGGTTTTCTTTGCCTTTATAATATGGCAGAGAATTTCATCACCAATGGCAGTATTTTCAACAAAAATAGCTTGACCGTCGAATTTGCCCACACCGCCACCTTCAGAGGTATAGCCTGTTATATTCAATTTGAATTCGTCGTTTTTATTAACCATTGGTAATTTCCTCAATTGCGGTTTTGTATTCTTCAAAAGTTAAAAATGTATTTAAAATCTGCACAAGTGCATTTGATGTGAGCCTTTCGGGCAAATCGAGGTGCTTTAAAAGTTTTTTTCGTAAAGCATCGCTGTCGGGCTTACCTGAAAGACCATCTTCAAATAAATCAAGCTTGGTGATTTCTCTGCGTTCTGTTTTTTCGGTTTCTTCGCAGAGTACAGCTGCTTTTTCTAAAGCCTCAATTATAACCTGTACCTTTACGCCCTCAACACCTAATTTTCCTTCTTTTGAAGGTTCGGTTTTTCGTTTTTCCTTGCCGAAAATATCAGGGATATAGGCGTGCTTGATTTGCTCCGAAGGGACAATTCCTCTTATAAAAGAACGGATTTTGAAGCCTGCAGAGTCGCTGTCTGTAAGAATTAAAAGTCCTTTAGTTTCTGCAAGCTTTCTTATAAGCTTTTGTTTTTCTTTATCATTGAAAATGCCGAAGCCGTCAGTTTCTATAATTACGCCGTCAATGACAGAGGAAAGCTTGATTTTATCATAGCGACCCTCTACAATAACAGCTCTGTCAATTTTTATCATTAAACTCTCAACAACCTTAATATAAGCTCTTCAAGTACGATTTTGCCGTCTTCATTTGTGGATTTCAGGCGACGGTCTGTGTCCGAAAGAATGTTAAGTGCGTTCTTAAGCTGAGTGATGGTATAGCTTGCACCATCACGGGCAGCATTGTCAAGAATAAAGGTTCTACCCTTATAGGTTGAAGGGAAGCAATCAGCAAGTGCAGTATATGAAACGCCTTTTTCTTTTGCTGCTTTAACTCTGTACATATCAACAAATGCTTTTGAAAGTACAGCTAAAATCATAACAGGCTCTTCACGAAGCTTGAAAAGATTAGAAAGTGTTTCAAAAGCCTGGTCGGCTTCACCTTTTGCAATCATTCTTGAAAGGCTGAAGATTTTTGCTTCAACGCTAACTATAACAGTTTCGTCAATATGCTTTCTTGTAATTTCTCCTGAACCGGCATACGCGCAGACCTTGTTAAGCTCATTCTGAAGTGTGCTCATATCTTCGCCTACAAGGTTAATCATATATCCTGCGGTATCTCGGGAAAGGGTACAATCCTTTTTTGCGGCAGAAGATATAATGAGTTTTTCAAGAGCGGGGCGTGTTCGTTTATCAATTTTTGCACTTGCACCCAGTTCTTCAAAGGTTTTGACAATTTTTACCCATTTGCTGTTTTTCTCATCAACCTCAATGGTGTCCATCCAGAAAACAAGAATTGAGGTTTCGGGAATATCTGCAAGAATTGTGTAAAGTTCTTCATCCATTTTCCCTCTGTCACCCACATAGGTGTTTAAAGGAAAATCCTTAACAAGTGTGCAGGTGTAATTATCCATCATAGGAAATGAGGTTGTGCAGTCATAAATTTCGTTAAGATTTGTATCTTTGCCGTCTAATTTTTTTAAGTTGAAATCGGCAAAATCCTTGCTTACTGATTTATTGCAAATCTGATTTGCATAAAACTGCTTTAAATAACCCTCGTTGCCGTAAAGGAGATAAAGGTTACTGAATTCACCGCTTTTTATTTGTTTTTTCAGAGATTCTTCATTTGAAAGCATATCGTTTCTCCTTTACAAGATTACTTTTATATCACCATCTTCTGCGGTGGTGTAGAGTTTTTGAGTTTGATTTTTAAGTGTAGTAAGATTTTTATTTAAAATAACCGCACTATCGCTACTGATTATTAATGTTTCAATATCCCGGGGCAATTTCTCAGGCAAATTCTCAGAAAGAATAAGGATATCGTGATTGCCGAAGGTTTCAAAAATTGATTTTAAATCACTATTATCACCATAAGAAATTAAAACAGTCTTTTTATTATTTTCTATTATAACACAACAGGCAGGGTATGTGTCAACAATATGAATAGTAATTTCATTATTAAACTTATGAGTATATGAATTTGAAATTATTGTGTTCTGAGGTAAATCAATATCGGATTCGTTTAAACCGCCTTTTGTAAATTCTGTGATAACAGTAGTTTGGGGTTTATATGAAATTAAACGTTTTGTTATGTCATTTGTAATTTTGTTTTCTTTACAAACATAAAGAAAATCAAGAGTTTCACATTTTGCTTTCGGAAGTGATTCAATATATGCGTCATTATCTGAAGCACCACAATTAAAATGTGCATATTTAAGACCTTGCCGCAGTGTTATATTGATTCCGTTTTTTACATTGGTAACATAAATGGTTGCAGGAAGAATTTTTGTGCAGGGCAAAAGAATACACAAGGTGAAAATTACAGCACATAATGAAATAACAAAGGCTTTGAATATTTCTCTTTTTTGTAAATTAAAAATAAGAATGGCAAAAATCAAAATTATTAAAATTAAAATAATACTTAAAAGAAAATATTCCTTGTGAATCGGTAAAGTGCAGAATTTAAATTTTTCTAAAGCATTTGCAACACCTGTTACAAAGTTTGCAAATATGGTTGAGATTTTGAAAATGAAAATTGCTATTACTTGAGGTATATTCTGCGGAATAAATGAAATTGCAGTTGCTACCACTCCTGAAATCAAACTCCAAAATGCAGGTTTAACGCAAAGTATATTGGTTAATGCAGAAACTGTACTGAATACTCCGAAAAAATAAGTAGTGAAAGGAAGTGTGAAAAGACCTGTAAATGTTGCGGTTATGAAGTTGTTTAATAAAAATTCTGTAGTCTTTTTGATTGTTTTGTTTTTTATTTTTGCTATTTTGTATCGTGTTTTCCCATGAACTGAAAGAGCAATAAGCACGCCCAAGGTGGCAGAGACGGAAAGCAGAAAGCTTACCGAGGTTATTACGTAAGGATTATGCAGGGTTAAAATTGCAACAGAAAAGCCTAAGGAGTTCAGAGGGTCTTGTTGCTCTTTGAAAAATGGTGCCAAAAGAACAATTGCCATCATAATTGAAGCTCTCATAACAGATGGCGTAAATGCAGAAACAATACATAGCAAAACAAGGAATAAAAGGCAGAATATGTTCCTCGTTTTTTCTTTTACCTTGAAAAGCTTTAAAAACAGAATTATATAAGCGCACCAGGTGCTTGTGTGAAGACCTGAAACCGCAAGAAGATGGGCAATTCCCGTTGCCCGAAAATCATTGGTGATATCGGGGTCGATTTCTGCTTTATCACCAAATAACATTCCCAAAAGAAAGCCTGCATTATATTGAGGTAAATATGCTTTGATTTGCTCAGTTACTATTTCTTTGAAGCGTAAGCAGTAATAATATGGAGTCTTTTCACTTTCCCAAAGGTAATTGCAATATTTTGTCTGCGTTTCAAGAATAATATTGTCGCTGAGATACTCTGCATCGGGCTTGTTATATTCATTGCGTACTATTTCTAATTTTGCATTGGGAAGAGATATGTAATCATAGAGCTTTAATTCTATGTCATATTCGGAAGAAAGGTAAACCTGGATTTTAGTTGTTTTATTATCGTTTCCGATACGGTCGGTTTTTAATGTGAACTTTGTTCCATATGCTGTATCTTGGGGTGGGGTAATAATTTTACCCGAAACATTTGTTATTGTATTATCAAGTTTTGTTGCAGGTACAATTTTAGTGGAATGATAAATACCAAAGAAAATACAGCTAAGAAATACAGAAATACAAATAGTCGGAATAATAATTTTTTCTCTCAATTTTAGAGGCTTTACAAAATAAATAACAAAGACCGATACTGCACCCAGGAGCAGAAAGGGGAGAGCACCTGTTCCGAAAAGAACAAGAAAAGCGGAGCTTAACCCAATTGCTGTGCCTGAAACGAGCATCGGTCTTTTCATAGTGTTACCTCATTAAAACTCAGCCTGCCGGCCAAGTGAATTTTCTTCCCGACATAACATGGAAATGAATGTGCTTAACAGTCTGACCTGCCCAATCACCGCAGTTGTTAACAACGCGGAAACCGTTTGTCATATCAAGGTCTTTTGAAAGCTTTGCAATAACTTCAAAAATATGAGAAATTACTGCGCTGTTTTCTTCATTTATGTCTGCGGCGGAAGAAATATGTGCTTTGGGGATTACAAGAATATGTGTTGGTGCCTGAGGCTCAAGGTCATTGAAAGCAACAACTGTATCGTCCTCATAAACCTTTGTTGCAGGAATTTCACCGTTAGCAATTTTACAAAAAATACAATCCATAAAGATTACTCCTTTACAAATGTTTTAACTATTTCTTCTGCAGCTTTAAGTGCATCGGGAATTTTTGCAATTTCCTTACCGCCTGCCATAGCAGAATCAGGCTTACCGCCACCTGCACCGCCTGCAACCTTTGCAACCTCTCTTACGATATTGCCTGCGTGAGCGCCTTTTGCAATAGCGTCTTTTCCGCAGAAGCAACCAAATGAGCAAGTGCCTTTTTCGTTCTGTTCTGCTGCGAGAATAACGATAATGTTATCGCCCTTATCCTTTGAAGAGTCAAGCATTGAACGAAGCTCTTTTGCATCTGCTTCGCCGAGAGGTGCAGTAATAAGCTTAACGCCATTGATTTCAACGAAGTTGTCGAAAAGCTCGCCTGCTTTAGCCTTTGCAATTTCTGCTTTAAGGTCTGCTAATTCTTTTTCTTTTTCTTTAAGCTCGTTTGCAACTGAGGTTGCTTTGTTGCAAAGGTCATTAACATTTGCAAGCTTGAGAGCATTTGCAGTGTCGTGAATAAGCTTTTCCTGTTTATCAAGGTGAGCGAGAACACCAAGTCCTGTTACACCCTCAATTCTTCTTACACCTGCTGCAACGGATGATTCGGAAATAATACGGAAAAGACCGATATTACCTGTGTTAGAAACGTGAGTACCACCGCAAAGCTCTGTTGAAAAATCACCTGCGGAAACAACGCGTACTGTGTCACCGTATTTTTCACCGAAGAGAGCCATTGCTCCTTTTTTCTTGGCATCATCAATGCTCATTTCTTCAGTAACAACGGGAAGAGCAGAAAGGATGATTTCGTTAACTCTGTTTTCGATTTTTACGATTTCTTCTGTGGTAAGAGCAGAGAAATGAGAAAAGTCAAAACGAACTGCATTCTCGATAACAAGCTGACCTGCCTGTTCAACATGAGTGCCAAGTGCTTCACGAAGTGCTGCTTGAAGAAGGTGAGCGGCGGTGTGGTTTCTCATAATAGCCTGACGGCGAGATTTATTTATCTGACCGCTTACTGTATCACCAAGGTTAATTGCATCGCCTTCGGTAAGGGTACCGTGGTGAAGAATTACGCCTTCAGCAGTTTTTGTTGTATTGGTAACTGTGAAAACGGAGCCGTTAACAGTAAGTGTACCTGTGTCACCAACCTGACCGCCGCTTTCTGCATAGAATGCGGATTTATCAAGAACGATAACTGCATCTGTATCAATGCCGATAAAGTCAACCTTTTCGCCATTTGCCGCAATAGAGAGAACCTTGCCGTCCTGCTCTGTTACAGAGTAGCCTGTGAATTCAGTTGCATCGCATTCCTTGAAGGA
>JAZUOL010000097.1:0-23313 GCA_045604605.1 Acutalibacteraceae bacterium | reverse complement strand
ACCGAGACCCCTTAAGACCCAAACGACTGTTAATGCATAAAAAAGAAATAATGAAGCTTATGGGTGAGGTTAAGCAGCAAGGTTGCGCTCTTATTCCCCTGTCGGTTTATTTTAATGAACACGGCAGAGCAAAAATGCTTGTCGGTTTGTGCAAGGGTAAAAAGAATTACGACAAGCGCGAAGCTGAAGCAAAGCGCGATGCGCAACGCAATATCGAGCGTGCTATGTCACTAAAAAACCGCTAAAAAGCATAATTTCAACCATCAGTTAACATATTTTATTACTAAAACAACTAATGGTTTATCTGATTTCGCATATTTCAACCTTTGTTATCTTCATTTTCCTTGCCATAAAAGCTAAAATGAAGATGCAATAAGCGGTACATGGTACCAAAAGGAGAATGAACTATGTCAATATTCAGCAAAAAGAAAAACAATTCCTACAATGAACCTGAACAGAATACAATTAACGAGCCGATTGTTGAGGAAAAAGAAATCACTGGAACTATCGGTTCAAGAATTGCACAGGGAAGAAAGTCTAAGGGATATACACAAGAGGAATTCTCACAAATGCTCGGTGTTACTCCACAGGCAGTTTCAAAATGGGAAAATGATTCCTCCTGCCCCGATATTCAGCTTTTGCCTCAAATAGCTCAAATACTTGGTATGACTACAGACGAAATACTATCAGGCAAAAAAGCAGAAGAGCCAAAAAGTGCACCCAAAATTGATGTTGATACAAGCAAACTGAAAATCAATATTAATGTTGTTAAGCCTAACCAAAATCCAATATATGTTTCCTTGCCTTTTGTTATGGTTAAAAATTTTGCTAAAATAGGTAACGGTATTTCGGGTATTGTCGGAAATGGCACAATAGACAATGTTAAGTTTGATGAAATACTTACACTTGTTGAAAACGGCGCAACAGGAGAAATACTTAATGTTGTGGCAGAAGATAACACAACCGTTTCAATAAGCATAGAATAAAATACATACATATACCCTGCTGCTACAGTCGGGTATATGTAAAACATACGGGGATGAAAGGATTTCGACGGGGATTTTGAACCGTTATAAGCGAGCAGAGGCGTGGTACCGCTTTAAAAACCACACTTTTAAAAATAACTGACAACAATAAAACAGTTTTAGCAGCTGCTTAAGTCAGCTGCCGTCCCTACTGAGAGTACCGCGACTCAGATAGGGGCGTCGTTTAGCGGTGCACGTGAACAAAGGAGAGCCTTGTACTTTGTCACGGATTAAAGGGCTACCGAGGGTTAAAGCCTGTTTACCGGCGTTTTCCCAAGGGAATTTCAAAAGATAAACTACGCTCGTAGAAAGTTTCGGGAATAGATTTTCGGACATGGGTTCGACTCCCATCATCTCCACCAAAAACAAGACAGTCTATGGACTGTCTTGTTTTTTTATCCATTGCGAAAGCAATGGTATATCATCGCCATTGGCGTATATCATCACGCTTTAGCGTGTATATCATCAACCATCAGTTTGCATTGCTTTCACAATGATGATATACAAAGCATCGCTTTGGTGATATGCAATTTCTTCGAAATTGATGATATACACGGCTTCGCCCTGATTTGACTTGCACCACTCTCTCTAATATGCTATACTACTCCATATCAAACCTCAAAGGAGCAACTGCTATGTCCATTGAAAAAGTCAGAAAATATTTTGAAGGCTATGGAATTGAAGATAAGGTTATGGAGTTTTCTGTATCAAGTGCAACAGTTGAGTTGGCAGCACAAGCACTTAATACCGATGGTTGCAGAATTGCAAAAACACTTTCATTTTCTGTTAATGACTCCCCCATTCTCATTGTTACTGCAGGCGACGCTAAAATAGATAACAAAAAATACAAAACCTATTTCGGAGCAAAGGCTAAAATGCTTTCCTTTGACGAGGTTGAAGAAAAAATCGGACATGCTGTTGGCGGTGTTTGTCCCTTTGCTATCAACGATAATGTAAAGGTTTATCTTGATGAATCCATAAAGCGCTTCCCTACTGTGTTCCCTGCTTGTGGAAGCAGTAACAGTGCTATTGAATTAACACCTAATGAGTTAGAAAAATATTCTGAATCTTTTATTGAATGGATTGATGTATGCAAATTACCTGAATAAAAGCATTTTAGGGAACATATCAAGTTTTCTCAACTTGGTATGTTCCCTATTTTTATATATTGTTATTGTTTAAAAAACCTATCGTAACGTTCTGCCCATTGGTTAACTTTGGATTCGTTATATTCTTTCGGTAGAGTTGCACAAAGGGCAATAATTCCACCAATATCCGCCCCGACCTTTAACATTTTCTTTAACAAATCTTTATCCTTGGCAATAGCAATTGCTCGTTTTGGCATATCAATGGACGGATGAACAAAATCCATAATACTCGTACTATTGGCGGTTATGGTCATTTCCTTCCATGTGAGAATACCCTTTTCAAATATGTAATCAAGCTGTTGGGGTGTTATTCTCGTAAGCAAAAGCTTTACTGCCGCCAAGGGCGCGAGACCTGCTCCCCACTTCTTATAAAAATTATATTGATACTGCCATAAAGTTTTCACGGTATAGGCTTCGGTTCTGTCATCCATTATAGCTTTTGCAAGAATTGGTGCAGCTCTCAAAGAGTTTGCGATACCGGAGCCGATAATAGGGACAGTCATAAATGCACTATCACCTATTGCGGCGTAGCCATCAGCAACCATAACCGAAAGAGCTTGACGGACAGGAATTTCAACAAACTGACCGCCCCGCACTACATCTGTACCCAAGCTTTTGTTACGGCTTCTGAAAAATTCAGCAGTTCTCTCTACCTCCGCCATATCAAAAGTCTCAAATCTACCTATAAGTAAATCTGTATATTTCTCTTCAGTTGCTACCCACCCTATACCCAACTTTCCTTCAGGGAGAAGGCACACCTTATATCTATCTTCAACAGGCGTCTTTGTTGCTTTATTATAGAAAGCCCTGTAAACATAAAATTTCTCGTTTTTATCGGGATGTTTTTGTATACCGAATTCTTCGGGAAGGCTTATTCTCACAGGAGATTCGCAGCCGCAGGCATCAATAATCAAATCACCGTAAATTTCGCCAATAGATGTATTTATTCCTGTAACACGATTATCTTCAATAATTGCACCTTCAATGCTACAGTTATATACAAACTTAACCCCGTTTTTTTCTGCTGTTTCTATGAGCAAATTATATATATCCTTACGTTCCATTTTTATTTCTAATTGGTTATTCGGAACTTGTTGTTTTATGGGCGTTTTTTCATCGGGAGAATAAAAAGTCATATTTTCCTTATATTCAAATAAGCTTTTATCGGGCATAGGCATATCTGCCTTAGGCAGTGCTTTGGGGTCGAATATATCTGTCCAGTCATATCCCATTTTGTCTCTGGGATTTCTCTCATATACCGTTACATCAAAGCCATTTCGGGAAAGAATTGATGCAACCGCAATACCACCGTGACCACCACCGGCAACGACTATTTTTTTACCCATAAGCACAACTCCTAAGAATGAAAGATTGTACCGCAAACTTTTTATAAGCGTATTTCCGTTCTTTGTAGTTTAATATACCACATTGTATGACCAAAAAGCAATAAAAATCGGCACCACAGTAACCTGTCGTGCCGAAATATTATTTATTTGAGGAATCAGCCACCAATGCCGAGTAAACTGAGAAGTTTTGCGAAAACATTGAAGATAAGCTTGAGAATTGTATTGGGCATTACTACTTCTTTTTCTTCTTCTTCTGTTGTACCAACAGAGTAATCAAAAGATTTTTCATCAACAACTCCTGTTTCAACCCATTCACCTGTTGTTGCATCGAGTTCTTCTTCAACATAGTGGATTGTAAGAGTATATTCACCGAAGGTTGTATGTGTATATACTACATCATAATCATCTTCGAATTCACCGTTGAAGTCATCATTTACGTACCAGGAAACAGGACGGAAACGCTTGGTCAGATAATTCTCTTTATCGTCTGTACCGCTACCGAAAGCAGTAAAACGAACTGTTCTGTGATGCTCATATTTTGATAAAAGGCCTTCAACAGTATTATTATCTGCTGAATACTTTTTCATGCTACCGGGATCGTCAATTGTATCTTTAGTACCGCATTTATTCAAGCATTCTGCTGACTTTGTGCCATCTTTTGTATATGTAGCATCGCCATTGGAAACGTGTCTTCCGAAGCTGTGGTTAACAACTTTGAAAGTTACAGAAACTGTAACATTAGCAGGAGCCTTGCTTGCTGCAAACAATAAATCCTCTGCATAGTTTGCAATAGCAAGTGACGGACGAGGCTGAACAGATATTGTAACAGACTGGCCTACTTCCAAACTGAGGTCACCATTAACTATGCTTATGTTATATTTATCAGTAACAGGAAGAGTGTAGTCAAGAGTAACATTACCTGTATTGGTTATAGTAATTTCCTGTGCTTCAGGAGTAGCATAATCAATACATACTATACCGAATTTAAGTTCGTCTGTTGTTACGGTTGAAGCATAAATATTTTTTCTCCAAACAGGATAGAAAATTGTGTCACCATCAATTTTACTTGAGTTTGCATTTAATGCAAGCTCAACAACGTCAGAATTTTCAACTGTTGACCAACCGATCTGAGTATAATCTTCTCTTGTAAAGATTTCACCGGGAGCTCTTGTTGTTTTGCCGTATGCTACTTCAACTTCCTGAGCTGTACCCACACCATATGCACCGCCTTCGAAACGAACGGTATAAACAATAGGCTTCCAGAAAGGATAAAGGGTAACGTCTTTTGTTAAAGTTTTATCATAAACACTACCGAATTCAAGTCTTGTACCGGTACCGTTGTTTGATTTAGCTGTACACCAACCGGTCTGCTCATAACCCTCACGAGTGTACATTGCACCGGGAAGAATAATGGGCTGTGCATCTGTGCCATCGGTTGTCATAGTTAATTCTTTAACCTGAGTCATACCTGCGTCGGAGAAGTTATTGGGGTCTGTTTCATCATAGTAGTTACCGGGGTTAAAGGTAAAGGTGAAAACAGCCTGTCTCCAGTGAGGATAGAACTTGGTTGTGTTATTTCTTACTGTCTGTGAGGCACCAAAAGCGAGCAAGGTACCGCCACCGCCTGCAGTTTTTGTCCAACCATCCTGAACATAGTTTTCTCTTTCGAAGTAGGGTTCATCAGGAAGATTGAATTTACCGCTTGAGTTTGTCTTAATAGAAAGCATATCATTTGTAATTCCTGTTTTCAAAGTGCTGCCTGCAGCTGAACCTGCTGCAATAGTAACATTGTAAACTGCTGCAAATGCAGTTACACTGAAGATGCCGGCAAGCATCAAAACAGCAAGCAAGACAGACATTGTTTTTTTGAAGTTTGTCTTCATTGTGATTCCTCCAAATCAAATATATATAATTATACAAATGGATTATAACACATTTGTCAAGAAATTCATATTAACATATTCACCAAACATAAAGCAAAAAAACTGTTAAAGTTAATGATTGTTTACACAAATTTCCTGTTTTTCTTCCAAATTACAACTCTTCTGTTATAGGCATTGATGCAACTGCATTGAGCGTTAAATCTGCTTTCTTCCCTGACAAAAATTCATAGTAACCCTGCGAAGCTATCATCGCTGCGTTGTCGCCACAGAACCTTAATTCAGGTTTGTAAAGCGCAACACCTTTACAGCCACACTTTTCTTCCATAACTCTTCTCAAACGGGAGTTTGCGGAAACACCACCTGCAAGAACAATTTTTTCTGCATTATAATCTTTTACCGCTTCCATTGTGTGAGAAACCAAAAGGTCAGTTACCGCTTTTATAAACGATGCGCCCAAATCCTCCGCTTTGACCTCTTCACCCTTCTGGGAAGCATTATGAACCAAATTCACCGCAAAAGTTTTCAGTCCCGAAAAACTGAAGTCATACTTCGAATCGGCAATTTTCGGAACGGGGAATTTATATTTGTTTTCGTCACCGTTTACAGAAATTTTATCAAGATTTACTCCTCCGGGATAAGGAAGACCGACTGTACGGGCAGCTTTATCCATTGCCTCACCTGCGGCATCATCCCGGGTTCTGCCGATTATCTCAAAATCTGTATAATCCTTAACATTGATAATGTGACTGTGACCGCCTGAAACAACAAGCGAAACAAAGGGCGGTTCCAATTTTTCATTTGATATGTAGTTAGCGGCAATATGACCTCTTAAATGATGAACAGGCACAAGAGGTATTCCTGTTGAATAGGAAAGCCCCTTCGCATAGTTCACTCCAACAAGCAAAGCACCTATAAGGCCGGGAGCATAGGTCACTGCAATTGCATCAATATCAGAGATAGTGCACCCCGCATCACACAATGCTTTATCCACTACCGAGCAAATCGCTTCCGTATGCCTTCTTGAGGCAATTTCCGGCACAACACCGCCATATATTTTATGCTCCTCAACCTGAGAAGCAATAACATTTGAAAGCACTTTTCTGCCATCCTCAACAACTGCCGCCGCAGTTTCGTCACAGGAGCTTTCAATTCCGAGAATTTTCATAGATTTTTCTCCAAATCACTTTAAATAATTTGTCATTAATATTGCGTCTTCTGTTGGCTTTTCATAGAAGTTTTTTCTTTCGCCAACCTTTTGAAAACCGCATTTTTCGTATAGTGAAATTGCGTTCAAATTACTTTTTCTGACTTCAAGTGTCACAAATTCCGCCTTTTCGTTTTTCATTCTGTCAACGAGAAACTCAACAAGCGCCTTGCCCGTACCATTTCTGCGAAACTCAGGAAAAACTGCTACATTTGTTATATAGACCTCACCTAAAACATTATGAGAGCCGATATAGCCTGCGGTTTTCCCCCCTGAAAATGCCACATAAAACCGAGCAAATTTATTATTCAATTCACTTTTTAAACCATCCTCGCTCCAAGGAGCAGAAAAGCATTCTTTTTCCAGATTTGCAATATCTGCTATATGAGCTGAGGTCATTTTTTCAATTTTTAAATCCATCATTTTGTATCGTACCAGGTTCTGCCATATTGCACATCAACAGTAAAAGGGACTGCCATTTCGCAAGCATTTTCCATTATTTCTTTAAGAAGAACAGCAACCTTTTCCTTGTCTTTTTCAGGGACTTCAATTATCAGCTCATCGTGAACCTGCATAATAAGTTTTGAATCGGGAAACTCATTTTTCAAACGGTCATAAACCTTAATCATTGCAATTTTGATTATATCTGCTGCTGTTCCCTGAATAGGCATATTCATTGCAACTCTTTCACCGAAGCCACGTCGGATAGCATTCTTTTCCTGAAGCTCCGGAAGATATCTTCTTCTGCCAAAATAGGTTTCGGCATAGCCCTTTTCTTTGGCACTTTTCTTTGCATTTTCCATAAATTCGGCAACACCCGAATAATTTGTGAGGTAACCTTTAATGTATCTGTCCGCTTCAACAATGGAAGTGCCGATATCGTTTGAAAGTGAGAATGCGCCAATACCATAAACGATACCGAAATTGACTGCTTTTGCCTTTCTTCTGTCATTGGCGGTTACATTTTCAAGGGGAATTCCCATAACCTGAGATGCTGTAATGGAGTGAATATCTGCACCGCTAAGGAAAGCATTTATCATATTTTCGTCATTTGCAAGAGAAGCGAGAACACGAAGTTCAATTTGCGAATAGTCTGCATCAATGAGAGCACAGCCCTCTTTTGCTACAAAGAATTTTCTCAATTCTCTTCCCTGCTCTGTTCTTACGGGAATATTCTGAAGATTAGGTTCTGCAGAAGAAATTCGTCCGGTTCTTGTTTCCGTCTGGTTAAGAGTGGAATGAATTCTTCCATCGTTATCAATAACCTTTAAAAGACCCTCACAATAGGTGGATTTAAGCTTTGTTAAACCTCTGTACTCGAGAATTTCGTTGATTATGGGATGTTTATCTCTTAAGCCTTCAAGAACTTCTGCATTAGTTGAATAACCACTCTTAGTCTTTTTGCCGTGAGGAAGATTCAATTTATCTTCATCAAAAAGTACCTCACTTAACTGCTTAGGGGAATTAACATTAAATTCGCACCCTGCCATATCATAGATATTTTTCAATTTTTCTTCTAATTTTGAAGAAATAACATCGTTGTATTTTTCAATACCAGCTCTGTCAACAAGGAAGCCTTCACGCTCCATTGAAGCAAGAACCCTTGCAAGAGGTATTTCAATTTCATAAAGGAGATTTTCCTGATTATTTTCTTTAATTTCTGCAGAAAGCTTAACGCTTAATGCCTCAATATGGCCTGCGCCCTCAACAAAATCCTTTTCTGCAAGATAAAAATCGCTTAAATCTCCTGCTTCAATTTTCACAGGCGCAAGAGAATATGAGCCTGCCAGCATTTTTAATGAATAATCCGAAGAATTCGGATTGAGAAGATATGCCGCAAGGGATGTATCAAGTTGTATATTTTTAAGCTCGATTCCGTTCGCATCGCAAAAACTGTAGAGCTGTTTTGAATCATCGGTATATTTTTCTATGGCTTCATCGGAGAAAAAAACAGTTGCAAAGGACATAAACAAGAAATTGCCGTTTTCCAAAAGTCCGATACCCTCTGCAGTTTTAAATAAAACATACTCTATTCCGCCGTTATTATATTTAACTGTAAAATATGCTTTTCCCGACTTTTTCAATGAACTTAAAAATTCATCCGTATCTGTTATTTCATAAAGCTTTACTTCTTTAGCATCCTTTTGCTCAATAATTTCATTCTGAGAAAGATTAAGTCTGCTTAATAGCTTACTCATCTCCAATGACATCAGAAGATTTGTTGCTTTAGCACTATCAGGTGTTGAAATTTCATAATCGCTTAAATCCGTGCTTATGGGTGCCTGAAGACAAATTCTACCCAAATCCTTACTTAAAAAAGCATTTTCCCTTGAGGCTTCAAGCTTCGCGCGAATCCCCGCCTTAACATCAATAGTTTCAAGGTTTTCATAAATATATTCAATTGAGCCGAAACGACCTATAAGGTCCTGCGCACCCTTTTCACCAATGCCTGCAACACCGGGAATATTGTCCGAAGTATCACCCTGTATTGCTTTAATATCAATTAATTGTTCGGGTGTTACACCGTAAACCTCTTTGATTTTATCTGTATTATAAAGAACTGTTTCAGACTTACCCATTCTTGTTGTTGCAAGAACAACATTAACATTATCTCTTACAAGCTGAAGACTGTCTCTGTCACCTGTTGCAATATAGCAAAAATCATCCTTACCGCAAGCGGCGGAAAGTGTGCCCAGAATATCGTCTGCTTCGTAACCGGGCATTTCAACGACTTTATAGCCGAGATACCCCAAAAGCTCTTTAAGAGTCGGAAACTGCTCAATAAGCTCACTTGGAGCAGGCTTTCTCGTTCCCTTATATGCATCATACATTTTATGGCGGAACGTGGGCGCTTTAACATCAAATGCAACCGCAACATTATCAGGCTTATATTCATCAAGAAGATGAAGGAATATATTCATAAACCCGAATATTCCGTTTGTAAATCTGCCATCCTTGGTGCTTAAAAGACGAACACCGTAAAAGGCTCTGTTCAATATTGAGTTACCATCAATTACAAGAAGTTTCATTTACATACCTCATACATTCAATGTTTCAAGGGTTACAAAATGATAGCCATTTGAGGAAAGATAGTTTTCCTCACTTAAAGCGCGAAGGCAACCTAATGCCGCAACATTTGTAGCATTGCCGGGAATTTTTACCTTTATTCCTGTAGCTTCTTCAATATATTTATCAAGTCCGTAAAGCTGTGCCATTCCGCCGCAAAGGAAGATTCCGTCATCTGTAATATCTCTCACAAGCTCCGGCGGTGTTACCTCGAGGACATCGGTTATTGCCTTACAGATTTCATCAACACAATCGCGGATTGCAAAGTTTATTTCCTGCGCAGTAACCTCAAAAAACAGTGGCATACCATCCGCCATATCTTTACCTTTAGCAACAGCAGCAATGGTTTCCTCTCTTATTTTTGCACCGCCAATAAGGGTTTTCAGCTCCTCTGCTGTAAGCCTGCCCACATCAACGCCCCTGTTGTTTTTCAGATATGTTTTTATGATTCTGTCCATATCATCACCGCCGACTGCGGCACTTTTTGCAACAGCGATGCTTCCCATTGTTATAACACCTACACCCGTAGTACCTGCACCGATATTCACTATCATTGTTCCATAGGGCTTGTCCGTCATAACGCCTATACCGAGAGCCGCCGCAAGAGGTTCTTCAATAAGAGTTGCCCTACCCGCACCTGCTCTTAATATACAACCTAAAATATTACGTTTTTCAAGATTTGTGATCCCTGCAGGCATTGTAGCAACAACTGTAGGCTTGAAAATTTTATTCTTACAAATCCGCTCCAAAAAGCATCTTAAAAGCTTTTCGCTACTTAAAAGCTCGGAAATACCACCGCATAAAAGAGGACGGACAAGCTTGATTGCATCAGGACATCTGCCTGTCATTTCATAGGCTTTTTCCCCTGCATCAAGGACTATACCTGTTTCCCGTTCAAGCGCCAGAACAGCAGGCTCGCAAAGAACAACACCTTTGCCCTCCGTAGCAGCAACAACGCTACCCGTTCCTATATCAAGACCTATTTTCAGACCAACCATTCAAGCACCTCTTTTCCGCAAATTAATCATAAAAATACAGAATAATTATACACCCATAATAACTTTTTGTAAATAAGTAATATCATATTTACAAATCTTTTTCTCTGTACTATAATATGTTATAGACCGAAAAATCGTACAAGAGGTGTTAACATGGCAGGTGTTCAAAAATCAAAGCTCAAATTACTCTATCTTGCAGATATTTTAAAGAAAAAAACTGATGAGGAGCATTATATCGCCGCAACAGAAATTGTTGATGAGCTTGCGAAATTAGAAATTCCCGCAGAAAGAAAATCAATTTATAAAGACATTGATATCTTACGTGAATACGGCTTTGATATTATTCATGCCGGCTCAAAAAACAGAGGCGGTTATTTTCTTGGAGCAAGAGAATTTGAACTTGCAGAGCTACGTCTTCTTTCTGATGCAGTTCAGGCTGCAAATTTTATTTCTCAGAAAAAAACCAATCAACTTGTTGAGAAAATTGAAAGCTTTGCCAGCGAGAATCAGGCTAAAATCTTACATTCTCAGGTATATGTTGACAATCGTCCCAAATGTAATAATGAAGAAATTTATTATACCATAAGCCTTCTTGATGAAGCGATTACCGAAGGGGTTAAGGTGAGCTTCACCTATACGAGAAGAAAAATAACCGAGGAATTTAAAACTGCAAAAGAGGACAAGGCTTTTACAGTAAGTCCATACGCACTTATCTGGTCCGACGACCACTATTACCTGGTTTGCAATAACGAAAAATATGATAATTTAATGCATCTGAGAATTGATAAAATAAAAAAATTGCAGAAGACAAAGTCCCCTGCAAGACATTTTTCTGAGGTTTCAGATTACAGAAACAATTTCGATTCCGCAGACTATGCTACAAAGCTTTTCAACATGTACAGCGGTGAACCCAAGCCTATTGAGCTCATTTGCCACAATGAAATACTTGAGGTTATTCTTGATCGTTTTGGTGACAATGTTAAAATACAGAAATTTGACGAAACCCACTTCCTTCTTAAAACCAATGCTGCCGTCAGCGACGGTCTTACAAAATGGGTTATTCAGTTCGGAGGAAAAATAAAAGTAAAATCGCCGAACACTTTGATATACGAAGTAAAAAAGAAGGCAGAAGAAATACTTGAAAACTACTGATCTGCAAAAAACGAGTCTGATATTCATTGAATGTCAGACTCGTTTTTGATTATCTATTAATATTTATCAATCAATGTTTTGGTATTTGAGCAAGCACTTTCAGTTTTGCTGTAATATGCCTGAATCTTGTAGGTGTATTTCTGGCGTTTTTTAGTTGTTTTATCAACATAGTTAATTTTGCTTACATCCTTAATAGTCTTGATTGTTTCAAACTCTTCGCTACCTGCGGTTCTTCTCAGAATTCTGTAACCCTCTGCGCCGGGAACCTTTGTCCAGTTAAGAGAAATACCTTTTTTTGTTATGGTAGGTGTTTTGAAAACCGGATCTTCAAGGTAGTAAATTGACATTTCATCGGACATATATGATTTACCCTTTGATTTCTTTGCTCGAACTGCATAATAGTATTTAGTACCTGATTTTGCAGTTTTATCTGTAAAGAACAATCTCTTGGTTGAACCTAAATACTCAAACTTGCCGTCTTTCTCTTTTCTGTAAACACGATACAAGGTTGCATTCTCAACCTTCAAGAAATCAATTTTTACACCATAAGAAGTGTTTTCTATAGATTTAAGCTTTGCCTGTTTACATTCTAGCTGATCAACAACACCTGTATAAAGAACCTGTCCGCAGATGGTACATTCCTTGTGCTTTGTACCATTTTCATAAATAGTTGCAGGAATATCAACAATCCAGTTGGAAGCTGTATGACTGCCTGCATTATAGTGTATAGCTGCATCGGTCATACAATTGTTATCTTCCTTAACCTCTACATCCCACTGATCTTTTGGTGCGTTATAGAAGACATATTTCAATTCATTACATCCCATAAAGGCACCCTCATCAATATAGGAAATGCTTTGGGGGAATGCAACAGAAACAAGTCTTTCGCACCATACAAAAGCTTGTTTACCTATACGATTCAAGCCATTAGGAATTCTTACAGAGGAAACCCAGATACATTTTGCAAAAGCTTTATTTGCAATTGTTTTTGTTCCTTCAACCACATAATAAAGTCCCACAAGGTCTTCCTTTGCCATAATTAAATGGTTATCAATATAAAGCACCTTATCCTTCCAGTTAAGCTCATCATTACTGTAAGCGGTGTTACCGAAAGCCATTTCATCAATTTCCTTGACACTGTCAGGAATTGTAATTGTAGCAAGATTTGTACAGCCGTAGAAGGCTTCTTCACCAATAAAATCCATTCCCTCGGGAATCGATATAGATTTAAGTCTTTTACATGCATAGAAGGTTGAATGCTCAATTCTGTCAATACTTGAAGGAATTGTTATTGCTGCAAGTCTTTTGCTTCTGTAGAAGGCTGAATGTTCAATCTTCTTAACATTGCTTTTCATTTTAACTGAAACAAGATGTCTGCTCCATGAAAATGCCTTTTGACCAATCTTTTTTACAGTATCGGGAACATTATATGTTCTGTCTGTTTTTCCTGAAGGATACTGAAGAATTGAAGTACCTTTTTTATTGAACAATACGCCATCCTCAGAAGAAAACTTCTCATTGTCGGGATTAACATTTATTGCAGTAAGAGCAAAGCAGCTACCGAAAGCATCTTCACCAATGTGCTTAACACTTTTGGGTATTATTACATCAGTAAGTGTTTTACACTCATAGAATGCATAATCATTAATATCTTTAACGTTTTCAGACATTGTAACTGCGGCAAGATTTGAGCAGTATGCAAAAGCATATTCATCAATTGTTGTTACGCTATTAGGAATTGTAACTGATTCAAGACTGTTACAATTATAAAAAGCACGTGCATCAATAGTTACAACAGTTTCAGGAATTATTACTTCAACAAGTTTTTCACAAGCGTAAAACGCTCTTTCTCCAATAATCGTAACGGGCAAGCCCTTGTAGCTATCGGGTATTTCTACAGATTTATCCATTTTCCCTTCGAATTCTGTAACAGAATAAGAATTTCCGTCATCATTTAAAGTGAAAACCAGATCCGTGTTGCCACCCGGTGTACATCCACATACGCCGACGACCATAATAATTGCCAACAATGTACATAACACTGCCTTCAAAATTATCCCTCCAATGAATTTAAACTTAATGATTTATTAAGATTTTTATATATTAAAATACTCTACTATTCCCTGATATATGCCTTTTGCAACATATTTTTGTCCTAACGAGGAATTAAGAAGTTGAAAATCGCTTTTTGCTTGGGAAAGTGCGTTGGGCGATGGTGAAACTACCGCCCAGGTATTAGAAATAAATCCACACTCCACAAGCACTGCAGGGCAATTTTCAATTCTTGTAACCTTAAACGGATAGAAATGAAAGCCTCTGTCCGTCATAGGATAACCGACATCATTTTTCAAGGTTTTCGGAAGATTTTCCGAAATAGCTTTTGCCAACGGTGCGGAATAGCTTTTGTAATAATACACAGAAGAGCCATGAGTAGATTTTGAATCCGAGGCATCCAGATGAATAGAAATCAGCATATCTGCATCCCGCTTCATTGAGTTGATTCTGCGTTCCTCTATTTCGGGAACAGATGCACTGTTATCTCTGGAAAAAATCACCCTTGCTCCGGCATTCTCAAGATATTCCTTAAGCTGAAGAGCAATATTGTAGGTTATATCGCTTTCATATACTCCGGTTCCCGAGCCTGCACCGGGCTGAGCTCCGCCATGCCCCGGGTCAATTTCAATTGTCCTGCCGCTGAGTTTTTTCACAGGCTCTTTTATGGAAATGACCAGAAGATTATTTTTGTTATAGCCGACTTTATAGCCGTAAAACCCTCCCGCTTCTCTGAAATATATTCTGAGAATTGAAGAGTTGGTTTCTTTATTTACAAACCATCTGCAGCTTTTTATCGTTTCACTTTCAGGGAAATTAAGACTGCCTTCTGCAACATTGGTGTAATAAAAATATATGTCCATATATGTTCCTGAGAAGTCACCGTTCACAACATTGAATTCTCTGGAATCATATCCTTTTTCATACTCTTCGGGTTTAATTGTTACATTAAACGGAACTCGCCAATCAAGTGCAACATAAAATTTTGTACTGTCCTCTTCATAGGCTATGGGCGTACGAAGGTGGGCTTTGTTATAAGGCATTCCGTGCCCTGTAAAAACCTCTATTTCATTGGCATAAACCCGCCTGTTCGAGTTAAGAACATAGTATTCATTTCCGCTGACACTGTCCTTGACAGGACCGGATTTGATATAATCAAATGTCCCTTTTGGCAAGGGTGTGTAAAGCGGGTTTGATTTATCAGTTACAGGGGTTGTGGGCAAGGTTTCCGCACAGTATTCCATAACCTCGCAAAACCTCATGGTTTTTGTTGAATAATGTTTTTCCTTTGGCGTAATCTGTGGCGCCTTTTTAAGAGATGATTTTATATCAATATCAATTGCCTTGTAAAGTGCAGAGTTAACATCTGCAAGTGTAACCTTTCCGTCACCGTTCATATCTGCCACTTTTAGATTTTCTCCCGTTTCCTCCATTGAGGATGCCATTCGCAAAATTCTGCGAACATCAGAAAGCTTAAGCTTACCATCGGAATTAATATCGCCTTTAACTCCTGCAGCAAAAGCCTCAGTTATGGGAAGGAACAGGCACAGCACAACGCAAAAAGCTACAAGTCTCTTGAGAAATCCTTTCATTAACTTATGCTCCGTATTTTGTTTTCATCGCTTCACGTGTATCGGGACCAACAAGTCCGTCAACATCAAGTTTTTCGGCAGTCTGGAATGCCTTTACTGCACTTTCCGTTCCTGAGCCGAACACACCATCTATATCATTTTTTGTAAGATAGCCTAATTTATAAAGATGCCATTGAACCCATTTAACCGATACGCCATTATCTCCGTGGCGTACTGTTGCAGTAGGTTCAGCGTAAGGACAGGGTATAATTTCAGGTACATCCCCTGTTGTTGTAACAGAAATCTCAGGAGAATAGTCCGAATAAAAAATACGGTCCTCTGTTTTGATATATGTCCTGAGCTTATATTTATATGCAGTTCCGCTTAAAACAGTCTTATCTGCATAGGAGATAGTTTTGTTTTCGGTTATGGAAATTCTTTTCAGCTCCTTGTAGCCACCCAATATATCATCATATCGGTAAATAATATAACCTGTACAGGAAAGATTTTTCCATTTCAGCTTAACATAGCTATCGCCAAAGGAGGCAACATTCAATTCATCGATTTTCGGCGGCTTTACGGAAGCTTTGAAAACAGAACTGAATGAAGAATAAATAATATCTCCATCCTCATCCCTGTAATAGCCACGAATTTTATAGCTTGGCAGCTCTCCCGAAGAAAGACCCTTATCGGTAAATTTCAGTTGGCTTGTTGTTTTGATTTTTTTATATTTCTTTGTTTCGCTATTGTATTTATAAACCTGATACAATTCTGCATTTTCAAGAGCCGACCAGGAAAGCGTAACAGAGCTTTCAGTATATTCGGTCACTTTCAAAACAGGCTTCGAGTTTTTAAAAAGCTCCTTTGCAGTTACATTTGCACCGGGCATATTCTCGAAAACAGGAATTGAAAAAACCTTTTTGTTTTCCAGAATATTTGCAGAGGTATAAGCTTTATATGTTTTATAAGCCTCTGATGCCGCCGCTCTTACATTACCCATATATTCGTGATTGTACAGGTTTTCAGACTCGGGATTAACATTAAATTTCTGAAGATAGCCTGTATATTGGGTTTTAGAAAAAGAATCGTAAATATATTGAGCTCCGTAATAAATAGTTTTATAAGGGTTTGTCCAGGGTCTGCCATAAGATGTGTAAATTGAGACATTGTCTTTTTTTACATAGCCCTTGTACGTTTTGCCGTTCACAATGGCACTTATCCTATAAAAATCCCCTTGGGAGCTTATATAATAAATTTCTGAATTGCCCGGAATGGTAACAACAGTTTCGTCAGATACCTTGGCAGTTTTATACATAACAACGCTTCGGATGGTTTTAAGATAACCGTTTGCCCATTCAAGACCGTCACGGACACCTGTGTAAGCTCCGATGTTGTAATAATTGTAGATGCCGTAAAAAGGTGCATTTTTGCCACTTGAACCGCCTGCATAGGAAGAGGTGGAAGAACCTACCTCCTGAACAATTTTTGATGCAAGGAAATATGCACTCATTCCGCTATCCTTTGCTGCTTTCATAATTGCTTCTGAGTACTTTACAGCTTTGCCGTCTTCCTTGTAGGTTTTCTCTGCACCATTGCCGTTCAGGTATGTAATGTCCGAATCGTACATCCACGTACCCTTGAGAATTGCCTCAACACCCTGTAATGTATGGGATTTATCATAGGCAGTGCTCTCAAACTGGAAAATATATTCTTCCGTAAGGAAATTACGGGGATCCATATAATATTTTACAGCTTCCTCAGATGCGCTCACCCAGTTGGAGCCTTCCTGAATTACGCCTTTGCACATACTACAGGAGCACATAAAAGATGCCTGAACATTGTTTTCAATAAGCTGTTGGCTATGAGGGTCTCTTTCTCCGTTAATCGAAGCTTGCCAATCAAGCCCCGTAAGCATCGGAACAAACACCCAATTGGGATGACGGGCGTATAGCTTTTCGAGAGGCTCAACGTATGAAATTGGAAAACCTTTTTTCAAAAGACTTTCTCCGTAGGTTTCTAAATCAAGAGCATTTGCCATTATACGTTTAACGTCGGTTATAGTAACAGAACCATCGTCATTTACATCTGCAAGTTTTTGTTGGGATGCGGTAGGCTTTTCCATTTTTGCAGAATATCTCAAAGCAAGGCGCGCATCAACAGAGGTAACGATTCCGTCACCATCTATATCTCCTGAAAGTTCTTTTGCAAATGCTTGGGGAACTATTAAATTGAAAGAAATGCACACAAGCAAAAATGCTATTATTTTTATACTTCTTTTCATAACAACTCTTCAAAAACGCATATTTAGACATATTAACTTATTATACTGTTTTATTCTATCATAACTATAAGATTTTTTATTTCTTTTTTAGAAATTTCGTTCATATTTTCTCCAGAACAATAAAAACATGAAAACAGCGAAAACCCTTGCCACACCTGACTTTGTAGTATTTGTTCATATTGACGTGACAAAATGTTTACATTTTCTGTCCACTCATTTTTGCCACTACCTGCATATTGGTCAGGCTTACCGCATTTATAAGGTGCCAGACCGCAAATCAGCTTAACATTCCCATTTTCCCCCAAGGCGCTCCATTCCTCAAAAAGCTTCTGAAAAGGCATAGTATCGTTCTCAAAGCCAAAGTAGATTTGTGGAATTATATAATCAACAAAACCCTCTTCTCTGCACCATTTTTCCACATCTGCATAAAAACTATTTTTACACTTTTTTATATCTGCCGACGGACTGATACCAAAAAGCAATTTATCATTATAGCCTTTAACCAGGGAATAAACACTGCTTATAAGACCGTTTACATTTTCTCTGCGCCATTGAGAAAGTGTAAGGCAACCACCTTCCTTTCGATAATTCTTATAAAGGTTTTCATCTCCTAAAGTTTCTGTTTCAGGGTAAAAATAATCGTCAAAATGTATTCCGTCCACCTGATATTTATTTAATATTTCTCTTATACCCTCCAGAACGAGTCTTCTGCTTTCAGAATGAGCAGGATTAAGATAAATCCCCTTATCGCATATAATAACCGCATTTTTATCCCTCTTATATAAAGCTCTGACAGGCGAATCCTTCGTCAGATTTTCCGGCTTATTATCATAGGAAATTCTATATGGATTAATCCAACAATGAACAGAAATACCAAACCCCTTTGCCTTTTCCAAAAAGATTTCAAACGGGTCAAAAGCCGGAGTTTTTCCCGCTTGGGAAATGTATTTTGAAACGGGAAACACATCCGAATAATAAAAGCTGTCACAGAATGCTCTACATTGATAAAACACCGTATTAATTTTGTTTTCTTTTAAATCTGCAAAAACTTTTTCTATACTTTCTCTGTATTCCTCCTCGTTTCTACCTTTAACAAGTGAACCGATTTCGGAATATGTCAGCCATACCGCAAAGATTCTTTTATTTTCTTCATTTTCTTCATTTTCTTCATTTTCTTCATTTTCTTCATTTTCTTCATTTTCTTTACTCTCTTTGGTTGTTGCTACCTGTGTACCATCATTTATTACAGGTATATTCTTTTCCTCCTTATGCCCCTTTAAGGCTATTATCATAAGCCCCGATATAATCAAAACAACTGAGAAAACAAGTATTTTACGCATAAAACATCACCTATACATTATACAGGTGATGTTTTTATTTATTCTTTATTCAGTTTAAGAAATCATCTTCAAGAGTATCTATTCCGTACCCCTCTTCTTTGTAAACATTCCTTGCTTTCACTAATTCTCTGACATTACTGTCAAGAACCTTTTGCTCTTCGTCACCCAATTTGCCGTAATAAAAGCAAATCTGTAAAAACATCAGAATATCAAAGAACAACTGCAACAGACAAAGAATTTTTAATGTATTGCTATCGGAAAAGATTTCAGCAAAAAGCTCTCCGAAGGCATTAATCCTGTATTTAACCACAGCATAGTTAAATAGCTTATAAACATTGTAGAGAATTCCGCAAATAAAGGCAATTATTTCAAGAGGAAGTAAATTTTTACAGCTTCTGTCACGTAAAATATACCATAAGGAAACTGCCCATAACAGGAAAACATATGAGCCAAAAACGGAAACGGCGCTCATTAAAAAGCCTGCAATATCAGCCGCCACACCATCAAGGGTGAGAATCGCATAATTTAATCCGCTTTTAAGGAAATTCAATACAAAGCAAAAGAACAGATTGAATTTTAAAAAGCCTGTTACCCGTTTGCTTTTTCTATCCCTATAGCGCTTGTGACCCACACCTTCACCATTGAAAGCAACATAGCCTATAACAAGCACCACATACAACGCAAGGCTTGAAAGACGTGTCCCCCATTGAGCCCATCTCTCATAACCTTCAAAGGAGCCTATTGTAACAAGTGCGTTTGCACCAAAAAG
Source organism: Acutalibacteraceae bacterium (assembly GCA_045604605.1). Classification (GTDB taxonomy): domain Bacteria; phylum Bacillota; class Clostridia; order Oscillospirales; family Acutalibacteraceae; genus DTU089. The sequence goes on along the minus strand of JAZUOL010000097.1, from coordinate 3,478 downwards.
CAACGCTGAAACAATGCATAAAAGCTTAGCTGAATTGGCTAAATAACTTGATTTTGCCATAGAAACTCCTTTCTGATATATTCTCTTAAAAAATCGGCGACACACCGTGCCGCCGAAGTTTTTTTATAACGATTATAGTTAGTCGAAACAGCGTAAAATCACACTGTTTCGATACCAAATATATGATTTGGTATCGAATTTTCTTTGAAAATTCGACTATAATCCTTTCAATGAATGCAATGCAAAATTGTATTTATGAAAAACAATTTTGCTAAAAGCCGATAAAATCGGCTTTTGCGAAACGCGACTGCGTTTCGACAAATTACAATCATTATTAAAGATCTCTATTCTGTGAACCAACTGATAACTGCTCTTTAGCAAGCTTTTCGATGGCTTCCTTGTCTCCGGACATTGCAATCTTTGCATCTTCTTCACGGCGAGCAAGAAGCTCAGCGTACATACGCTCTCTCTTTTCGCCGCTAAGGTCATAGAAAAGGATGGGAACAATACCGAGAAGACCTGTAACAGTAGGAATAATTGTTGCCATTGCGAAAAGACCAAACTTGGTGTTATCTGTCTGAGCTTCACCTCTTGTGTAAGAAGAAATATCGTAACCGATAAGCTTCTTAAGCTGAAGTGAAAGTGCAGAGTTTGCGATACTTGCAAGTTTCTTTGTAAGGTCACGGGCAACGGAGGTCATAGCTTCTGTACGATAACCGTTCTTCCATTCACAGTAGTCCATAGATTCGTTATACATTTCACTGGGAATAACTCTACGAACACCCCAGAATACCATATAAATGGCTTCCTTAATTGCCATGACGAAGAACATTGGCAAGACTTTTTTATAAATACCGTTGTGCTTACCGCCTATCATACCGATAAGGAATACAGGAATATCAAGCAACGGCTGGCTCTTCGTACCAAGAAGATAAAGAGTCTTTGTTGAGAATCTTCTTCTGAACCAAGGCACAAGAGAGAATGAGAAGGGGTTGATAATAGCACCGGGAATACCTGCAACCATTGTCATTGATGCGAAGTTAAGAACGTCGATATAGTAGTCGTTGATGCTACCGCCAACACTGAAGTTTGAAAGAGTTTCCGAAAGAGTAAGCAACAAGATGGGCTTATTGTTAACAACGGATTTAAGACTCTGCATAATGCTGGGAGTCTCAACGGACTGAAGAACACGTTCGCGGGTCATAACGCAGAAGATAAGAGATGCAACACCACTTACAATTGCGGTAAAGTTACCCATAAACATAAAGGTTGAGGTATATGAAAGGTTAATAACCTTGTTACCGATAAGGTCAATTAAAACAGTCAGAATCTGTTGGGGAAGCTTTTCACCCAAAAGACCCGAGAAGAACTCAGCAACCGTAATTAGTCGGGTTCGGTCAACCGGGTGAGGCGTAATAGTTGCCAACATACCGGTTTTTGCAATTGCACGGAATGTACCGGCACCTTCACGGACAATGGCAAGAATGAAATATGTAAGGAATTTTGTCATATCTCTTGCGCCTTTTCCCTTAAAGAACATGGGAAGAAGCCAATAGAAACAAGTACCCAATGTACCGGGTATACCCAAACCAACAAGATATGGTTTAAATTTACCCCAACGTGTACGGGTTTTTTCAACGATTGCCGCAGTGAAGATATCGTTGATAACATCCCAGAAACCGTTGAAAACGCTAACGATTGTCTGGTAGTCAAGGTCGATTTGAAGAATACTTGTGATGAAACGGTCGTTAAAAGAGTCGATATTAAAGCTCTGGCACATATCATAAACAACATACCATACAGTTTCTTTCATACCGACATATCTTCTGTTTTCATAGACATACTCACGAGAAGCAGGGTCTATTTCCGGCGTTTCAACAACAGTGGTTTTTTCGTCTGCCAAAAGATACACCTCCGTAGATTTTGCATTAAAGCACAATGACATACTTTAACACACTACTAATAGACAAAGTATAACACAACCGCTTTCATTTTTCAACCTATTATTCAATTTTAATGCTTGTAATAAATATCAAAATAAGAGCGAGTTTGTTGTGCAAGTTGCCTATCTGCAAAGTTAGGAGCGAGGAGTTAGGTGTGAGGAGTGTTGGGGAAGCTTCGCTTCCAAACATTATATTTCAATGTAAATAATTATTGTGTGATAGTTAAGTTCGTTATAGATAAAATCAATTAGAAGAATTAAGTGAATTTTCTGTAGTTTTTATAATTGCCGACCGCAGGTCCCGACACTCCTCACTCCTAGCTCCTCACTAAAAACAAAAGAGGACGGATAACTCCGTCCCCTACAATTATAAAATCTTTCCTAAGAAGCTCTTAAGTCTTTCGCATTTGGGATTGTCGAAGATTTCTTCGGGAGTGCCGTCCTCCTGAATTATACCCTCATCCATAAAGATTACTCGGGTTGCAACCTCTCTTGCAAAGCCCATTTCATGAGTAACAACAACCATTGTCATACCCTCTGAGGCAAGCTCCTTCATAACATCAAGAACCTCACCCACCATTTCAGGATCAAGAGCTGATGTTGGCTCGTCAAAGAGCATTACATCGGGCTCCATACAAAGAGCTCGGACAATTGCAACCCTCTGCTTCTGACCGCCTGAAAGCTGACTCGGATAAGCATCTGCCCTGTCCTTAAGACCAACTCTGTCAAGAAGCTCAAGAGCTTTCTTTTCTGCTTCCTCTTTACTCTTTTTGAGAATTGTCACAGGAGCGCTTGTCATATTTTTAAGAACAGTCATATTGGGGAAAAGGTTAAAATGCTGGAAAACCATACCCATTTTCTGACGGTGCTTATTGATATTGGTTTTGGGAGCAGTAATATCTGTTCCGTTGAAAATAATTTCACCATTTGTGGGGATTTCAAGAAGGTTAAGAGAACGGAGGAATGTAGATTTACCGCTACCTGAAGGTCCGATTATAACAACAACCTCGCCTTTGTTAATCTCGCAGTTAACACCATCGAGAGCCTTAACCTCACCGCCATTATAATGCTTTTTAAGGTCGGTTACTTTAATAAATGCTTTATCGCTCACTCTTCCTCAACCTCCTCTCGATTATACTGAACACCTTGGTAAGTACAATAACCGTTACAAGATAAATAATTGCAACCGCTATAAGTGGCATAAACGCCTCAAAGGTTCGTCCTCTGATAAGGTCACCTGCCTTTGTAAGGTCCATAATACCTACATAACCCGCAACAGATGTTTCCTTAAGCAACGCAATAATCTCATTAAGAAGTGTTGGAAGAGTTGCTTTTATTGTCTGCGGAAGAACAATATATATCATAGTCTGCACATAGTTAAAGCCTAGGCTTCTGCCTGCTTCAAACTGACCGTTATCAATTGACATAATGCCGCCCCTGAAAATTTCTGCTACATAGGCAGCAGAGTTGAAACCGAATGCAACTATTGCAACAAGAATATCGTTATCCTGAGAAACAAGAATTACAAAATACCAT
>JAZUOL010000096.1:0-6665 GCA_045604605.1 Acutalibacteraceae bacterium | reverse complement strand
CAGCTGTGTCGGTACTTGCGTATTCTCTTGTGTTACTGAAAAAATCAAAGGTGTAAAATATATAAGAGCAGATTTCGGTCTGCTCTTTTCTTTGTATTATGCAGTAAAATTTTTTACATTTGAAATTGTGTTTGAATATGTTGATTTTTTATGTTAACTATTCAAAGTTGACATATTAAGTGCGTTATGTTAATATAATGTTGCAAATCTGAATAGTTATTTTTCAGGAGGAGTTATGAAGATTACGCAATTTGACAGTGAAAAAGCAATTTTACAAGAATTTGGAAATCGTATAAAACAATATAGAGTATCCTTGAATATTACACAGCATCAGCTTGCTCAGAGATGTGGCGTTTCAGTAACTACATTAATGCGTATAGAAAATGGCGATGATACAAAGTGGTCTGCTATAATTAAAATTTTATCGGAATTTAATTTATTGGATAATCTTGATATGCTTATTCCTGAACCTCAACCTGATTACAAAGCGATGTTTGAAGAAAAAGCAATCAGAAAACGCGCAAGACCTGACAAGAAGACTTCAAATGATACTTGGGTCTGGGGAGAAGACAGGGAGGATGATGAGGATTGAAAAAAGTAAATACTGTTCGTGTTAAAATGTGGGGTACTACTGTGGGATATCTTCATCAGGAGGATAATGGTTTAGTAGGCTTTCAGTATGATGATGACTTTTTGAAGAGTAATATTGAAATTTCACCTGTTACAATGCCGTTATCAAACGTTACCTATTCTTTCCGTAGCTTGCCGGAACAAACCTTTTACGGACTTCCGGGTATGGTTGCAGATTCGCTTCCTGACAGATTTGGCAACATTGTTATCAACAGATATTTAGAAAGTCAGGGAAGAGAGCCTGATAGCTTATCTGTTATAGAAAGGCTTTGTTACACAGGCAAAAGAGGTATGGGTGCATTGGAATACGAGCCTTCCCAGGAAATCGGAGCTATAGATGAGCCTGTTGACCTTGATGCTTTAACAAAGCTTGCTTCTGAAATACTTTCTGAAAAAGAGTATATTCATATTGAAGAAAATGATCGTCTTATGTCTCAGTTGATGGAATGCAGTTCTTCTGTTGGCGGAGCAAGAGCCAAGACTCTTATAGCCTGGAATCCTGAAACAAACGATATTCGTTCAGGTCAGATTGAAGCAAGTAAGGGCTATGAATATTGGTTATTAAAATTTGATAATATCAAAAACAACAAGGATAAAGATACTCGTCCTGATGATAGTGAATATACTAAGATTGAATATGCATATTATCTCATGGCTGTTGAAGCGGGTATAGAAATGAGTGAATGTAAGCTTTACAAAGAAAACGGAAAAGCTCATTTTATGACAAAGCGTTTTGACAGAACAGGTAAAAACGGCAGGAAGCTGCACATGCAAACGCTGTGCGCTTTAGCTCATATGGACTTTAATTCACCAATGATTTATTCATACGAGGATGCTTTTTCTGTAATGAAGAAGCTTAAGCTTCCTTATAGCGACTACATTCAATTGTTCAAACGAATGGTCTTCAATGAATATGCCAAAAACTATGATGACCATACCAAAAACATATCCTTCCTTATGGATAAAAAAAGCGTCTGGTCTTTATCACCTGCCTATGATGTAACCTTTGCATACAGAAAAGACAGTCAATGGGTTAAGGCTCATCAGATGCTTATTAACGGAAAGGCTGACAACATAACAAAAGATGATATGTTGATGGTTGCCGAAAAGGTAGGTATTAAAAAATCTGATGCAGAAAAAAGTATTGAGCAAGTAAGAAACGCTGTTTCAAAATGGGAATTCTTTGCAAGGCAAACGGAAATGTCAGAAAGAAATATTGAGAGAATAAAAACAATTTTAGGTTTGTAATTTTAAAGTCGTACACCTGCCATTTGGTAGGTGTATTTCTTTGTATTATGCAGTAAAATTTTTTACATGTATGTAACTGTGGAAATGTTGTGGAAGGTATGGTATAATGGGGTTGATGAATGAGAATTTGTCAGGAGGTGTATGGTTGTATGAATAAAATATATGAAAGTATAAGTAATACCATAAGTCGAATGAAGCCTTTTCATAAGATTCAAGTTTTAAGTGCTTTTGCACCATTTTATTCTTCTTTGTTTGTGATACTTACAACCTATATTATTTGTTGGAAAAATAAAATACCTTTTTTAAGTTTTATTATTTGTTTTTTTATCTATGGCACTTTACTTTCATTTGCATTTAACCTTATCGGTGAGCCGATTTTTAAGTATATTGTTGGTTGTGTTATATCACTTGTCGGAAATTATTGTTTGGTTAGTATTCAAATGAAAAAAACGTAAAACCCAATTTGTAAATATATAAACATTGATGTAAAGAATAGGAGGAGAAGTAATGGCAAAATTAGAGCAGGTTCTTACTGGTGATTTCGGACAAATTTTAAAGACAATCGAGAACGGAATATTGAATGGTAGTATGTCGGCATCACTTGAGGATTCAAGCGATATGTTTGATGGTGATGCAAGATGCAGTGTTCGTGTTTTTGAACGATATAGTTATGCAGGCGGTAACCGTGTGAGTATGAACGTTACATTGTTTCAGAATGCGAATGGTCCGATTTATCTTTCTGCGATTACATCGGGCGGAAGTCAGGCGATGTTATTCAAGGTGAATACCCTGGGCGAAGAAGCATTCCTTGATAAATTGAGAGAGTTACTTTGATATAATGAAACTTGAATTTGCAGAGTAGGAGAAAATGTTGCGGTTATTTATACCTGCCTTCAAAGGCGGGGGGACCGTCTTGAAATAATTTATTGTGACGAATAGGTATAAAGCGAGACTTTTGGTAAAACAATGAATGAAGTCCGGTGGAACGGTGGGTGGTTCTCGACACGACATCAGGCGTGTCGTTGAATCGTAAGATTCAATTGCAATATACTTACCGAGAACAATAAAATTGTTACAGTTTCACCTTACGGTGAAAAGACGCTCAGAAGTTCGCGTCAAGAACTCTCCACCACCCAACTAAATTTATTTTTATTTTTTATTATTTGGCACGCTTGAAACTTTGATTTAATCCCAAATTAATAAAAAGGTGGTCCCCCTCTCTTCGAAGAGAGGCAGGACTACAACCAATTGCTTTTTCTATCAAGTAAATACTGATTTGAAGTTTTTCTATTAAAAATGGTAACGACCACATAAAGCCCACAGACAGGTTTGGACTATTTGAAGACAGTGTAGAATTCAGCTTCAAAGAGCATTCCCAATATACACGAAAGCACAATATGTTGTGTGCAGTTCCTGAGAGCAGACGGGGACATCTTTTCGGGACGTGGAGGTTGTGGGTTCAAATCCCGTCATCTCGACCATAAATAACCGTAACTTTAGTAAAAGTTGCGGTTGTTTTCTATTTATGATACAATAATCTAAAATAAGAATTTGTGAGTTGAATGCCTTGAGACGTGAAGACGCATTTTATTATATGTATTTGTTGCTTTTAGGTTTTTCGGATGGCTATGATGAATGGTTGGAGAGCTATTTGAAGACGGACGAACCTATGAGCGACCTTGTAATAGACCTTTATTTTTGCGGTTCGGATGTGGAAAAAACCATATCTTTGTTACATAACTATTGTATCGAACAAGAGTTTGATAAATCTGTTGTTTCAGATAAATTCAGGTTGTTCTTTAAAGATGCTTATTACTCAGGCAGAATGAACAAAGGTGAAGTTGTTTCCACTATGTACAAATTAGTTAGTGATATCGGTGATCCGGGTGATTGGAATTTTGATTATGATTTATGGGGCGATATGTACTATTTCGACGAGTACTATTCCATGGCTGAAGAAGGGATAATTTCTTGGGAAAGCTTTGATTTTGCTTTTCACTCATATCTTGATAATGGAACGCCAATTGATTCAGAACTTATCTGGAGAAAGAATACAGTAAGTGAACCATTGCCGTTTTCTATGGTAAAAGCAATGATAAAGAAACAATCGTTATTTGAAAAAATTAAAGAATTTTTAAAACGTTAATAAACGGTGGTGATATTTTGAAATGGTATATTAAAATTTTAATTGCTTTACTTGTGATTGTATTTTCACCAATAATTTTGTTTGGTCTTTTGATTGGGTTCGGTGTGTATCTGTTTAATTTGCCTAAAAATATGAAAGATTATAAAAATTCGCAATATTATAAAGATTTTCAGATACCATTTAAAAAATATAGTTTTTATTTACCTCAATACAGATTTTATAATAGTGCAAAAAAACGCAAATTACCTATCGAGTATATAAGACAAGAATCAAATGGTTTAGAATATTTTGTGTATCAAGATACACTCTTTCTGTTTCCCGATTTTGACCAAATTTCTTTGAAAGAAGACGAATCGGGTTGGGAAGTAGATTATGATGGTGATTGGAAAGATTTTGAACCTTCATATCAAAATATTATTTCAAAGTTAGAAAACAACAGAAATATGCCTGTCAAGCTTCTTGTGGAAAGGAATATGTTTTTGCGCCACAAATTGACTGATGTGAATATACCTGAATGTATATTCCTTACTTGGAGTTATGAAAAAGTTTTTGAAAACGAGGATTCACCTTTGAAACTCATCGTTCCTGAAACTACAGAAGAACTTTACGATATGATGTGCCAAACACCAGACATTTGCGGAACATTTGAAATTAAAGAAAAAGGTAAAATTTATTGGGATTTATATGATGATATTCAAGTGGAAATCGGTGTCGACCCAAGAGATTGTTATATTGGTGTTTCTAAGAAACTATTTGGAAAAATTGATAGCGGAATTACACATTGGCACCCAACGATTTATGATGTATACAACGATGTTTGTGCAATAGGTAAGCGAGGGAATATACTTGTAATAAAAAATGTTCCGACAAGTTCAACGGTTTTATATATGGGAGAGAAAGATAATTGTCCGTATTCAGTTGAATATCAAAAAGATAAACATAATGTTTATTATTTAGAGGCAAAGTAACAATGTATAAACAACAACCCGTCACGATTTGTGACGGGTTCTTTTCTTTGTATTATGCAGTAAAAATTTTTTACATACGCTGCTCTTGTTTTATTCGTTTTCTTTCTGCTTGAATTTCGGCTTTCATTTCCTTTATAAGCTCTGCGAGGAGTGTTTCGCATTCTTCTCTTGTTTTGGCGTAAATGTTTCTTGAAATTCGTTTTCCGTTGGGAAGTCGGGGAGGAATCACTTTACTTCGACCAAAAAAGACTGAAAGCTAGATGTTTTCAGTCTTTTTCTTTTATTGCTTTAGTTGTTGATTGGTGATATAATCAACTCGATAAAATCTTGATCAGCCCGAAAGGTTATGGATGAATTTGGCGGTACGGTCAAGACCGTACCCTACATTTTAACGGAAAACAAATACATATCAACAAATTCCAATTTGTCGGGTAACAAACATAACCATATAACACAGAAAGCCAAGGAGATTTTGTCACTTGCGATTGAAAAGAATGGCTACATTGTGCTATAATTATTTCAACGAATCTGCATCCGGGAGGATTTTTTTTATGAAAAAAAACTTAAAACCAAAAATATTCGGAACAATTTTTCTTGTTTTGGGCATAGCTTTTGCAATTGTCGGTTTGTATTACTACCATATGCAATATCTCTGCTTTGAATATACACCGCTTCAGTTTATTCTCGCCTTTGTTGTTTGCCTTGGTGGCGCATTGCTTTCGATACCCCTGCGCAAAAAGACAGATAAAAAGAAAACAGCATTGAATGCAGTTTTAACGGCTTTGGCTTTTGCTACAATTCTTGTTGGTGGTATGTTTTTGATAAATGCCGTAATCGGCAGCAGTGAGCTTGAGTTGGCGGCAATGGTTATTCCCGTGTATATCACATTCATTATCACATCTGTTATGGCTCTGCTTTGCGTGTTCAGGATATTTAACAACAAGGTTTTGAAAGCGATTCTCTCCATACTTATTGTTATCGGGTTTCTCTTCGGAAGTCATTCGTATATCAAATCGCACATTTACGTTTTACTTTACGAAAATTACACTGCTCCTACACCTGCTATATCAACAGTATCAAAAGAAAAGAATGATGATAAAATGATTATGGGCGATTTTTATGTAAGCACAACCGGCAATGACAACAACAGCGGTACAAAAGCTTCACCGTTTCTGACAATTGAAAAAGCGGTTGAAGCTGTAAGAAATACAGATAAAGCAGGCAAAAACGGAATTACGGTTTGCATAGAAGGCGGTGAATACCGCGTGTCTTCTCTCGAACTTACCAAAGAGGATTCGGGCACAGAGGAATGTCCTGTAACATACCGTTCTTATAACGGTGAGGTTATTATCAATGGTGGTATAACACTTGATACTGCCGATTTTAAAAATGTAAAAGGTTATCCCGAAATTGCACAAAGACTTTCTGCCGATGCTCAGGAAAATGTTGAGGTTATTGACCTGTCAAAAGCACCGTATTCGCTCACAAGCAACGATTGGGGTAAGATTTATGCAATCGGCTCTTACCATACAGCAGATAACTATGACGGCGATTATACAGGTCCTCTTTATTGCGAGCTTTTCGTGGATGACATAAGACAAACCGTTGCAAGATATCCCGATAATGAATATCTTTATACCGAAGAGGTTGTAAAAACAGGCTTGGGCAAGGAA
>JAZUOL010000095.1:0-4348 GCA_045604605.1 Acutalibacteraceae bacterium | reverse complement strand
AAATCAAGGAACTGCATACCACGACCAACATATCTTTTTGCAATACTAACAACAAGACGAAGGTTCGCTTCAGAAAGACGCTTCTTTGCCTCCTGATCATTTTCAGAAATTCTGATAGCGAGCTCGATTTCTTCTTCTGACGTAAGAAGCGGAACTCGTCCGATTTCTTTAAGATACACTTTAACAGGATCGTCAATCGCCATTGCTTTTGCATCAGCCGGACTTTCCTCTTCAGGTGTTTTTGTTGACTCAATGTCCATTGAAAGAGCATCAAGCATTTCATCACCGATATCATCAATGATTTCAATACTGTTGCTTTCAATAAGCTCATAGAGCTTTTCGATATCGTCAACATCAAAGCCCTCAATTTCGAGAATGACATTGTCGATGTCGTGGGTTGCAAGTTTTCCGCTTACCTTACCTTTTTCGATAAGAGCTTTAATTTGCGGTTTTTTCTCCCAACCTTCCATTTTTAGCATCACCTTTCTTTTTCACACATTATAAACTAAATTAATTATTCTCGTCTTTTTTCAAAGAATTGAACAACTGAAGAAAGCTATCATCACTCATCTGAGAGATATTTGGCGTTTCTCTTTTTTTCTTTTCTTCCTCCAGAACCAAAAGACAGTCTTCACATTCCTTCAAAGTATTTGATACCATCGCCTGATTTGCAAGCAATCTTGCAACAACACTTATTTCTTCCGGTGTTAAATACTGAGAAAGGTGCGAAATATCTATTCTTTCCGATTCTTCAAGACGTTTAATTATTATCTCTAAAAGATGTTTGTTAACGGGTGTAACAAAAATATCCTTTGAAAGCCGATCTTTAAAATTCTTGTAAAACGATGCATTATTCAGAAGTGTTACAAGAATTGTATCTTCTGCCTTTGCCGCTCTTACATTTTTTAATCTCTGCGGATCTGCGGCAATATCTAAATTCTGAACTTTCTTTTGGGCAGTTGAAAGCTCTGCTTTTGCTTTACGGTAATTCTCTTTTTCCCTTGCCTCTCCGATTTGTTGAAGGATTGCGTCCTTTCCCACATTAAGCTCGTCCGAAAGACGCATTGCATAAACATCTCTTTCAATAGAATCGCAAAAAGCAAGAACCTTAACAGCCTCTCTTAAAAAATTAAGCTTACCATCATCTGTTTCAACAATATATTTTTCGCGAAGCTTTGATAATTTATACTCTGTGTCGTTATCAGCTTTGTCGAGAAGTCTTTCAAAACGCTCTTTTCCGTATTTTTTTATAATTTCATCAGGGTCTTTACCGCCATCAAGACGAATCACCTTTACTTTTACCCCGGTTTTTGAGAAAAGGGTCATTGCCGCTCTGACAGCTTTTTGTCCCGCTTCATCAGAATCGTAGCACAAAGCAACTTCATCTGCGTATCTGGAAATAAGGCTGACCTGCTCAGGAGTTAAGGCAGTCCCTAAACCTGCAACAGCATTTTCGTAGCCTGCCTGATGAAGAGCGATAACATCCATATAGCCTTCGCAAAGAATCAGTTTGCGGTCGTTTCCGTTTTTGGCAAAATTCAAAGCAAACAATTCGTTACTTTTTTTATAAACCAAAGTATCAGAGGTATTTATATATTTAGGCTTACTGTTATCAAGAACTCGACCGCCAAAAGCTACTACATTGCCCCTTAAATCAATTACAGGGTACATCACCTTTGCTCTGAAAGCATCGTAATAATAGCGTTTCCCGTTTTTCTCGCTACTTCTTAAAAGGTTTGCCGCAACAAGCTCATCACGATTAAAGCCTTTTTCTTTAAGGTGCTCTGCAAGAGCATGCCAATCATCCGGCGCAGCACCCAACCCGAAATGCTTTATCATTTTTGGTGAAACGCCTCGTCCTAAAAGGTAGTCAAGCTGTTGCTTACCTTTTTCTGTAAAAAGGGTTTCGTGATAAAACCTTGCGGCTTCTCGGTTAGCTTCGTAAATTCTACGGCGCAATTTTGCAATTGCATCATCATAACTATCAGTTTCGGGAATTTTCAGTCCTGCTCTGTCTGCAAGAAGCTTTACTGATTCTATAAAATCAAGATTTTCGATATTTCTTATAAAATTTATTACCTCTCCTCCTGCACCACAACCAAAGCAGTAGTAAGAAGCTGTGTCGGGATACACAGTAAAGGATGGCGTGTTTTCGTTATGAAACGGGCATAGACCAACAAGGTTTTTGCCTCTTCTTTTCAAATCAACATAACTTCCTATAACCGATTCAATATCGTTATTATCACGAATTTGCTGAATAAAATCATCTGAAAAACGAGCCATGTGTATCACCTACCTTTTAGAATTGAAAATGGAAAATTGAAAATGGAAAATTTATGGGAGCTTCGCTTCCAAACATTATAATAAAATCGCTATATCGCAAATTCATCAAAAATCCCAGGTTTTTGGAACAAAGAGGTCATTGTATACTTTAAGAGAGTAACTATCGGACATACCGGAAATATAGTCACAGGCAGCTCTTTGAGCGCCTTCTTTTTTTGCAATTTCCTGATATAATTCAGGCATTTTTTCAGGTTCGTTTGAATAGTAACGGAAAAGCTCTTTTATCATACTTTCCGCCTTACCCTCTTCGCTTTTACATTTAGGATTAGTATAAACATACTTAAACATAAAGGAATGAAGCTGATCAAAGGCAGCCTGTACATCATCTGCCATTTTTAATTCATCCTTTGTATTATTAATTGCAGACATAACCATTGTATTGATTCGCTGAGCCTTTGAAAATCCGATAACAAGGCGAATTTCTAAAGGTATGTCATCCTCGCTTATAATATTACCTCGGATAGCATCGTCAATATCGTGGTTCATATAAGCAATTTTATCGCTTAATTTAACAATTCTACCCTCAAGAGTATCAGCCTCTTTACCTCTCGTATGGCAGAGAATACCATCTCTGACCTCATAAGTAAGGTTAAGACCGTTGCCCTCTCTTTCAAGCATATCAACAACACGAAGACTTTGTTCAAAATGGGTAAAGCCTTTTTCATAAACCTGGTTAAGAGCGCGTTCACCTGCATGACCGAAAGGGGTATGTCCTAAATCATGCCCCAAAGCAATAGCTTCCGTTAAATCCTCATTAAGAGCAAGCGAACGGGCAATGGTTCTTGCAATCTGAGAAACCTCAAGGGTATGAGTCAAACGGGTTCTGTAATGCACATTACCCGGTGCCAAAAACACCTGAGTTTTATCCTTTAACCGCCTGAAAGCTGAACAATGAATAATTCTGTCTCTATCACGCTGATATGCCGTTCTTACCGGACATTCTTCTTCAGGAACAAGTCGCCCTTTTGAATTATCACAGAGCATGGCATATTTTGAAAAAGAGATTTTTTCTCTTGCCAGAGTTCTTTTTCTTATTTCATCATTCACAGAAAGCACCACCTTTGGGCGTTATTTCGCTTTATATATTTATAATACTATAAAAATAAAAAAATCCCTCTTTTTTTGACGGATTTTTTTAAAAATTTTTTATATTTTGTTATTTTTTGAGTTATTCTCCTGCAATTACCTCACCAATTTGAGAAAAACCTACTTTTCCGTTACTTAAATCTTGTAGTTTTTTATCAAAATTCTCTTCAAGGCCTTTTTTAATTCGGAAATTCAACGTTACATTTTCACCAAAATCGCTGTTCTCTACTACCCCACCAAAATCCCTGATAAATGTTTCAAGCTTTCCGTAAAAGGTATATTCACATTGAATTTCGCAAACAGTCCATTCAGAAAGTGTTATAATCTCTGCCGCATCAATACCGATTTTAGCAGAATGAGTGTAGGCACGGACAAGACCTCCGCCACCCAGAAGAATGCCTCCGAAATAACGGGTTACAACAATAACGCAGTCTGTAATCCCTTCCTGCAAAATAACATTGAGGACGGGCATTCCTGCAGTTCCTTGAGGCTCTCCGTCATCAGAATAACGTTTTATACCGCCATCTCTAATAGAATAAGCGTAAACATTATGCTTTGCATCCCAATGCTTTTTTGATATTTCGTTTATGTAATCAACTGCTTCTTTCTCGGTTTTAACAGGCTTTGCGTACCCTATAAATCTTGAATGTTTGACTATATACTCATCACAAGCTTCTTTTGCAAGAGTTTTATAAGAATCACTCATTTTATCACCTTACTCGGTTTAGTTCATTAACTCTGAAAAACGCAAAAAGTCGGTGATAACTCACCGACTTGTTCAAGCAGATATAACTTACTTAGAGAGGTTATATTTTCTATTGAATCTTTCAACACGTCCGCCTGTATCAACGAGCTTCTGCTTGCCGGTAAAGAAGGGGTGACATTTTGAGCAGATATCAACACGCATACCGTCTTTTGT
>JAZUOL010000094.1:0-11712 GCA_045604605.1 Acutalibacteraceae bacterium | reverse complement strand
ACTTTTTTGTTTTCAAACCTGTTCCCTATTCTTTGACTTATGCAGTAAAGTTTTTTGCATCAGCAAAGAGGAAAAGAAAGGCTAATTTAAGGCTGATATATGCTCTGCGGTTAGTTTCCCCGCTCTTACCGCAACTCTCGTTATACGGCTTTTGGTGGGCAGTAAACAGTTTGTCAGTCGCCAGCTTCCAGCCTCCAGTTCCCATAACAGACACTGTGTCATTCTAATTTTTTATTTCTATATCATTAATAAAACATATTAAGAAGACTAAAGTTATTGCCACAACGCTGGTGGCTGGCAGCAGGCAACTGGTAGCTAAAAACAGAACACCCGCTGATTTCTCAGCGAGTGCTCTGTTTTTATATTTGGAAAGAATTGAATTTGTTAGTCGTTTTCAACACGATACGTAAAATCTTCTTTCGGGATCGAATTAGGTTTGTCGAGCCTGTGCGTACAAAGGGCTACGCAGGCTCTTGTATTTATTTAATCTATTTTATCATTGATGCAGTAATAGCCATCCTCACTACCGATCTGTACAGTGCCGCCGTTGCCGTCGCTGACCCATACGCCACCAAAAGCGTCATACTCATAAGCACTGCCATCATATCCTCTGCCGAGAGCATAAGCACCCCATTCGTTAAAGTCTGATGGAAGCCATGTAGGAATAATCTCGTCCAGTTCCGCTTGAGTTATATCGGTAAAGATAATCTTTCCCATATTAACATAGGCATGAGAAAAGCCGATGCCCGATCCTATCATTGCTGCATAACAGTTTTTCGTACCAATCGCCATAGAAAGATTCAATTCGGTATTTGTAATGACAATATCTCCCAAAGAACCGGATACAAATACATGGTGATTAGCGCCCGCACCGATTACAGAAGCAAGGCCGTCACCGTTGTTACTCGCTGTAATCTGAGAATCTTTAAGGGTTATATTCCCCATTGTGCTACCAACGTAACCTATGCCGATTGCTGCTGCATGCGAGGTACTTTCATAATAACCACCTTCTGCAACGATGATTGAATTTTCAATGAGGATGTCACCCATTGATCCATCCGATGTACCTATGGCAGCACCGCTGATACTGGTGTCAGCCTTAATCCCCTTATTTGAATCCGCTGATACTTCCTTTGAACTTCCCTTAGCATCCACACGGGCATTGCGGATGGTAATATCACCTGCTGTAACGCCACCGTTGGCACCAATACCGGCGTTACCATCTGTAGCCGAAACGGTCAGTTTGTTGTTCGCTTTGGTAAGGTCGCCTTCGATAATCACATTGGAGCCATTGCCAAGAGAAATGCCACCGTTCACGGTATGTTCTGCATCACCTGCAACAAGGAGCGTCAAGGTCTTGCCGTCAGCCACGGTAATCTGTCCATTAAGTTTCACTCCGCTTGCACCGACCTCAAATATTACGGTTGCATCCTCGACGATATACAGCTCGACGTCATATAAGATACCATCACCGATAATTTTGCAATCTCCGGTAATGGTGACTGTTTTACTATCAGTTTGCGATGCTAAATCTACAACAGGAAGCTTTGCTCCGCAGATACACTCACCTTTGGTGATATCGTAGCTGTGTTCCTTGCTTTCTGTATAATCGCAATTTTTACAACCTTTACCGTGTGTACCGTCACCGTTATCTTTCAATTCACCTAATGTGTGACCTGCCTTTTCTGTAACATTTTTTACTTTCTCTTCAAAAAGCTCGTTTGTAAAGGTTGCTGTATATTTAATTTCGCCATCCTGAGTACAAGTTAATTCTGAAAGTGTTTCGCTTGTTGTATTAACAGTTTCTACTGCAACCTTTTTACCGCAAAGGGTACACATAGCTGTTGCTGTGCAGGTGGAGTATTTGTTACCCCATCTGTAATATACCTTCACATTATCTGCACACTCTGTGCCTGTTACCTCACTGTATTTTGCAGTGAGTGCAGTTAGGTCATTTTCATCCAGCTTACCGTCACCGTTAATATCGGAAGCATGTTTTTTATATGTAGCAAGCTTTTCGGGATTTTCGATAGCGTGCTTGATAGCTTTAATGTCAGCTTCTTCAAATGCAACTCCGTTTAAGTCATAGTCACCAACTGCATATACATCAACAGTTGTAAAGCCGTTTATGAAAAGGTGGAGAAGATATGCATCAATAACATCAAGATAACCGTCACCGTCAAGGTCATATTTCACTATATCATCATAGCTTGCAGTTTCAATCTGTTTAACAGCTTCTTGCTCAGGGTCTTCATTCAAAATAGCGTTCACAAGTACCTGATAGTCATTTACATCAACTGTTCCGTCACCGTTTGTATCACCAACATTTGCAACGGAGTAGTTGCCTGTTTCACCTACTTTTACAACCTTGTAAAGACCTGTTGAATCAACTATTGGAGTTGCACCTGCCTGATTACTCTCCTGCCCCCAAACCTGCTCGGTGTTGCCACTCTGAAGAAGGTAAGCAATCTCACCGCTTTTAAGACGTGATTGTGTAGCAGCTATTGCCGTAATGTTATCAACAGAATGAGTCAAATCATTAGAATAATAGTTATTTGAGCCTGCATTTATTGAACCGTAATTTTTCAAGGTGCCAACAATAGCACCCCTACCTTCAGGAAGTGTGCCAACGCTCAAGCAATTTGATATAGTCAATGCCTTTGCATTTTCCCCATTATAATAGCCGAGGATTCCACCGACACTTCCACTTGAATAGGTAGAAACGATGCTTCCGTAAAAGCCACAGTTAGTAATTCCGGCAGTTTTGCCGTTGTAAACATAACCAGCTATACCACCTACACAGTCAAGGGTGTTACTACCAAGGGAAAGCTTTCCACTAAAGGAGCAACTATCTACAGTAATATTACCTGTTCTGCCAACAATACCACCAAAATATTTCTTTTGATAAGCATCTTTTGAAGTGAGATTAACTGAAGAATGCACATTCCTTATTTCAGCTCCACCATCAGCCTGACCTACAACACCATACTGAACATCAACATTAGAGGTAAGTGCTGTGGTTACATCACCACTGATTGAGAAGTTCTTAATTACTGTGCCTTCGCCTGCGATGTATCCAAACAAGCCCCAGTTACCTACACTTGTAATATGAATATGAAAGTTTGAAATTGTATGACCTTGGCCGTCAAACACGCCCGCGTATTTATTAGCAGCCTTACCAATAGGTGACAAAGCCTTGCCCTCAAGGTCAATATCTGCCGTGAGAACCGCATTGGCTGTTCTGTCAACGGTGTTGATATAATTTCCAAACCAGAAGAACTGACCACCGTTGGAGATTTCATAATAGCCGTCTGCATTTAAGGTTGCAGGATCATATCCACACAGGTCGCAGAAACCGTTTGCGGCACTTACTCCGCTATGATAGCCCACCGCTGTGCAAACCTCGCCCGAAGTAAACCAATCGTCGGTCTTGGAGGTTGTCTGACCGGTCACGTCCGCCGTCGTACTGCCAACGGTTTCGTTTCCGATACCGAACTGTGTTACGCTGTTTCCGTCTGTTGCGCAACCGCTCAGATAATAGCAGTTCGTCACTATATCGTATGGACCGTTTTTTCCCAGTACACCGCCCACATTCGAGCTGTCGCCGCTGACAGAACCTCTGTTATAACAGTTCGTCACAGTGCCGGTGTTGTATTTATAGTCGTGGTTATAGTTATATCCCACCACGCCGCCGACCTCGTCACTGCCGCTGACGGGGCCGGTATTGTAACAGTCGTGTACGACACTTCGGCTCCAACCGGCAACACCTCCAACTCTGGAATTGCCACTGACAGAGCCGGTGTTATAGCAGTTTTTCACGGTACCTTGATTACTGCCTGCCACGCCACCGACCTCGTTGCTACCGATGATATCGCCCTCATTATAGCAGGCATTTATAGTTCTTATGCTATAGCCTACCACGCCACCAACATATCTGCTACCGTTGACAGAGCCCGTGTTATAGCAGTTCGTCACGGTGCCGGTGCAATAGCCCGCCATGCCACCTACCTGGTTGCTGCCACTGACAGAGCCTGTGTTATAGCAGCCTGTCATAGTGCCTTGACAGCTACCTGCAACGCCGCCGACATAGTTGTTACCGCTGACAGAACCCGTGTTATAGCAGTTTGTCACGGTGACGAAGTTGTGATTAAAGCCCACCACACCACCGACAGTGGAGTTGCCGCTCACAAAACCCATGTTATAGCAGCTGGTCACGGTGCCGATATTATGGTTGTATCCCACCACGCCACCAACATAGTTGCTACCGTTGACAGAGCCCGTGTTATAGCAGTTTTTCACGGTACCTTGATTACTGCCTGCCACGCCACCGACATAGTCTTCTCCACTTAAATAGGAATCGATAACGCCAACATTTTGAACTTTACCGTCAAAGGCTACCTCGCCAAACAGACCGACGTAATAGGTGTTGATGTTGTTAAAGTGCAGACCGCTAACGGTATGTTCGCCACCGTCGAAGGTACCGGCGTATTTATTGTTTTCATTGCCTATAGGTGCCCATACTCTGAAATTCGAGCCATCGCCGTTCAGCTCACCGTCCTCGGTCAATACGTTTTGGTTGACCGTGATATCTGCGGTAAGCTCACCATTAATGGTATTGTTGCCGTTGTTTACAATTTGCGCAAAAGCATACAGTTCATCGGCTGTGCCAATATCATAGTAATCGTCACCATCTGCATCCCTGAGAGTTACAGATGTACCTGTGTCAATGGTTACCGTAATGTCTGTTGCAGCCGCACTTGCGGTTATACTAACCATTGGCACATAGCTCATTACAAGAGCAAGGCAAAGTGCTATACTCAATATCTTTTTTATAGTTTTATTAGTTACATTCATAAAACACCTTTTTAAATTCTGTTATAAAATTTATTTATGTGAAAAGCTATCATATTCAAATTCAGCCATTTTAAAGGAAAAATCTGCACTTTCTCCGGCAATAACAAGTGACACTGTTCCGTTCACATCTTCAAGAAGATATTCTTCTGCATTTTCGGGTGTAAGTGTATGTATAATTTTTCCGTTGTGAACAACAACCATTTTAAAGTTACCGCCTTTTATTTGAAAATCATAGATATTTAACAGAAAATCCGATTTACCAATTAAATTGGTGTAAAGAACTTCATATACACCTGTGAATTTCTTTGAAGAAATCTCAGTCATATTTGTGATGTTATTGGTGCTTACGGTAACATTCAATGAACCCATTTCAATTTTTGCAATATCTTCATCAGTAATTGTCTGAAGCTCAAAATTTTCTGCTCCGTTTCTATCTTCAATATGCTCTAAATCTGTATTAAAAAGCATAACCCCGGCGATTACAACCACAATGAGTATTAAAGGAACAAAAAGTTTATTCTTTATATTTTTCATAACATCACCTTTTGTTATATGTAACAATATTTTTGTAATTTTTATTACTTATAATGTGCTTCCACACACAACAACATTAGTTTTTGCCTATAAGAGAAGATCTAAAAGTAAGCTTATTATGTTCAATATAAATTCTATAATTCGGAATTGGTTATTGATGTTATAGCCTTTTTCAGCATTTTTTATTTTTTCTTCAATGTCTGCAATATCATCTGCAATTTCTGCAGCAGATTCGGGATTGGATGCTTTGATTTCCTCAAGCTCCGCCTTCATCTCAGCAATAATTTCTGCATATTCTTCACCGGGATGTGTGTTTTCAAACTCTGCTATTTTTGCTTCAATATCTGTGTAATCCGGCTTTACAAATGTGCCGTTTGCAATACCTTCCTCAAGGTTATCACACATATTATTAAAATCCTCTTCGAGTCCGTCAAGAATATACTGTTCTTCCTCGGAATAGTTGTTCTTAAGCCACATTCCGCCAAGATGTTCATTTAACATTTCGCTATGCTTTTCTCTTGCATATTCAATAGCAGCATCATTCAGATTTTCATTATCCATTATCTCTTGATAACGATCATAGGCTTCATCATATCCACTGTAATCAGCTTTTTTTGCACCACAGGTACACTCATCACTCTCGGAAAATAAATGGTCATGTGAATCTACAATTTTTATTCTTCCGTCGCCGTCGGGATCACCGTATTTCTCAGCAGTTATTTCGCCACCCAGCGTTTCGGTAAAATACTTTATAAGCATTTCTGAATCACAGGGCAACCCATCCATCTGAACGACTCTTGCATCATCAAGCATTGTCAGACCGTCACCGCCCTGGGTAAGCACATAGGCGCTGCCCGCTAAAGTGTATTTTTGCTCCAATTCAACAGGCTCTCCGCCAACAAGCACATTTTGAACGCGTCGTTGTTTGGTTTCGTCGATTCCGATAAAATTCCCGAGCTGATCGCAATCAACAGGACTTTCTGTATATGTGTGCAGTTCGAAGGTAACTCCCGACACCTGGAAAAATCCGCCAAGTGATTCGGGGCATTTACGTGCTCCATGCTCAAGCACATCAAGAAGCTGCTGTCCTGTTACCTCAAGAACACACATATCGTTATTGAACGCATTAACATCCATAAGCATTTTTCTTGTCACGTCGCCTATTGCAATTTCCGCACGGACACCGCCACCATTGGCTATTGCAACGTCTGCTCCGGTTACAGTGCGATAAGCATCGGCAACAAAATCGCCCGCATTGGTTTCTCTTTTACGTACTGCCCAGCTTCCGTCGGAATCATAAGCAACAAGGTGTGCTTCGGAGGTGCCGATTTCTTCATAAAGATATGCTATATCTTCATTGTAGTCGTCAACCTTTGATTTAACTGTGTTGTAAGCATTTTTTGAATCCGAAGACATTGCATCAATGTTAATATCGTCAGGATTAACAAGCTCAAAATCCGCAGCATTTGCATTGATTGTTAAAACACCGAAATTTTCAAACTTTGTACCGGTTGAAGTAAGAACAACATCTTCCTGGTCTTCATTTCTATAAACGGTGCTTTCGATTGTTTCGTGAGAATGAGCATCAATGTAATAGTCTATACCTCTTGTGTTAGCAATAATATCTGTTGACTTCCAACCGGCAGTTGTTTCAAGAATACCTGTATGACCAACTGCAACAACAATATCCGCACCCTCAAGAATTGCACTGTCAACGCTTTTCTGAACATTATCATAAAGGCTTTCGTTTGTCATTCCACCGGGATATACCGGAAATCCGTAAATAAAATTCCCGTTTTCGTCCTTGAAATATTCAGGGGTGGATTTTGTGATTGTTTCTGGAGTTGAAATTCCTATAAATGCAACCTGATAACTGCCGAAATCTGCTATTTTATACGGTGCAAACACAGATGAAATAATGGAAAGATTATAAAAATTAGAGCTTATGTAATCATAGGCTGCTTTGTTTTGGGCAAGATCAAGGAATTGCTCCATACCGTAGTCAAACTCGTGGTTACCGGGAACAGCGTAATCATATCCAACGGCATTCATAATATCAACAATAGCCTCACCCTGAGTAGTGGAGCCTATAACCTCACCCTGAATTGCATCACCTGCATCCACGGTTACAACATTCTTCCCCTGAGCTATCAGCTCAGCTCTGTACGCGGCAAGCACAGGATAATCCTCAATCGCGCAATGAACGTCATTTGTATAAAGAATAACTGTTTCTATATCATTTGCATAAACTGATACTGATGCTATCGTCAAAAGCATTGACAATACAATCAATAAACTTAAAAGTCTGGTTGTTTTCTTCATAAAATTTCCTCCTAAACAAATACATTTATTTACTTGTTTTTATATTATGGAGCAACTGCTCAAAATTTTCTTCATTTGTTACATCTACATATTCCTTAAACTCCTTGAAAATTCGTTCTCCGATATGTTTATAATCATAGCTTAATGCTTTTTTGATTTTGGTTTCACGAATCTCTTTCGGAACACCATATACATATAATATTTTATCAAGAGCTCCCGAAATTCTCATTTCAATGGAAACATGTTCATCAAGTGACATAAGCGTTGCATATTCTATGCCTGAAACTAAAATTTCAGCTTCTTCAAACTGCTCATCCGTCCAACCCTTGCAATATTTTTTATAAACCTCTTTAGAGCGTTTGGTATCGTTTTCACGAATTATTTTTAGTGTTACAGGGCTTTGGTAGGAGGAAATAAAGAAATCCTTTGCGATAGGATTACTTTCACAAGCTGAAGCCATTGTCATAAGTTCAAGGCAAACTGCCATTACAGAGCTTATTCCGTCCTCTGCTTCATCCTCTATAAGCTTTCGTTGGAATTTACAAAGACCGTCCACAAGAACACTCAACAGATGCTCTTTCGTAGGAAAATAATATGTAAGATTACCTGTGCTCATACCAAGTGTCTTAGCTATCATATTAGGCGACACATCTGAATATCCCTTTTCGAAAAATAACTGTATTGCAGTTTTTAATATCTCGTGCTTTGTTATACTGGATTTTTTAAACGCCATGCTATATCTCCTTTGCATGTTTTTGCACGTGTACTAAATTGGTTTTGGCACATTTTAGCACAAGTGCGAATTTTTTTCAATACCTTTTTAAAAAACTGATAAAAATTTAACGTTGTTTTTTTCTAATGGTTATTTTCACATCAAAATCGCCAAAAAATTTTTAAACAAAGAAGAAAGCACCTCTTTTATTTTTGAGATGCTTTCTTCTTTATTTTATCAGTTAATTCAAAGCTTATATCCAATAACCATTTGATTTTTTCTTCCTCAACGCTTCCGTCAAGGCAGACTGTTATCCAATGGTTTTTATTCATATGGTAAGCTGGTTTAATACCTTTATCAAGAATTAATGAACCAATGAGCAAAGGGTCACTTTTAAGGTTAACAACATTAATATACCCCTCCTCCTTGATACCTATTTTATCCTTTGGTATTTCCATTACAACTGCAAACCATTTGTTATTACTTTCATGGCGATAAACAGCGAAAGATGGCGCGCTCAACCAAGGAAACTCCGCGCTGACACCATAAATCATTTTAATATACTTATCGAATTCTTCTCTGTTCATATAGCAAGCTCAACATAGTTATTGATATAAATATCAACAATTTTCTTTAACTCTTCTTGACTGGGTTCACTTTTATCGTATATACCAACCACATTATAACCATTGGCTTTTGCAGTTTTTGCTGCATATAAAGCATCCTCAAAAACCCAGGTAGTTTCTTTATCGGTTCCCAATGCATTGAGAACAACATCATAAACTCTGGGTTCTGTTTTTGAAGCACCAACAGTGTAGGTGGAATAAATTGCAGAAAAATAATCAAGCATATCATATTTTTCCATAACCGCCTTGAGAGCAGGCTCTCCCGTTGCGGTGGCAATTCCCATTTTAATACCTTTAGACTTTAATTTTTCAAGAAATTCTCTTATATCGTTTTTGGGCGCTGTTTCAACCATATATCTGCCTTTGATATAGTCAAAAAGGTGCGATAAAAGCTCTTCATAGGTTTTATCAAGGTTAAAGCGTTCAATGGCAAGAAGAAAGGTTTCACGAAGAAAAAGACCTTTAAAGGCTTCCCTATCCTCTTGTGTTAATTCAATACCTATATGATTAAAGAAATTATCTTTATAACCCTTCCATACGTGCATTGAGTCAAACAATGTTCCGTCAAAATCAAATATTGCACCTGTTATATTAATCTGCTTGTTTGTCATTCCTTTTGTTTTTCCTTTTTTCGAATTTCACTTGCAATAGCTGCTGTCATAATAAGAATTACACCTACAAGTTCATATAAGGTTGGCAACTGCATAAATACAAGCGATGAAAGAATTATTGCAGATGCAGGGTCAATATAGCTCAAAATTGCAACAGTCTGACTTTTCAGCTTTTTCATAGCACCGAAGTAAATCAGATATGCAAAGCCTGTATGCACAACGCCAACAATCACTAAAAGCATCACAGATGTCGGATTCAGATTTATATTTTCTGTTGTAAATAAAGCGTAGGGCAAAACCACAAGACCTGCAACAATCAACTGAACGAAGGTTCTTTCATAGGATTCTACCTCGCCCATAAATTTATTCATAATCATAACAGAAGCATAAAGAACAGCCGCTCCCAAGCCACAAATCACACCTGTTATTTTTGAACTGTCAGACTGAAAAACACCGGAAACCAATGAAACACCAACAAGAGCTACAAGAACACATATAATCTGTTTTAAATTCAATTTATCTTTGAATATAAAAGCTGAAGCAATAACAACAATTATTGGCGCAGTATAGTAGCAAACAGTTGCAACGGGAATACCCGTAAATCTGTATGCTTCAAAAAGCAAAATCCAGTTAAAGCCTATTGCAATACCTGATGCCAGCAAAATCGGCAGTTTCTTTTTTACAGCATTAAAATCCACCCTACGCCCTGTTAAAAGCATTACAACAAAAATTACAACTGCACCCGTAATTCCTCTGAATGCCGCTACAACGCCTGATGGCAAGCCTATGTAATTCACAAAAATTCCTATGGTACCGAAAATCACCATAGATAATATCATTGATATTTTTTCTTTCATATTACCACTTATTTTCAACATATTCGCAAAATGTGAAAAGATCTTTAATTTCTATCTTTTTTCCGTCATCAAGGGTTACATCACCATTCCATATTCCGAAAATCTGATGGCAATTCATTCTGCCGACCTTAAAATCCACATCACTATGATTATCAAGGGTGGGTATCATTGTCATATTGAATCTTCCGTCCTCGGAAATGATTTTCCAAGGCTCAAGAAATCTGTCTTTGGGGAAATTTTCCACATCAACCGCACCGATTTTATGAACCTTACCGTCATAGAAAATGCAGGTTTCCGTAGCATAGCTTTCGTCACCAATTGCCCATGTAATTTCAAAGCCTAAAAGGTGCTTCTCGCCATTTTCATCTGTTATATACTGATTACCGCTACCCCAATACCACACCATTTCATGAGGAGTATTCACCCTACCCCAGTCAACGGTACAAAATGAGTTTTCCTTTGAAAATGAATATAAATAATCTCCGACCTTAAATTCACCCTCGCAGGGCATACACATCTGCTTTGTTGTCATAAAATATTTGGTATCATCAGCTTCAAAGGGCAGAACTGTGGTAATATTCTCTAAACCATCCATTATTTCCATAGAAACACTGACCTCAACGGGTTTACCCTTAAAAGCTCCTTTAAACCAAAGGTTCCTTTCATTTTCTTTTGTATGAAAATCAAATTCTGTTTTGCCGATTTTATCCTTAAAACGATTGGGTACATCAATAACGGGTGGTGACACGTGCTTGTTTGCTCCAACAAAATACTGAATAGCATCACAGATAACCTGACCTGTTTTAAGGTCAACAAGCTTTGCTGCCACATAACCGCCGATATTAATATTTGCAAAGCTTATGAGAACCTGCATTTCATTACCCACGTGAATGGTATAAAAATCCCATTCTTTGCGACTGATTATTCCCTTTTTAACATAATCTCTGTTATATTCAAAAACATTTCTTCTTGCCCAACCTTTGGCAAGCAGCTTTCCATCAGGTGAAAGAAGAGGTGTTTTTTGTGTATATTCAATCTGCTTTGATTTTTCCTTCCATTGTGTAAACGGTACAAAATGAGTTTGCCGTTGAAAATGGATATAAATAATCTCCGACCTTAAATTCACCCTCACAGGGCATACACATCTGCTTTGTTGTCATAAAATATTTGGTATCATCAGCTTCAAAGGGCAGAAC
>JAZUOL010000093.1:0-17294 GCA_045604605.1 Acutalibacteraceae bacterium | reverse complement strand
ACTTCTATGCAAATCAGTATTATTTCTTAAGAAAATCAGATTTAGTCGAAAACGCAAAAGTAACTACACTATAAAGGTTATAGAACAAAAAAGCAAAGGCGCGTCCTTACCTCTCTTCGAAGAGAGGGGGACCGCCTTTTGTTTTATTATTGTTATATATCAAGTTTTAAGCGTAGAATAAATAAAATTTTTAAATTTAGTTGGTCGGGCGCTCGAGAGTTGTGGACGTGAGCCCTCGAACGTCGTTGAAGCGTAAGCTTCAATTGTAATAAACTAACCACCATTAAGCCTGTATAAGAACAACTATTCAAAAAATGTATATACGGATAAGAACAGTGTATGTCAATGAAACCTATGGTTTCACAGACGCTCGACACTCGCGTCAAGAACTCTCCACCATTCCGCTAAACTTAATTTCAGGAAATTTACATTAGACTCGCTTGATACTTTATTGAATAGATTAAGCTATCCAGGATGGTCCCCCTCTCTTCGAAGAGAGGTCCCCCATACATCAACTTTGTTTTTCTATCTTTATTCCTTGCGGAGCTTAATTCCGCACTCCGCATTCCGCATTATTTGCGTAGCAAATCTACACGCTCTTGCATACGCTTCCGCAACATATTCCTCTATGCTCATTTTCGCATATTTATCATTCTCGTGTCTGTTTGGCTTTGAGGATTTATTCAATTCGAATGTAAGAATACCATTATAACCGCATTTTTTGAGTCTTTTCACATTGTAATCCCAATCGGCAATGCCGTCAAAGGGTAAAAGGTGCAAATCATCGTGCCAGAAGATTTTACCGTTAAAATCCTTAACGCCTAAATTATCGTTAATATGGGTAGCATATAATTTGTGACCAAAAATAGCAAGCAAATCCTCGCTGAAATTATAGCACATTTCGTGACCCGAATCCCAACAGAAGCCCATAGCCTCTCTGTCACCAAAGCGCTCAAAAAGTGCTTTCAAATATTCAATACCTTCGGTATTTTCAAAAGCGATTTTAACGCCGATTTTTTCTGCATAGTCAATAACCTCACCATAATTCTTAAGACCGAATTCAGTGGGCTTATATTCCACGTCGAATCCCACAAAAACATGGGAAACAAGAACAGGAACATCATACATTTTGCAAAGGTCAAGGCAATGCTTTAATTCTTCAACACCCTTTCGTGCATCCTCTGTTTCATTTTCGTCCCACATGTCCTGACAGTAGCCCCAAGGAGCATGAATGGACTGAAAAATCATATTTTCTTCCTTTGCAACTTCAAAGCATTCCTTGATTTCTTCATCCATCCCTTTTTCCCAAAGCACAAAGAATCCCTCAAAGCCCGTTTTCTTAAATAACCTTATCTGCTCGGGCAAACTAATCCCGTAAGATTTACTCGCCGAAAGGCAAAGCTTTTGTTTATACATAAAACCACTCCAATATATAAAAGTATTGCGAAATTTATCATCCCTGTTTGCCCTTGGGCAAATAGGGAGGGGGCAAGGAACACGACCGCCGCCTGTGGCGGATGCAGGGAGTGTGAGTTGGCGTAGCGGTCAAAATTGTGCGAAGTGAATAACGAGCAAACAATTTTGGGTACCGCAAGAGGACTTACCATAACTCGCCTTTTGAATAAAGTCTTAAGCGTGGTTTTGATATCGTTGTTTTTGGTGGTGGGTTGCCCAGTCCCCTCTTACTTTTGTAAAAGTATCGCGAATTTTTAATGCTTCTCCGTCATTTTCATAAAATACCCTGCGGTCTCTTCGGGTGAGGTTTTCATACCTTCTTTAACCCACCACATAACAGTTTCAGAAAAACTACCTACAAGGTGATTTAGTAGAAATTCTTCGGGAATGTCAATTTTAAAAAATGTTATATGCTCTTGAAAAACCGTCCTTAAATGCTTTTTAAAATAGTTCATAAAAAGCTCACTACTATCCGACAGAAGTATTCCGGTAAGGTCATTTTTATCCTCTCGTATGTGCCAGAGAATATGGGAAAGCTTCCCCTCCAAATCCTCATCCTTATCTACCCAAGGACAAGGGTCTTTTTCAAAAATATGGTAAAACAAATCCTCGCATAATGCGTCAAGCAATAAATCCTTTGTTTCAAAATGGCTATAAAATGTGCTTCGCCCCACATTCGCCTCGTCAATAATTTCCTGAACTGTGATTTTGTCATAACGTTTTTTATTTAAAAGAGCTTTAAATGCAGAAAAAATCGCGCTTCTTGTTTTCATTTGCCGTCTGTCCATACTCCACCTCAAAACAAGACAAATTTCCTAAAATGTTCAGTAAAATATATTAATACTATTTTGTTTATTTCTATTTTAGTTTTCGCGGTATATTATATAATTACAGAACAATTTGTTCACTAAAATATATTATATACTTTATTTTCACTTTTTCAAGGAGAACATTATGAAATCCCAAAAACGAATTTTAACCGCATTTGTGCTTAACCTTATATTTGCCGTTTTAGAATTCATCGGTGGAGCAATTACGGGAAGCGTTGCAATCATTTCCGACTCAGTTCACGACTTTGGCGATAGCCTCAGTATCGGTCTTTCTTATTTTCTTGAAGAAAAAAGCAAGAAATCACCCGATGAAAAATACACCTATGGTTATTTGAGATATTCCGTTCTCGGTAGCATAATAATGAATGTTATTCTCATAATCGGCTCGATTTTTGTTATTATAAACGCCACTGACCGCCTTATTCATCCCGTACCAATTGACTATAACGGTATGCTGATTTTCGCATTATTGGGCTTAATTATAAATCTTGTGGCAGCACTTTTCACCCACAAGGGCGAGTCTCTGAACCAAAAAGCTGTAAGCCTTCATATGCTTGAGGATGTTTTAGGTTGGGCAGTAGTTCTTGTTGGTGCAATTTTAATAAAATTCACCGATATTACCTATATTGACCCTATAATGTCCATCGGCGTTGCAATTTTTCTTCTTGTCCACGCCTTTAAGCATTTCAAGGAAATCTGCGATATATTTTTTGAAAAAACTCCCCACGGCATTGATATTGCAGAATTAAAGCATCATTTAAAAGAAATTGACGGAGTTATTGATGTTCACCATTTCCATGTAAGAACCCATGATGGCGTTAACCATATTGCAACTCTTCATATTGTTACATCTTCTGACCCTGTAATTGTTAAAAAAGCAGTTAAAGAAGAATTAGCAGAACATGGTATTTCTCATACAACAGTAGAAATTGAAACACCCGATGAAGTGTGCGAGGATTTAGTTTGTAAACCAACACAAAACGACCACAGCCATAGTCATTCGCACCATCATCATTAATGTGGCGAAGCCACCTCGATATAAATCCTGACGGATTTTCGATATATCTTTCGATACGATATACCTGCGGTTCGATATGTGCCGTTGGCACGAGATTATAAGGATTTATATCATATCGAATTCAGCATACTGAATATATTGAATTTTGTCTTGCAAAATATATCGAACAAGCTTGCTTGTATATCGACAAAATGGAATTTAAATAAGATTAAATTCTTTCTTGACTTTTAATTTTTATATGTTAAAATATACAATCGTTGAATACTTTTATTATATAATTTATACAAAGAAAGAAGTAATACTATGCACTCAACTCCCGAGGTACTTTTAACCCTATCAATCGCTCTTTTATCGGGACTTTTGCTTTCCCGTGTTGCTAAAAAAATGGGGCTTCCTGCAGTTACAGCATATCTTGTAGCAGGAGTAATAATCGGACCCTTCTGCCTTGGCAGATTAGGCTTCGGCTTTAATGAAGAATATAATCCCCCACAGTATTATTCAATACTCTGTGATTTGGCTTTGGGTTTTATCGCATTTGCAATCGGTAACGAATTCCGCCTTGCTCAGCTTAAAAAGATTGGTAAGCAGGCAACCGTAATCGGTATTGCACAAGCACTTGTTACAACCGTTGTTGTAGACATTGCACTTATTGCCCTTTCATTTATTTTGCCCGAGGGTTATCTCCCCCTTCCTGCAGCGATTATTCTTGGTGCAGTTGCAACTGCTACCGCACCTGCAGCAACCTTGATGGTTGTTCGTCAGTACAAGGCAAAAGGTCCTGTTACCGATATTCTTCTTCCTGTTGTTGCTCTTGATGACGCAGTCGGTCTTGTAGTTTTCGCAGTTTCTTTCGGAGTTGCAGGAGCAATCAACACGGGAGCAATCGATGTTATTTCAATGATTGTAAACCCCATTTTAGAGGTTGTTTTATCAATTGCTTTAGGTGCAGTAATGGGCTTCTTGTTCACCATTTGTGAGCAATTCTTCCATTCCCGCTCAAAGCGTATGGCAATTTCCGTTACATTTGTAATGCTCACAGTTGCAATTTCTTCAATGAAATTTGAAATAGGCAGCATACATATTGCCTTTTCAAGCCTTTTAGCTTGTATGATGTTAGGTACAATATTCTGCAACATCTGCGATTTCTCAGAAGAGCTTATGGAAAGAGCAGACCGTTGGACAACGCCCCTTTTAGTTCTCTTCTTTGTTATAAGCGGTGCAGAGCTTGATTTATCAGTATTTAAAAACTGGATTTATATAGTTATCGGTGGAGCATATATTATCTTCCGTTGCATCGGTAAATATTACGGTGCGCGTTTCAGTGCAAAGGCTACTAAATGCGATAATAACATAGTTAAATATTTAGGTATCACTCTTTTCCCGCAAGCAGGTGTTGCTTTGGGTATGGCAAGTCAGGCATTAGAGTTCGGCGGTGATATCGGTGTTCTTGTTCAGAGCATCACCCTTTTCTCTGTTCTCGTTTACGAGCTTGTGGGACCATACCTTACAAAGGTTGCCCTTACAAAAGCAGGCGATATTGTCCCCCACGGCAAAACAAGTGCACGTGAGGAAGCAAAAATCAAATTACAGGAAAGCGACAGTCCTAAGAATAACAAAAAAGCATAATAGACAACATATTAAAAGATGCCAGATGCCAGATGCCAGTGTAGCAGGTAGCAGATAGCAGATAGCAAATAGCAAATAGCAATTAGCATTTAGCACTTTTTAAATTAAAACAAAACTATAAAAGAAATGAGCGATTCACTAATTAGTGAGTCGCTCTTTTACTATTCTTATTTAACTGCTTCGCCTATTGCACGGAAAAGCGAGTCTTCTTCTGTTGATGGCAAATCGCAGTTATAATGCCAGACCATCACACCGCCATAGCCGTTATTAATAGCATATTCTGTTTTCTTTTCAATAACATCAGGAGTGTTGAACCAGAAATCCTTATCGGTTTCAGGGCAATGATACCATCCGTCTTCGTTAATTTCTTTATAGTAACCATTATAGCCGTACCAAAAGGCACCCATATCAGTAGGTCTTGAATAAAATGGTAAACCAACATTGATTTTGTTCCTGTCTATACTGCCGAAATCAGCATTTTCAAGACGAGCTATAATATCTTCGTAAGTAGCGTGTTTTCCGTCAGCGTCATTATAATCATAAGCCATCAGCTCAAGTGAATCAATTGCCTTTGCCGCTTTTTTGGTAAACCCTATATTCCACTCAACCCCCGAAACGCCCAAGGTATAATCACCCAATTTCTCATCCAGAGAAACAAGGAATTTGTTGTAATTACGCCATGCTTTAGAGGAAAGTGGGTATTCATAATCAAAATGAACTCCGTCAAAATCATATTCATCAAGAACATCAACAATATTTTTCTCTAAAACACCACTTTTAAAGGCTTTATTATGCTCATCACTCTGAGCTTCCATCTGCTCTTCCCAGACATCCGACTCTGTAGTACCGCGCGGTCCTAAAAGATTAAGAGTAATTTTAACATCTCTTTCCCCAATCGCCTTACGAATGTTTTTAAGTGCAGTTTCAAGTTTTTCTTTTTCTAATATCACTTCACCTTTTTCGTTAAAGGATGCGCATTCGAAAAGAATAACGTTTGTAATAATATTAAAATCCTCAGAATAAATACTTCCTTTCTCCTGAACATAATCTCCGCGAATATATGCCACAACCTTGAAATCTTCCGTCCGTTCTTCAACTTCTTTTGAGCAACCCGAAAACCAAGAGAATGCGATGACAATAGTCAGAAACATTATCACTTTTTTTATAAAATTATTTTTCAATTTCATTATATATCACTCTTTAATTCTTCACTTATTTATGTGAAATATTGAAGGAACAAAATCCTTTGCTTCATTGCTTTTACTTTGAACAATAAACAGCTCTATAACATGAATTGATGCAATTGTGCAGATTAATGCCATCCATATTGTGCCATCAAAAAACTTCATTGCCACAGGCAAAACAAAAACCACTCCGCCAAAAATTTTACCTATATATGTGTGTGGCAAATATAATTTATTAAAACGCTTTTTAGATACAAATGAACAAGCACCGAAAAGAATGCCGGCACCTAAAATCCAAACAAAAATCCATAGCGGAACAAGTTTGTTTTTTATTAGGATTTTAGTCAACGCAAGATATGTTCCCACATCTCCCACCGTATCAAGAGTTGCACCAAGAGTGCTTGTGCTGTTGGTTTTTCTTGCAATGGGACCATCAATCAGGTCAGTAAATCCGCAAAGGACATAAATCACAAGAAAAAATGTTGTAATATCCTTGCAGAAAAAAAGCACAATCGCGCCTATAATCCTGCTGGAGGTTACTATGTTTGCCAAATGCTTTTTCATAAAAACACCCACTTTGTGTTAAGCTGTTTATGGATAGAATTTTAACACAAAAATTTTTATTGTTCAACAATAAAGTCAATTTTTAAATTATTCTTAATATTTAATAGACAACAAATAAAATTTGTGATAATATTTGTAGTAATATTAATAAAAGAGAGGTTACAACTATGAAAGACCTTACAAAATACCACGGAATAATCCCCGCTTTTTACGCTTGTTATGATGACGAGGGAAATGTATCTCCCGAAAGAACAAAAGCCTTTGCAAAATTCCTTTTAGATAAAGGTGTTAAAGGGCTTTATGTTTGCGGTTCATCAGGCGAATGTATTTATCAGAGCAAGGAAGAAAGAAAGCTTATTCTTGAATCCGTTATGGAAATTGCAAAAGGCAAAATGACAATTATCGCTCATGTTGCTTGCAACAACACTGCAGATTCAATGGAGCTTGCAGCTCATGCAGAAAGCCTCGGCGTTGATGCAATTGCTTCAATTCCCCCTATTTATTTCAAGCTTCCCGAGGAATCTATTGCTCAGTATTGGAACGATATTTCCTCTGCTGCTCCCAATACAGATTTCGTTATTTATAATATTCCTCAGCTTGCAGGCGTTTCTCTTACAATGACTCTCTTCAAGGAGATGCTTAAAAACCCCAATGTAATCGGTGTTAAGAACTCTTCAATGCCCACTCAGGATATTCAGATGTTCAAAGCCGAGGGTGGCAAGGATTTCGTTGTTTTCAACGGACCCGATGAGCAGTTTGTTGCAGGTCGCGCAATCGGTGCAGAAGGCGGAATCGGTGGTACATATGGCGTAATGCCCGAGCTTTTCCTTAAAGCAGATGAGCTTATCAAAGCAGGTAAGCTCCAGGAAGCAAGAGAAATTCAGTATGCAATAAATGAAATCATTTATGCAATGTGCGCTTGCAATTGCAATATGTATGCAGCTGCAAAAGAAGTTCTTCGTCTTCAGGGTATCGACATCGGTGATGCAAGAAAACCTCTTGCCCAGCTTAAAGAGGAAAGCAAGCCCCTCGCAGCAAAAGTAAATCAGATGATTACCGAAGCAAAAGCAAAGTTTTGCTAAATCAGATATAAAAACAACGAGCAGATTTATGGTCTGCTCGTTATTTTTTTAGTTAAAGCTTTTAACCCAGTTTATTAAAGAACCGTGATGTGTATTTTCTCTGACTGTTCCTAACATATAATCGGTTACTGGACCGTTTTTTCTCATTTTTTCAAGAATTGCTTCCTGAAGCTCCTCAACAGACATTTCCTCATAGGCTTTGTTAATATCTATGGTTACTTTTCCGGTATTCTTTTCTTCTTTTACAGATTCGGAAATATCAGGCTTTTCTGCGACCTTTACGGGTTGCGGAATTTTTTCTGTTTCACCTATCTTTATAGGTGTGAGGCTTTCATTGAGGGAGTTTTGAGGAATCCATATTTCACCATAATTTGCAGGCACCTTCACTTGAATATGCCCACCATTTACAGAAGAGCTTTTCCCGGATAAAGCACCCACATATTCTGTAGAATTTCCACAAGGCAAATTCATATTAACTTCGTTATCGCTGTTATTTACAGTAATAATTACAGACTTGCTCTCAAATGACCTCTCATAAGCAAAACAAGTTGTCTGCAGCTCCAATTCCTTATAATCACCATAGCAAAGAGCGGGTGTATTCTGACGGATTCTGCCAAGAGCTGAAATAAGCTTTGTGCAAGGATTTGTTTTTACAGCATCTTTATAATTATCAAAATTCAGCGCAGGTCTCAGGGAATCGTCAGATCCACGTTCTTTACTCCCCTCAATACCGAATTCAGAACCATAATAAATTGAGGGTATACCCGGTAAAGTATAAAGCATTATATGCACCGGCACAAAATGTGCTTTGTTTTTGAGCTTTGTATAAATTCTTTCCACATCGTGATTATCAACGAAGGTATAAAGCTTAAAACGATTTCCCACCATATCGCTGACGTATTTGATTGTGTGTGCAACCTCAAAGTAGTTATGATCGTTATGGGCAGAGTAGAGGGCTTTATGAAGCATATAGTTTGTTACGCTATGAAGAGTTCCGTCATTTGCCCAACGAGAATAATTACCGTGAATAACCTCTCCCATAAGCCAGAAATCCGATTTTACTTCATTAGCTACCTGACGAAGCGCCCGCATATAATTAAAGTCCATAACGTCTGCGGCATCAAGCCGGATTCCGTCAATATCAAATTCCTTTACCCAGAAACGAATCACATCGCAGATATAATCCCTGACCGCAGGATTATGCTGATTTAATTTTGCAAGAAGGTCATACCCTCCCCAATTATCGTAAGAGAAGCCGTCATTAAAGGAGTTATTTCCCCAGAAATTTACATTGCAGTACCAGTCCTTGTATTGTGAGCCTTCTCTGTTTTTCTTAACATCCTGAAACGCGAAGAAATCCCGACCTGTATGGTTAAAAACGCCATCAAGAATTACTCGTAGTCCTTGTTTATGACATTCCCGTACAAAATTGGTCAGGTCTTCATTTGTTCCAAGCCTTGAGTCTAACTTTTTATAATCCGTTGTTTCATAGCCGTGACCAACAGATTCAAAAAGCGGTCCTATATAAATTGCACTACAGCCGATTTCTTTTATATGAGAAATCCAAGGCAATAAAGTATTAAGTCTGTGAACAGGCTCAGTGTAAGAATTTTCCTTGGGTGCGCCCGTCATTCCCAAAGGATAAATATGATAAAATACGGCTTCATCATACCATGCCATATACGGAATCTCCTTTAATCATTTTTTCTT
Source organism: Acutalibacteraceae bacterium (assembly GCA_045604605.1). Lineage (GTDB taxonomy): Bacteria > Bacillota > Clostridia > Oscillospirales > Acutalibacteraceae > DTU089. The sequence goes on along the minus strand of JAZUOL010000093.1, from coordinate 7,825 downwards.
TCTGAACGCTGTCATAACATTGTTCACACCTTTGTATGCAGGGGTTTCAAGAGTTTTTTCCGCCTCTTTTAACTGCTTTCGTATTTCAATAGCCTGAGGACAATGGGTTTCGCATTTTCCGCATTCAATACATTTTGATGCAGGCTCAAAATCCCCAAAGCTTGTATTTTTAACGTATTCTTTGAATCCTGCAAATTTGCCATCGGTGAAATGGCGGTTATATGCAGAAAAGGTTCCGCTTATATTAATGTTCTGAGGGCAAGGCATACAATAACCGCATCCTGTACAACCAACCTTCATTTTGGAGTTTATTGCCTTAACAACATTTTTAAGCATCTCCTCATCATCGGCAGTCAGTTCACCGATTTGAGTTTCAGTTGCAGTTTTAATGTTATCTTCTACCATTTCGTCAGTATTCATCCCTGAAAGCACAACAGTAACCTCAGGCTGATTCCATAACCAACGGAAAGCCCATTGTGCAGGAGTGTGTTGTACGGAATGTTCTTCAAAAATAGATTTTGCTTCCGGAGGAAGATTATTTACAAGTCTACCACCACGAAGAGGCTCCATAATCATAACGGGAATACCTTTTTCGTGGGCGTGGTAAAGGCCCTTACGCCCCGCCTGAGTATGCTCATCCATATAGTTATATTGAATAAGAGTCATATCCCAGTCGTAAGCATCAATAATCTGACAGAACATATCCGAATTACCATGATATGAGAAGCCAAACTGACGGATTGCACCGTTTGCCTTTTTTTCTTCAATCCACTTTTCAATACCTATACTCTTCAAGCGTTCCCAAACCTTGATATCGCTCATCATATGAAAAAGGAAATAGTCAATATGGTCTGTGCGCAGTCTTTTTAACTGCTCATTTAAAAGCTTATCAAGAATATCAATACTGCGCATAAGCTGTGGCGGTAATTTTGTTGCGATATAAATCTTATCACGGATATTATTTTTCTCGAACACTTCACCTATTGCAGATTCGCTACCGGGATATATAAAAGCAGTATCGAAATAATTCACGCCTTTATTAAAAGCAGTCATTATCTGGCGCTCAGCATCTTCCATATTAATTCTGCCCATTTTCTTTTTAAAGCGCATACAGCCGAAGCCTAAAACAGACAGCTTATTGCCATATTTATCCTCGCGATATTTCATAAAATTACCTCCGCAATAAGATTAAATCATTCAATATTTTTCAACAATCTCAACATCGCCGATTTTATTATCATTTGCATATTCACCGTTTTGGTAATAAGCTTTTGAATTGATATTTACAAGAGCATCCTTAGGCACATATAAAACTGCCTTCATACCTTGTGGTAAATTAAGGTCGATGCTATAATCGCCTTCAACCTTTTCATAGTTAAGAGTAATTAATCCTTTTACGCAGGGAACAGTACACTTCATGCTGTCAGACAAATTGTACTGGGGCTTAACTTCAACCTTTTCATAGCCTGCCTCAAGAGGAGTAATACCTGCAAAATGCTTGCTCATTATAACAAGAGGACCGCCGCTCCAGGCGTGGTTTTTAGTGCCCTGCCATTCGTCCCAGAATTCCCAGAGAGTTGAGTAATCCTCGTACATCATATCCTCATATCTGTCCTTAATTCTGTCATATGCCGCTTCATATTCGCCCATTTTGCAAAGAGCTTCAAGAACATAATACTCCATATAAGGACTTGAATTTTTAGTTGTTACGAGAACATTTTTAATAGTAGAATACTGTTCTTTTTCCGCAAGCCCCGCCAGAACAGCAAGTGCATTTGCTCTGTCGTCAGGATTTTTCGCATCCTCACTTTTGAAACCATCATCTGTCCAAAGATTTTTATAACCCTTTGCGATAGTAGCTTTTCTTTGGGTAATAAAAGAGATATCCTCATTTTCCCCTAAAAGCTCCGCCATTTTCTCAGTGGCAGAAAGAGCATAGTAAACCCATGCATTTTCGATGGCAGTCATATCTGCCTTATTACCCCAATCAGGCCAATCCCAAGAGCCCTCACGATGAACAACAAGATTATTCTCCCCTATTTCCCAAAGCTTAAGGTAATCAAGGGTCGCATTATAAACTTTTTCAATAAAAGCCCTGTCGCCTGTATATTCATGGTAAGTCAGGAAGCCTACAATTCCTGCAAGCTGCTGAACAGGAAGCTCAAAATAGTCACCGCTTATGGGCACAACTGTCTGGAGTACCTTTGTGTCATCAATGTGGGAAAGCATAGCTTCCACACCCTTCTGATACAGCAGGTAGGAGTTACTGTCCAAAGAATACATTGTCATAATCATTTCGCTTGTAACGTCGCCCCACCATTGAGCTCTTTCCCTGTCAGGACAATCCATAAAATTATCGCGCATGGTAACGTAAAGAGTGCGAAGAGATTTTTGCCAAAGAGAATTCATAAATTCATCGTCGCACTTAAAGTCACCGCAGAATAAGCTGTCGTAACCGGTTTCACGGTACTTGAGAGAAACAACCGTAACGTCCTTAGGTATTTTATATGTAATATGCTCTCCGTTAAACCAACCCAAAGCCTCAAACTCCTGCTCGCCCTCTTTAGTTATATATGTGGATGAAACTGCACCGATTAACGTATTTTCCGTTGTTATACGAATTTTTTTGCCTGCAGGTGCTGTGATTTTAAGATATGGAGTAAGCTGTGCATTATAAGGAATATCTACTGTGATTTTTTCACCGAAAGCCTTGCTTACTGTATAGTTTTCATAATGCTTTGAATTCACATAATCCTTAAGACCGTAATCCTTCAAAAAAGGTATTCCTCTGGGATAAAGCTTACCGTAAGCACCCTCACCACCATCAGCATATTCCGTTGCATTTTCCCAGGATGAAACGTCATACCCTTCATTTAACCAATCCGCCATATCTTCCCCTGCATCGAAATAAATGCTGTATTCGGGAAGTCTGTAGTTAGGCGGATAAAGCGGACTGTCAACGAAAGCGTTGTTTCTTTTTACCTTCCAGCTTTTATCGGAAACTATGGTAATATCATCACCTATAGCTTCAAAAAGGAAACCACCCTGCCCGCTGCTGCTATAGGAATAGCTTGTTTCATTATCCCAGAACCAAACCAAAGCACAAATCGAGTTTTCGCCCTTCTTAAGATAAGGCGCAATATCTATACTATCATAATATCCGCTGTTTTTATCAGGTCCTCGTTTCACGTTTCCCTCAAAAACAACTGTTTCTCCGTTTATGTAAAGCCAATATTTGGAGTCGGCTGAGATGTGAGTCATAAGTTCATCCGGAATATTATCAAGATTTACCTTTTTATTAAAGCTCATCCACACATTTTTCTCCGTAAGATTTTCCTTGTCCCATATCCATTTTGCATCCCAATGAGGTTTCTCCTCAGTAGAAATCACACTGTATCCGGGAATGCTTTCAGGAATTTTATAATCATTTTTAAATGGTACCATTGTCAAATCCCCCTTTGGAAAAAGTGAAGTGATAAACCCTGCCGCTATCACAAGATAAGAAACAATTGTCTGTAAAACTTGCATAGAAATCCTCCTATATTATTGCAGTAAAAAACAAAATAGCGTTTATATTAATATCCGTGGTCAACATGGCGCCATCGTCCACCATCAGTTCTTACTAATATCCACATCCAATTCTCATAAGTGCTGTTGGAGTTTAAAGATCCATCGCCACCGGAAGAATCAACATCAAATGAAGATAAAAGAACAATTACTTCATCTGCATTATGTCTGTCAGCCCAATCCTGACAATCTGCAGACTCTTCGTCCCCTGCATAGTATATTTCTGTAAGGGTGCATCCGCCCCATTCTCTCACAAACTCTTCCTTAATTATATCAATAGCAGAAGAAATATCTTCTTGTGAATAAACATTTGAAGCAACATTTTTGGTTTTCACGTCACTTACATTTCCGCCATAGTTACCACCATAGGTACACGAATTAAACATAAAAAGTATAAATAATATTAAGCACAAAGCCTTTTTCATAATTATGACCTCTAAAACTTTATATCACTGAATCCTAACAGCTTCTCAACTTATCAAGGAAAGCATCTTCACCAAAGGTATTGACCATGAAAAGCACAGCCTGACTTATGTATCCTTACACCTTTGATTTTTTCATACAGCTATATACCTCCACCAAACCTCATTCATCAAGCCCATTATACCATACATTCCACAACATTTCCACAGTTACATTCATGTAAAAAAATTACTGCATAATACAAAGAAAAGGAGCTGACTGAAAAAGTCAGCTCCTGTAGTTTTTAATTCGATAAATTGGAATTTGTTGTATGAAGCCCGAATAATTCTAACCGTTTTTTTATAAATTTGAATCAAACTGAAGTCACATCACAATATTTGCCGATAGTGAACAGCATTTTCGGGAATGACCGCTTCTTAGCGCGAGTAGTGATGCCGTCAAGCTCAACCTGAACTGTGTTAGTATCGCTGTCTGTGCCTGCGATTTTAGGCTTCATATATGAAGTGTAAGAAATATTTCTGAACACAACATTTTTAATCTCAAAATTCTCTGCTTCCTCATCATAAATCTTTACAAGAATGGGTCTGCCTTCGTCACGGAATATTTCAATATTTTCAAAAAGTATGCCATCAATACTGCCTTCAGTCTGCTCCGCTACTACAACAAGGGAGCCTATTCTGTCGTTATCCCAGATACCATCACGGTAAATTACGGCACAGTCACGGAAAGTGACGTCTGAAATTTTCTTGTTCACTTCACCCGTAATACCAAAGCACCTTGCATAACCGCCCCAGGCAATACAGTTTGAAAAACTAATATTTTGGCTGTCCATTGTACCACCGAGAGCCTTAACCTCAAAGGTATCGTCTGCCACTCTTGCAAAGCAGTTGTCAACTGTCACGTTGTGGCTGTTGCATATTGCAAAGCCGTCGCAGTTACCTCGGTTACCGATGATATCAACATTATCAATGCTGACATCATTACAGCAATATGAGATAAATGACCATTCGGGCGAGTTTATGATTTTCACATCTCTGACATTTATGTTGTTACAGTTTGTGAAAACCACACCGCGTCTTTCACGTCTGTCAAGGCGTGTCATATCTATTACGCCCCTACCTGCAAGGGTTATGTTTTTGCAGTTATAAAAATTAATAAACGGATATCTTGTAAGCCCGATGGCATTATCGCCCCACGCAGTAGGCTCAGAATATTTGTCTTCATCCTCAGCACAGTCAATATCAAAAAGGTGGTTTGCAATCACATAAGCTCCTTCACGAAGATAAATCACCAGGTTATTGTGTGAAACGAGGTTAACATAGTCATATTGATACACACCTTTATCAAGAACCCAGACATTATCCTCTCCGTATTTCTCTATGTATTCTGCAATTTCTTTGTCTTCATCAACCTTTTCACGAACCATAAGTGTGTAGCCGTAGTACTGGTTTGCATTGTTGAAAAGGAAGGTATAAACACCTGCTTTGTTAATTGATGCTGTTACGGTGTTATCTTTACACTGTGCCTTCACACCATGTGATTCAGGTAACACAATTGCATTTTTAAGCTCCACATCAGCACCTGTTATTTCAATATTGAATGAAAATTCTTTATCTGTATCAACATAAATTTCGGAAAAAGAGTGAAGTGTGCCTGTATCGTCGACACGTATAAAAACCACCGAAGCATAAACAGGGATTTCCTCTCCGCTTACCTTTGCCGTATAATAAGGCGATATTGTTATACCGTTTATATCGTCATATCCGCCGGACTGCACATATTCAGGCAGCTCAGCCGATGCTCTGCCTACAAGCTCCTGCTCGGTAAGCCCTGCCTCTTCAAGAGTGATTATTGCCTCATCTGGATATTCAAGAAACGAAAAATCAAAGTTTTCGCTCTCAGGGTAAACAATAGCAGGAAACAACATATTCGAGAAAAAAATTGAAGCAGTTGTAAAAGCTGTGATAATAAATTTAACAAACTCTTGCATTTAATCAACCCCTTAAAAATTTCTTATATCATAGTAAAAAGAGTTTTGAAAAATAAAATTATTACGGTAAAAAAATTGATATCCGAGTCCGTTGTGTTGTCGGTTATCTCAAATGAATCAATGATTTCATCTGTGTCGGTGCGATAAGTCGTGCCGATAATTGCCCCATCGGTAAACTCAAACGCTGTATAGGTGGGAACACGCACATCAAATGCAGAAACGATAAACGAGGCGGTTGATTCAGGAAGCGGATCATAGTTACTGCCGGAAGCCGAGGAGGACTGAACATATACCGTACCTTCAACCTCTGTAATTTCACCTGCATACATAGTGTCTGTGCGTGAATAAAAGTGGTCGTGTCCGCTCAGGCACAGGTCTATATCATATAAATCATAAAGCGATGAAAAGAAAAGGCGTTCCTCTGAAAAATCATCATCGCTTAATGAGGCTGAATAAGGGTTGTGGTGCATTGTGACAACTCTCCACTTTGTGTCGGGATAAGTCTGTGTAGCTTCACTCAAAATCTTTGCGGTGTCAATCATAAGATTGTTATTTGAGTTGATTGTAACAAAGAGCACATCACCGTAAGTATAATAATATCCTGTTCCAGCTTCGCTGGGATTAAGCTCGTCAACCTGGTTCGGATTGTTAAAAATTTCGCCGTAAAGTGTAGAATCATCGTCGTGGTTGCCGATGGTGTTGGCAACAGGTAGAGAACGTAATGCTTCGGGAGAAAGGTAAGCCTTCATCTGAACGAGGCTGTCAGCCGATTGAAACTGGTCACCGCCTGAAATTGCAAAAGCGGCATTCGGGTAAGCTGTAAGCATTTTATCAACTGTATAATTCCAGCCACAGGTGTCACGGATAAGTATTTCTTCAAGTGTTTCGTCACCGGAACGTCCGATTTGTGCATCGGAAATGTAGAGAACGGTGAAATCATCAGCCGGTTGAACAGTAAACGGCTGTGCTTCGCTCCAAGCACCATTTTCAGTGTATGAATAGTAATAGGTTTTGCCTTGCTCAAGTCCTGTTACGGTAACCTTGTTTGACCTGAGGTTTTCAATAGCCTCAGCAGTAATGACCTCAGACTCTTCAGCATCAGACATATCGCTGTTTTCCGAAACCTTGAAAACAGGATCACTTTCTGATGAGCTTGATAGCCAAGCAAAACGAAGCTCACCAACTTCTGCACCCGGCGTAACGGAAATCACCGTATCATCAGCCTGTATTTGTGACCATGACGGTGAAAACTCTGTAAGCACTTCGTCCTCATACGCAAAGCCAGGCTCAGCGAAAGCCGTAATACTCATAACAAGAGTAAGGACAAGCACAAACGATATTGTTTTGATTGCTTTCTTCATATCGATTCCTCCAATTCACTTTCTGTTAAAACTCACCTTTTTGTACTTACAACTCATTTTTGCAAAAATGAAAAACACCAAACAAATTCTTATATCGCTTACAGGTCCTCGGACCACCAAGGAGCGAAAGACACCCCTCCTGAGTCTGGTATGGGTCTGATTTCTTGATGATTTCAGGGTTGAACATCGTCATATATGTACCGTCATTATCAAAACAGATAATGCGCTTATGTACGCCAATCATATTGGTAGCCATACCGACACCGCCGGCAGCATTAGCGGTAAGCGTGTCCAACAAAACCTCAGCCACCTGCAAATCTTCAAATGTGGCCTTCTCCGATTTTATTGCCAACAAAATCGGGTCGTGTATTACTTCTTTAATCATATATTTCACCTTAGTTTCGCAATCAATTGAGTTAATTATACCACCCTCACAAACAAAAAAGCAACAGTGAAAAATACTGTTGCTCTTGTTCGATAAATT
>JAZUOL010000092.1:0-3795 GCA_045604605.1 Acutalibacteraceae bacterium | reverse complement strand
CTGTAGTAAAAGTTTAGGTGTACCTTGACTTACTGCAAAGGTTCACAAGAACATATGATTAATCTCCGAAAAAACTATCAGTAACTGTTGTTACCGCAACTGCTTACAATTTTAACTGCTTACCATTTTTACAATGCTATTATAGCATATGTAAATCCCCTTTGATAGAGGTGGCGCTAAATTAAATATAAATTTTAAAATTGTTTTTTAGTGATACAAAAATCGTTTGTTTTGACTTTCAATAATTTGTTATGTCAAACGCCTTAAAAAAGGCGTTTGGGCATAGTTCTCCCGTCGTAAAAGTTCCTGTGTACCCTCGTCTCAATACAAGGTTTCACAAAAACCCCGACGGTTTTGTGAGTAATATTTGTTACTCTTAAAAAACCATCTAAACTGCTTACCAATTCTATTAGGTCAAAGACCGTTCGAACCAAACTGCTTACCATTTTTACGATGTTATTTTAACATATGTAAATCCTGATTGGTAGCGGTGGAGCTAAATTAAAACTTAAATTTCAAAAATATTTTTTGTTGTGCAAAATAGTTTGTTTTAACTTCTAATCATTTGTTGTGCCGAACACCTCGAAAAAGGTATTTGGGCATAGTTCTCCCGTCGTAAAAGTTCCTGTGTACCCTCGTTTTCCTACAAGGTTTCACAAAAACCCCGACGGTTTTGCATCGGGTTCCTAAGGACAGTTGATAGGAATACGAGCATTGCGAGGTAAGAAGATGAGGAAAACTCAGTAAAATGGGTTTTCCTCTTTTCTTTTTATCCGCACATTCGTCAAAGTAAACGCCTTCTGATAAAATGAAGATACCAAATTTAAAGGAGGCGTTTGCGCTATGAAAGAAAAATTTATCGAAAACGGAATTGAGTATGTAAGAAACGGCGATTACTACATTCCAAACCTAAAGGCACCCGAAGGAACTTACAATATCGGTAAGTATGGCAGGTTGCACTCAATATTTATTAAAGAAAATCGCCCAACTGTTTACTCAATGAAGATGCTTAATGGAACTTGGCTTGCATATCTTGAAAGAATTGACACTTCTGCAAAAGAAATGATTGATAAGCTTGTCAAAGATATGGCAACAAAGCAAGGCATCACCGAAGAACTAAAAGCAAAAGACCAAATGGCGTGGGTGGGTGCTATGAACAACATTCGCCACTCGGCAGAAGAATTTGTGTTGCGAAATTTTATCTATTCGATGGAGGTGCGAAAATGAGCTTTCTTGATGAATTATATTATGGAAACATCAATCCAAATGAGAATCGAAACAGAAGACCTCTTCCTTATGAAAAAGCTGTAAGAACCTTTTCTGATATTGAAAGTAAACTGTCAAAGGAATTAAATGGAGAAAACTTGAAACTTTTTAATGAGCTTGTAAATGCAAGCGATGAAATAAGTGCTACAAGCAGTGTTGAGAATTTCAAAATAGGATTCAGACTTGGTGTTATGATGATGTGCGATAGCTTGTTTTCTGATAATAGCATCATACTCAAAGATTAGATTATAACGGAGGTACATATAATGAAGAAATCAATCATATCCATCATATCGATCGTATCAGTTTTATTAAGTTCTTTTTCTGTAAATGCAGCAGAGGTGCCGAAAGAGTCGGCACCCTGCAATGCCACAAATGAAGCAATAATTATTGTTGAGAGTTTTATAGGTGTTATTTTAACGGAAGTACAAAATGGTTTGGGATATGCCGATGCAAGAGCGAAATCAAACCGCATATTCTTTAACGCTTGGCTTAATGGTCAGACGAATGGTTATAGCTACGGTGAACTTGTTGACATAGCCAACTGTGCAATATGGCAATATAGGGATATGTATTTACGACCTAATTTTTATACAAATAATCTTGAAAAAGTCAGGGTTATAATTGCTCCTGTAATTGAGGGTTATAAATCCGGTAAAATTACTTATGCGGAGGCAGAATTTAATGCACGAACAAAAATTTATCAATCTGTAAAACCTGATTTCAATCCTAATATGGAATATATGAAAGATCCTCTTTCGAGGGATATTCCATCTGTTGATAATAGCTTGTTTATACTTGCAAGAAAACTAATTTTAGAAAGCAAATAGCTAAAACAAAGTAAAAGGTGTAGCCGTTCATAGCTACACCTTTTTACTTGCGAGTAGGTTTTACATTTACGTCGGGATTTATATCACCCTCGATTGCTCCGTTTTCATCTTCAAATGCTTTGATGTTTTCTCTGATTAAAACAAGTACATGACTGTTAACACTTCTGCCTTCATAATCAGCAACATAGGCAATTTTATTTAACATTTCTTCCTCAATTCTTATTGAAACACTCTTAATAGCCATAAAATCACTCCAAAATAAATATATTATGTATTTATTTTACCGAAAATGTATGGTATAATGTACTGAATAGATATATAGTATATCTATAATATTTTTATGGTGATGTTATGGAAGATATAAAATTACATACTTGTTGCTTCTTTGGGCATAGAAAAATAACAGAAACAGACGAGTTAAAATCAAAATTATATAACGAAATTGAAACCCTTATAACATATAAGAAGGTTCACACTTTTCTCTTTGGCAGTAAAAGTCAGTTTGATGATTTGTGCTATAAAATAGTTACCGAACTTAAAGAAAAATATCCTCATATAAAAAGAATCTATGTTCGAGCAGAATTCCCATACATAGATGATAGCTATAAGAAGTATTTGTTGGAAAGCTATGAAGATACATACTATCCTTCAAAAATGATAGATGCAGGAAAAGCAGCTTATGTAGAGCGAAATTACGAAATGATAAATAATAGCAGGTATTGTATATGTTATTATGATGAAAATTATATGCCACCAAGACGGAAAAACAGTAGAAGAGATTTAACTGACTATCAACCCAAAAAGCGGAACAAGAATGGCTTTTGATTATGCTAACAAGAGAAATCTGATGATTTACAATGTTTTTGAATAGAAACAACAATATCGGAAAAAATAATTTTAGGTTAATTTGCGATACAATCGTAAATTAACCTTGACAATTATGTGCGATTAGTATATAATATAATTGGATTAAAATATGAGAGGAGAATATCCATGGCATATATACATCGTGACTTAGAAGAGAAAATCAAATCTGCTTCTAAAGAATATGCTTGTATTTTGATAACAGGTGCAAGGCAAGTTGGTAAATCCACAGTACTAAAGCAACTTATGGATGATAATCGTGAAGAGGTTTTGTTGGATGACATAGAAGAAAGAAAATTAGCGTCAAAAGATCCGGCTCTTTTCTTACAAATGCATTCATTACCTATTTTAATAGATGAAGTTCAATATGCCCCTGAACTATTTTCTTATATAAAAATGGCAATAGACAAAGGTGCTGCTCCCGGTTCGTTTTGGCTTACGGGTTCTCAACCATTTAAGCTTATGGAACTTGCACAGGAATCTCTTGCCGGCAGAATTGCCATTATTCATATGCCATCACTTTCACAACATGAAATCTATGGAAATGATAAAACTGAACCATTTTCTATTGATTTGGAGAAATTAAAGAAGCGCAGCAAAATAAACAAGCCTGCTGATCTTAATGAAATATACAGACGTATATGGAGTGGCTCTCTGCCTGGACATATAAGCGGAAAATACACAGACAGGGATTTGTTTTATAGCAGTTATCTTCAAACTTATATAGAGAGAGATGTCAAAGAGATAGCTGACATTGATGACACGATGCTATTTAGTGATTTTATTCGTTCGGCTGCTTGCAGAGCAGGTCAGATGCTTAATGTTTCAGATATTG
>JAZUOL010000091.1:0-3082 GCA_045604605.1 Acutalibacteraceae bacterium | reverse complement strand
CAACAAATTCTTTGCTGACCTGAGTTGTTCGGAATTTGGTTGAGTCGCCTTCGTTACGGTCAGAGCTCTTGAATATGTAGTTATAGTAAAGGGGAGAGTCGAGAGTTAATTTTCTCTCTGTTAATCTGTTAAGACTGTCATGTTTATATACCGCATATCTTGAACTGTAAAGCTGATAAACAGAGGGTAAATTATCTTTTTCGTAAGATGCGGAATTTTCGTTAAGGCTTGTTTCGTCATAAATGAATTTCTGTGTATGACTAACACCACCATAATTGGTTATTACCCTTGAAGTATTGTTACGTTCATCATAGGCATATTCGGTTGAGCCGATGTAGCTTAAGGTTTCATCGTCTAAGAGCTCCGTTTTGCTGAGCCTGCCCAGTGAATCGTAATCAAAAAGGGTTCGTGTGTCATTTTATTGAACTAATTATACACAAGTCTAACAAAATAGTCAAGATTCAGGAATATATGTAGGACAGGGGAGAGCTTTGTATTTGATTTTTATTAACAAAACACTCCCCATATCCTATTAAAATTTTAAAGCAAAACCCTTGATTTAAAAGGCGTTTTAAGACTTTTCAGAGCAGGACACAGAACCGACCCCTGTCTTGTCCATTTTTCAGTGGTTTCTAACCGTCCCCTGATTGGTTTCGTTAGTCTGATTGGTCTTCCTCTGTCTTGTCTCTCCACCATTCAGAAGATTTATACTTCCCGGGAATATTTTCGAAAAAAAGTGGATCACTAAATCCTAATTGTTCTAATTCAGAGAACCATAAATCTCTTTTAGAATCTGGTAGTTTTTTTCCACACCAAGGACAAAAAAATAAAGTTAATTGCGAAAAATCATCCTCAAAACATTTTATGCTATATTCATCGTATTTTTCTTCATACATTATACTACAAGTTTCGTAAACATTTAGATACATTTCATTACAACAGAAAATATAGTCGTTCATAATTTGATTGTCCGCCCTTTCACCGCTTCTTTTAGACTCAATCATAGAACCGTCCCCTGATTGGTTCTTAAGGGTCCGTTATGGGTATCTAATTGCACAAGGGACGGTTTTGTGTGTTATATATTAACAATCCTCGACACAGAGAACCGTCCCCTGTGCTATCTAAAACCCTACTTTTTCAGTGGTTTCGAACCGTCCCCTGTCTTGTCTCCCCAAATTTTTCTGTATTTAACCATTGAAAAAAATAGCCCTAAATAAAAAAATATCAAAGAGTACAAAAAAAATCCTATAAATATTACAACAACTTTATACACTCCATCAATTATAGCTATAATGCTCATAAGTAACATTAAAATCCACCAAAAATATATAAAGCGTTTCGTTCTGCTTGATAATTTAAATTTTATTGTTGGAACACCAACAGCATCTAAATTTCCAATTATAATTTCCAAAGCGAAAGAATTATATATCAATCCAGATTTGATTACTTGTCTCAAATATAGTTGGTTAGACTTTCTTTCTATAATAAAATCAGCTAAATCATTAAATAAATCAACTACTTCATTTATGCTATTAAATTTATTAGAGTTTAGTTTCTTGTTAATTTCAAATAACATTTTTTCGCTCCTTATCTATTATTTCAAAAGAAACTACCAAAAACACTTTCAAAATAATCCAAGACATCATACAACTTATTTATTGTAGCAGATGTAGTTACCGGATTATTACCAGTATTCGTAAAAGATTTTGTTTGAGATTGATTAATATGAACATCAAATCCCACACCTTTACCTACTGAAACTTGAACTCCATCAAAAGACTGGTCTTCTCTCCACATAGCATCGTATATTCCATCAAGCACTACTAAATCAACACCCAAATACTCTAATGCACTACCAGATACTCCAACAGAAGAGCCTAAACCATACAAATCATAAACTGTTTCGGCTTTTGTAACTAAAACACTACCACATATTCCCGCATCTAAAACTCCTGCCGACATTGTATTATCAATACCAGGCACGATATACGAGTATTGCCAATCGAAATTACCTTTGTTATCAAATGCAAACCCTACAGATTTTGAAACACCTAAACCTACTGTTACATTTATATTAAACATTACACTAACTGTCCACGCACCATCAGGATCAACAAACATAATCGGATTATTAAAACAATAAGTAAACATATTTTTAGATAAAGTACCTGCACCTGTAGAAAAATACCCATCCGCATTAATAAACCTACCAGTATTAGGGTCATAATACCTTGACTGGAGATAGTAGAGTCCTGTCTCCCTATCGTAATAATAACCTCTGTAACGAATGGGGTTAACCTTTGCAAGATTGAAGTCGGTTATGTCTTTTGTTATTTCGCAATTACCCCAGGCATCGTATTCATATTCAACAAGGCAATCGCCGTTGTGGTCGTAAATTGCAACAACGTCACCGTTAAGGGTCGTAGCAGGGTAGTAGGTTGTGCCGTCATACTCTAATCCTGTAAGCAAGCCGTTGCAATCATAGAAATAGAAGATGTTTTTGCTACCGCGCTTTTCATAGTGCAATTGGTCGCCGATATAAACATATTCGCGCTTTACACCATTAACGATTTTTTCGGTTCTCAGACCGTCTGCATTGTATTTGTAACTAACATCTGTATCGCCTTTGGAATAGCTTGTTAACTGCCTACCGAACCAAGTAAGGTCAGCACCAAAATATTTGGTGGGATTACCTATTCTGTCATAGGAAATCTTTTCATCAGAGGTTATTACTTCGCTTCCATTAAAGTTTACAGAAACAAGTGCTTTTTCCCAGCTTTTAAGCTCATTGCTACCTATTAATTCATCATAGTTGTAGTCTATAATTAATTCCGGTGTCTTTTGATCCAAGGAGCCTGTAGTAAAATCATATACCTTTTTCTCAGTTATATTACCTAAATCATCGTATTCGTAGGTATACGTTTTGTCGTCAGTTGTGTTATTTTCTCTTACCAACTGACCTAAATCATCGTATTCATAGGTACGATAGGCGCTTGTGTTACCAAAGGTTGTGGAATTTGAACCTGCGGTTGCTCTTGTTGCTTTACGTATTGTGGTGATGTTGCCGATATCATTGTAGTAA
>JAZUOL010000090.1:0-30834 GCA_045604605.1 Acutalibacteraceae bacterium | reverse complement strand
CTTTAATTCAAATATTTCTTTTTCATATTGTTTAATGTTTTGATACTTTCTTGACACAAAAATTCCTCCTATGGTAGTTCCTTTAATTCTACCATAGGAGGTCTCTTTTTTCTATTGTCCGTTTTTACTGGACTTGTTCAGCTTAATAAACCTACAGAACCCCTTGATGTATCCGGTTTTATACGGTCTGCGCTTTTTTTACATCCCCTAGTCATTTTATCCTGTTCGGAGTAGCTATACACACCTTTGCAGTATAAAAAGCCTTCTGCATCAAAAATCGACGGTTTTTGTTTCAAAGTGCAAAATGATAGGATGAATTGCACTTTGAATTTTCTAAAGTGCCAAAATGTCACTTTGGATGTCACCATAGATGTCACTTTAGAATGCTTCTTAATTTATTCTTAACTTTTCTTTAATTTAGTCGTTCTTTTACTGTGATTAAATACAGTAAAGGGGCGATTTTTTTGAATAAGAATATAAAAAAGAAACGTAAAACCGGCACAAAAATTCTTGTTTTATTATGGATTTTGGTTTTTGTTATCATAGGCTTTGAATTGTTTTTCAGAAATGAAATTAAGTTTGTAACAATGGATTATCTTTCACGAATTTCAACTTGTGAAATAGGGAAGGTAGAACCCGCACCGCTTTCAAGCACAAAAACCGTTTCTCTTGAAGAGTTTTTAAGATATGATAATGTAAGTGCAAATGAATCCTTGCTTTTGGTAAACGAAAATTATATGATTAGGGAAAGCTATACACCTCAGATTGTTTTTCATCAGGAGAGAAAAGAGGATATGAATGCTTGTGCTAAAGATGCTTTTGATGAGTTGAGCAGTGCGCTTATGAAAAAAACAGAAGAAACACTTTTCATTTCAAGTGCTTACAGAGATTTTGAAAAACAAAAAGAAATAAAAAAACAAGAGGGTGAAACTGCTCAGAAGCCTGGTTGCAGTGAGCATCAGACAGGACTTGCTCTTGATGTTTTTGTAAAGAATTTTGCAGGTGAAAGCTTTATAAAATCTCCGTCAGGACAGTTCGTAAATGAGAATTGCGGAGACTACGGATTTATAATAAGGTATCCGATTTTTGGTAAAAGTAAAACAGGTATTTCTTATGAGCCATGGCATTTACGTTATGTGGGCTTACCCCATTCGAAAATTATAAGCAACAGTAAAATAACCTTGGAAGAATATATTGAGTTTTTTGAATTGGGCAAATTCTATACATACGGTAATTATGTAATTACAAGGCAGAAAACTAAAAATATTTTTGTTCCGAAGAGCTTTGAAAAAGCAGTTGTTTCCGAAGATAACACAGGTGCTGTAATTATTACTTTTAAAATAACATAAAATTGACGAATACTGTCTTTTGTGGTATATATTTATAGAGTATATATCACAGAAGGCGGTGTTGTTTTGGGAAAAAAGGATGCTCTTTTAATTGAACCTGTTGCTTATATAAAAAATGGTTATAAAGAAAAATTCGGAGTGCCTCGCCAAAGCGGACTTGCCCCGTCAGTTAAATCAGTAATTGAATTTTGTGAAGGCTTCCGTGATGAAAACTGCATAAGAGATATCGAACAATATTCACATCTTTGGCTTCTCTGGGGCTTTTCTAAAAATGAAAAACAATGGTCGCCAACAGTAAGACCCCCTCGTTTAGGTGGTAATAAAAGAGTAGGGGTGTTTGCAACCCGTTCACCCTTTCGCCCTAATTCTTTAGGTCTTTCTTGTGTTAAACTTGAAAGTGTTGAAGAAGGGGGAAACGGAAAAATTCTTATTGTAAGTGGTGGCGATTTAGCAGATAATACCCCCATCTACGACATTAAGCCCTATCTTCCCTATGTTGATTGTATAGAAAATGCAAAAGGTGGCTTTGCAGAGGAGCATAAAAACCATTATTTTCAAGTGGAAATATCTGGCGGATTAAAGGAAAAGCTTACTGAAAGCCAAATTAAAAATATAACAGAATTGCTTTCTCTTGACCCGAGACCGTCATACCAGAATGATGAAGAAAGAGTTTATGGTCTTGCTTTTGAAGACTTGCAGATAAAGTTTAAATATAAAGAAGAAAGAATTATAGTTGTTGATGTTGTAAGAGGTTAAAATGTTTACTATTAAGCCCGATTTTTATGATAAATTCAAATGTATTGCAGGTAAGTGCAGTGATAGCTGTTGCATTGGTTGGGAAATTGATGTGGATGAAAAAGCGTTTGGAAAATATAAAAAAACTTTCACCGCATTTGGTGAGCATATTCGTTCACAAATAACAGAAGCAGAAGATGGTAGTTATTGCTTCAAGCTTGCAGAAAATGAACGATGTCCCTTTCTTAATAAAGACAATCTATGCGATATAATTATCAAATGCGGTGAAAGTTTTTTATGCGATATATGCCGCGAGCATCCTCGTTTTTATGAGTGGTTTATAGGAGTAACGGAATGCGGTCTTGGTCTTTGTTGCGAAGAGGTCTGCAGAATTTTATTGGAAAATGAAGAGCCGTTCTCACTTGTTGAAGAAAGTGACGGAGAAGAAATTGTTTTAGAAGCTGAAGATGATGTTGCAGAATCAGATTATTATATTTTCCTTTCTGCATTTCGTGAGAAATTATTTGAAATTCTTTTTAGAAAAGATATCGGTTTTGAAGATAAGCTTGTGAAAGTGCTTTCAAAAACAGAGTCTTTCTGTGACCGGAAAATTAAAATACGAAATTATAAAAACAGCCTTGAGCTTTATAAGAAAACAGAACCAATTGACGAAAATTGGACTGAATATATAAATTCTTTAAGTGAGAGTTATAATGATGTTTTAGAAATTGAAAAAGAATTTCAAGAGAAAACAAAAGGCGATATGCTTTATTCAAAAATTCTTGCATACATAATTTATCGTCATTTTTTAAAAGCTGTTTTTGATAAAAGCATAAAAGAGAGAATTTGCTTTGCAGTTGAAAGCGTAAGATTTATTTACCTTTGCGATATGAAAACATATTTTGAAAAAGGTGAGCTTACATTAAAGGACAGAATTGAAAATCTGAAAAACTGGTCAAAGCAAATTGAATATAGCGAAGAAAATACGGATTTGTTAATTTACGGAGAATAATATGGCAAAACAAGAAAAAACAAATGTAATGCGCCTTTTGGAACAAAAGAAAATCCCCTACAAGATGCACGACTATACTGAAAGCGGTGCAATAGCAGGGGAGGATGTAGCAAGAGTATTGGGAGAGAATCCTGATGAGGTTTTCAAAACTCTTGTAACTGTGGGTAAATCAAAACAACATTATGTTTTTATTGTGCCTGTTAATAAAGAGCTTAATCTTAAAAAGGCAGCAGGTGCCGTTGGTGAAAAAAGCATAGAAATGATAAAATCAAAGGATTTGTTGCCACTTACAGGCTATGTTCACGGTGGATGCTCGCCCATAGGAATGAAAAAACAGTTTCCTACAGTTGTTCATAATACTGCCGAGGCTATGGAAAACATACTTTTCAGCGGTGGTAAAATCGGTATTCAGGTTGAGATTGCTATCAAAGATTTTGAAAAGATAATAAATATAAAGTATGCTGATGTTACGGATTAATATTGATTTTTTATATGTCAGATGTTAATATATTAGAGGAGCTTATCTCCCTTGGAGCTATTCTGGAACGGATAGGTGGTTAGTCTCTTTAACAGAGAGACTGAACTCTCTGATTACATAGAAATCCCGAAAGGGAAATTTGCAATCAGCAGAGGTGATAGCTATGAACGAAACAATCGTTGTATTAGCCATCATTTTCTTTACGGTTCTTATTATCAGAACTAAATAAGAAAACAACCGCCTAACTTCCCAATAAGGCGATTGTTTTCAATAATCAAATTATTACGTGGAGGCTAACCGTCTGTCGGATAGCTCCTTGTTCATTTACATTATAATCTATTGTTTTGTGAAAATCAACAGTTTTATAATATTTTTTCAATATCCTTTAATTTGTTAACTACGAAAGTCGGTTTGATATCTTCGGGTAACTCGTCACAGTTTTTATTGAACCAGATGCATTCAATTCCGTAGTTAAGCCCACCTGTTATATCTGCAGAAAGGCTGTCGCCAATCAGGATAACATTTTCTTTTTGGGGTTGGTTTAGCTTTTCGAAGCAATAGTCAAAAAATTCTTTTGCAGGTTTTTGTACTCCGATATCTTCCGAAAGGAAAATATCTTTAAAATATTTCCTGAAATCACCGATTTTAAGCCGATTTTCCTGAACAAAACGGAAACCATTTGAAACTATGTAAAGCTCGTATTTTGGATAAAGATAGTCTAATAATTCATAAGCACCCTCAACCGCATAAGCTCCCTGAGCCACACCGTTTTCGAACTCTTCTTCAATAATTGTTCCGTCATAGTCAATTCCCAATTTTCCGAGAATAATGTTCCAACGGTTCGCACGAAGCTCCGGCTTGGTTATTTCACCTTTTTCAAGCCTTTTCCATATTTTTACGTTTTCTGTAATAAAGGTTTCAAAGGTTTTTTCTGTATATGTAAAACCATGCTTTTTAAAACTGTTAATTATTGAATGCTTTGCACATTCGTTAAAATCAATTAAAGTGTTATCTAAATCTAAAAGTACAATTTTTTTCATATAAAATCTTTTAAATCCTTCAATAATTTTTCGGTTGCAGTTATTAACCTCTCTTTTGCATTTTTGATTGCTTCTTCAGTGGAATCAGAGGGGAGTCTGCATTTATAGGTTCTATCAAAATAATCGGATAAATCAACGGATTCTTCAATATCACCGCTTAATAAAATGCAGGGTTTGTTGTGCTTTTTTGAAAGCTTTGCAACACTTACAGGGAGCTTTCCTAATAATGTTGAAGCATCTGTTTTGCCTTCACCGGTTATTACAAAATCACAGTTTTTTATCTTTTCTTCTATGCTTAAAGCGGTGCTTACCGCATCAAAACCCGAGGTAAGCTTACCGCCACAGAAAGCTACAAGAGCAAACCCTAAACCGCCTGCTGCACCTGTTCCCGGAAGAGTTGAACAATCTTTTTCTAACAGTTCATTGGATTTTTTTCCGAAATGTATAAGAGCATTTTCAAGGTTTTTAATCTGACTGTCGTCAGCCCCTTTTTGTCTTGCGAAAACTTTTGTTGCTCCATTTTCACCGAAAAGTGGAGAGGTTACGTCGCATGCTATTATAAGCTCTGCAAAATCCGAAACTTTTTTAAAGCTTGTAAGGTCTATATTTTCAAGTTCTTTCAGTGACGCTCCGCCATGGTTAAGTGATATGCCGTTTTTATCTGTGAACACTGCTCCTAAGGCTTCAAGGCAACCTTTCCCACCGTCATTTGTTGCACTTCCGCCAATGCCGATTATAATTTTGGTGCAACCTTTTTCAATAGCGTGGCAAATCAGCTCGCCGGTGCCGTAGGTGGATGTGATTTCCGGGTTGAGTTCATTTTTTCTGAGAAGAGTTATACCCGAAGCTGCAGCCATTTCAATAATTGCAGTTCTTTCTGTAATTATGTACTGTGCAGATATTTTTCTCATAAGAGGGTCATATACAGTTGCTGTTACAGTTTCGCATTTTAAAGCGTTGCAAAAAGCATCAACGGTACCTTCACCGCCATCGGCAAGGGGGCAACTTACTGTATTGATATGTGCACTGTTCAGTGTTTGAGATATACATTGGCAGACCTCTGCAGAAGAAAGAGAGCCTTTAAAAGAATCACAAGCTATAAGAATGTTCAT
Organism: Acutalibacteraceae bacterium; assembly: GCA_045604605.1. Lineage (GTDB taxonomy): Bacteria > Bacillota > Clostridia > Oscillospirales > Acutalibacteraceae > DTU089. Next base: position 25,108 of record JAZUOL010000090.1, on the reverse strand, counting down.
AATAGAAAAAACCTTTCAAAAAAGACTTGTCTTGCTGACAAGTCTTTTTATAATTAAAGTGTTTCTAATAATTTATCAGCAATGTTGTCGAGCCAATCGCCATCAAAAAGCTCAACTGCACCTGCATCAACTGCGGCGGCAAGCTTGTTGTTAATGGGAATCTGAGCAACTGTGTCAACATTGTATTGCTTTGCAATTTCTTCTATATGGCTTTCACCGAATACCTTATGCTTTTTGCCACAGTCAGGACATTCAAAATATGCCATATTCTCTGCAAAAGCAAGAACAGGAATATTCATAAGCCCTGCCATTTTAGCAGCTTTTTCAACAATCATTCCAACAAGCTCCTGAGGTGAAGCGACAATAACAATACCGTCAACGGGAAGACTCTGGAAAACAGTAAGAGGAACATCACCTGTTCCGGGAGGCATATCAACAAACATAAAGTCAACATCATCCCAGATAACATCTGTCCAGAATTGTTTTACTGCACCTGCAATAACGGGACCACGCCAAACAACAGGGTCAGTATCATTCTCCAAAAGAAGGTTAACAGACATAATCTCAATGCCTGTTTTTGATTTACAGGGTATTATACCGCTTTCTGTTCCTTGTGCTTTCTCTTTGATTCCGAAAGCTTTGGGGATAGACGGACCTGTAATATCTGCATCAAGAATTGCGGTTTTGAAACCTCTTCTCTGCATTGTTACTGCAAGCAATGTTGTAACAAGAGATTTACCAACGCCACCCTTACCGCTTACAACACCAATAACCTTTTTGATGTTTGAAAGCTCGTGGGGTTTTTCAAGCAGACTCTGGGGTTCTGTTCTTGAAGAACAGTTCTGACCACAGGTACTGCAGTCATGTGTACATTCGCTCATTAAAAATCATCTCCTAAAATATCTTTAATATAATACCATATTACTTTTCAAATATCAACCGAGAAAGATATAAAAATATCCGTTGCGAAACAAATCGCAACGGATAAATAGATGTAATGAGTGTTATTCGATAGGTGCTGTTTCAGTTTCTGCTTCTGCTTCGGGGTCATATCCCATAAGGACAATTTTGAAAATTCTTATACCGGGGTTCTGGAAAGCTATTTTATCAAGCCAGGTTATTAAATCACGAAGGAAGGTTGAGATATCCTTTGTTACGGGGACATCAACTGCATCATACTGAGTGTTTTCTTCGCGGATAACAAATGGCTGTGAATAGCAGATGCCATCTTCACCTGTAATATAGAAGCGAACGAAGTAGTTTATATCAAAATCATTCAGGTCAATTGTTATGCTTTCATTTTCGTTGCAATCATAGGTTCTTTCAATAACATTTCCGTCTGCAATCCATGTTATTGTATCAAAGTTTTCGCCCCAGATGGTAATGGTATCTTCGGCTTCGTCAATATCAACCTTTGTTACCATAGGAGTATCGTTTGATTCGTGGTTAACCTCTTCTTCAATATATTCAGGCATTTCTCTCATACCATTAAGCTCAAAACCATTTGAATAATGAGAAACGCTGAAGAATGTTCCGTTTTCCATACTTGTTCTGAGCTCATCGTTGGAAAGCTCAGGCATATAGTGCATTGTATAAGCGAAGTTTATGGATTCAGCATCGTGAGAATCGGAGAATGTAAAGCCCCACGGAACAACATCATTCGGAATAGTTTTCTTGAGGATCTGGTCATAGAGAATTCGGTCGCAACGAGTGTGTGCATCCGTTGCACTGTTAATACCCATACCAACGGCTGAACCGGGATTGTCAAGGAAAAGGCGGGCAAATTTATTTACGTAATATTCATCAATGGGCTTGCCAACGTGGTCCTCGGAATCCTTATCGGGATAAACATATTCGCCTATGTGAGAAAGCATAGTAATACCGCCGGCTTCATTTACTCCTGCCGCAGGGGTTTCATAGTCACCGAAAACACCCATAAGTCCCTGACCATATTCTGCATAATAACCGGTAAGATGACAGTCAGCAATGGGGGTTGCAAAATTAAGCTCTATTCCAAGCGGAACATCAATCATACCATTTTCGCGGATTGTGCCGTTTGTGGTGGCAGCAGTTCCGTTAAGATAGGAGTTATATACATCATCTGCAAGAGGAACAACAGGAGCCATCTGTGTTCTTTCGTATTTTACCAGACGGAGAACGGGTATAAGTTCAGGAGCATTATTCCAGCCTCTGTTAAGGGTTCCGTGGTCGGTAATGGCAAGAATGTCATAGCCCTTGTCATAATGAGCCTGAACTGATTCATCAACCTCAAGATAGCCGTCGCTTGCGGTTGTGTGACAGTGGAGCTGGGCTTTATAAGCCTTCCAGGCATCCCAATCAATAAGCTCATAAGGACTTGTTATTTCATAGCGTTTTTGCGATGCAACAACATTTCCTGCCGCAACACCTAAAGGTGCTGTTATAATAAGAAGGGAAAGGGTGATTGCAACAAGTTTAAACAGTTTTTTCATATAAGTGCTCCTCCTCTAAAATATTTCATAATTATAATATACTACAATAAAACGATTGCAACAATGAGTTGAATTAACGAAAAAACTATGCTATATATGTTGGAAATGACCAAATTCTTGGAGTTTATGAGGATAACAGTTTTCAAAAATATCAAGAATTTTATAAATGTCTTTTTGCTATTGACTTTTTTCATGATTTTTTATATAATGCTATGTGCTACTGTCGGAATGTATGGTTTCCGGTGGTGATAATACTTAAACAACAGGCTTATTTTTAATACTTCTCATACTTCGTAAAATTGCCTGAATATACAGATAGGAGAAATAAAAATGAAAAGAACTTATCAGCCCAAGAAAAGACACAGAAAGATGGAACATGGTTTCCGCAAAAGAATGGCAGACAGAAACGGCCGCAAGGTGCTTGCTCGTCGTCGTAAAAAAGGCAGAAAACAGCTCACATACTAATCCTGCCAGATAATTCGGGAGAACAATGTGTCAGATTTCGTCACACTTAAATCAAATTCCGACTTTCGTCGGCTATACAATAGAGGTAAGGCTGTAACTGATCCTGCGTTGGTTGTTTATTATTCGAAGAACCGCGCGGGAATTTGCCGTATTGGTATAACTACCAGTAAAAAAATCGGTAATGCAGTTGAGAGAAATCGTTCCAGAAGAGTTATCAAAGAAGCTTTTCGTCAGGTTTGCCCTCAACTAAATCCTTGCTATGATATAGTTATGGTTGCCCGTTCAAAGACGAAATATTTAAAAAGCACCCGTATTGAAGAGGTTATGAAGAGAATTTTTGAAAACGAGGGTATGCTGAAATCGGAGAGTGCAGAATAGTGAAAGATTTTCTCACAAAAGCAATCCGCTTTTATCAACGCCGTATTTCACCTCTTTTCCCGCCTAAATGCCGTTATTACCCAACCTGCTCACAATATGCTCTTGAAGCTATTGAAATCCACGGATTGTTTAAAGGTTTAATTCTTGCAGTAAGACGGCTTATGAGGTGCAACATTTTCTTTCCCGGTGGGGTTGACCCCGTACCGCCCAAAAAGGAGAAAAAATAAATCCCCTTTTGGCAGACGACAGAAAGGAATAATATTCTAATGGAATTTATCAGAGACGTATTTGCAATACCTTTTGGTTGGTTGCTCAGTGTTTTCTATAACCTTACTGACAGCTATATCTTAGCTATTGTTTTGCTTACTGTTCTTATCAGATGCGCTCTTTTGCCCACATCTATCAGTCAGCAGAAGAATTCCGCAAAGCAAACAAGACTTAATACAAAGGTAAACAAAATCAAACAAAAATATGCAGGCAATCAACAGAAGATTCAGGAGGAAACCCAGGCTCTTTATCAGAGAGAAGGTTTCGGTGCAGCTAATATGGGCTGTATGCCTCTTATGATTCAGATGATTGTTATGATTGGTCTTTATGGTGTTATTTACACACCTCTTTCAAGCGTTCTACGCTTTGGTGACGATACAATCGAAAAAATCAAAACTGCAATGAATATTGTGGTTGAAACAAGCGGTAAAAATGCTAATAATTCAAGAATGGTTGAGCTTCAGATTCTCGGTAAGGTCGAAGAATTTGCAGATAAACTCTCAGGAGTTATTGACTCCGAGCAGGTTTCAGAGCTTCTTGCCTTCAAAGAAAGATTCACAGTTTTCGGTCTTGACCTTTCTCTTACACCCAATTTCAAAGAGCCGGGTGTTATCTGGATTATTCCCATTCTCGCTTTTGTTACTGCTATGGCATCATCACTTTATATGTATGCCCGCCAGAGAAAGCAGAATCCTGAAATGGCAAAAAATCCCTCTATGGGCTGTATGACTTTTATGTCACCTCTTATGTCACTTTGGTTTACATTTATGTTCCCTGCAGGTGTTGGCTTCTATTGGATAATTTCAAATATTTTGTCATTTATACAGCAGGTTATACTCACAAATGTTTATAGTCCGAGAAAGGTTCTTGCTCAGCAGATGGTTGATGAAACAGTTGTGAGACGTTCAAAGGAAAACAACACCAAAATGCGTGTTGATATCGAAAAGAAATAAGGTGAAAATATGATTAAAGAAGCAATCGGTGTTGCAACCACCGTTGACGATGCCAGAAAAATGGCTGTGGAAAATCTCCACGCTCCCATTGATGCAGATGTTAAAGTTGAAATTCTTACTTTCCCCAAAAAGAAGGTTTTAGGTCTCTTTGGCGGTTCAGATGCCAAAGTAAGAGCATATTATGACGATGGCGTAGAGGAGAAAAAAGAAGCTCCCAAGTCAGAGAAAAAGGTTGCTCCTCAGAAAAAAGAAGCACCGGTAAAGAAAAATGTTGAGAAAAAGCCTCAACCCAAAAAGGAAGCAAAGAAAGAAGTTCCCAAAAAAGAAACCGTTAAAAAGGAAACTGCTCCTGCAGTTGATTTTTCTGCAATTGAGCCCGTAGAAAACGATGCAACAGAATACCTTAAATCTATTCTCGTTGGTATGGGCTTTACAGAAGTTGGCGTTACCGCAAGAGAAGCAGCAGAAGACGTTTATTTTGAAATCACCTGTGGCGAAGATTATGGTAACATCATAGGCAGACGTGGTGAAACTCTTGATGCTTTGCAGTATCTTACAAGACTTTTTGTTAACCGCGCTAACGATAACAATAAGAGAGTAGCTCTCAATGTTGGCGATTACAGAGCCCGCAGAGAAGAAACTCTCCGTGCTCTTGCAAAAAGACAGGCTCAGCGTGTTCTCAAATATGGCAGAAGCTCATCTCTTGAGCCTATGAATCCTTATGAAAGAAGAATTATTCACACCGCTATTCAGGAAATTGAGGGCGTTACATCTCATTCCGTTGGCGAGGGTGACAGAAGAAGAGTTGTTGTTACTCCCGAAGGTGGAGAAAAACGCGGTAACTACAGAAATGACCGTCGCGGTGGCAGAGAAAGAAAGGCTCCTTATGTTCCTCAGGTATCAGCAGAGCCCAGAGAACAGAAGGTGGATGCAGTTTCTTCTTCAAGATACGGCAAAATTGAGCCCCGCAAGCCCGCAGAAACAACAGAAGAATAAGTTGTTGACTTTTTCCCTTAAAAGGTTTATTATTTGAGTGGAACTTCTCATTTGCCTCCCTGGCGAAGGGAGGGGGACCGCACCGAAGCAAAGCGAAGGTGTGGTGGAGGGTTCTAGCGTCGCAAGACGCGTACAATAAAACGCGTAAGCGTTAAACATTTTAAATCTGTGACGAAGAGAGTAAGGAAGAATTTTCTTTTCAGAGAGTGCGCCGGTTGGTGAAAGGCGCAAAAGAAATCCTCCCGAAAACCACTTCCGAGTGCGGTGCGAAGCGAAAGATAAGCATCGCCGCCTGAGTCCCGTTAAGACTTCTCGAGTGACACTAATAAGGTAATGCTTTTACCGAGTTTGTGTAATTTGGGTGGAACCGTGGAGAATTTTTGCTTCATCCCAAATGCCGTATCAGGCATTTAGGATGGAGCTTGTTTTTTTATTGTGAAATAATATTTCTTAATATAGAAAGGTTGGTTAATATGGTAAAAATCAAACTTCGTGATGACGTTAAAGAATTCCCTAACGGCATCACACCCGCTGATGTTTGCAAAGAAATCAGTATGGGTCTTTACAGAAATCTTTGTGCTTGTCTTATTAACGGACAGAGTGCAGATATCCGCACACCTATCAACGAGGATTGCGAGCTTGAGCTTTTAACATTTGATAGTGAAGAGGGCAAGCATGCTTTCTGGCATACTGCTTCTCATATTCTTGCTCAGGCAGTTAGACGCCTCTACCCGGAAGCAAAGCTTGCTATCGGTCCTGCTATTGATAACGGCTTCTATTATGATATTGACAGCGAAATTTCTTTTACTCCCGAAATCCTTACAAAGATTGAGGCAGAAATGAAGAAAATTGTAAAAGAGGATTTGCCTCTTGAGAAATTCGAAATGGAGCCTCAGGCTGCTATTGAAGAAATGAAATCAAAGGGCGAAATCTACAAGGTTGAGCTTATTGAAGAACACGCAGGTAAAAATGAACCTATCAGCTTCTACAAGCAGGGTGAATTTGTTGATGTTTGCGCAGGTCCTCACATTCCTTCAACAGGCAGAGTTAAAGCATTTAAGCTTACTGCTTGCACAGGTGCATACTGGAGAGGCGATCAGAACAATAAAATGCTTCAGCGTGTTTATGGTACAGCTTTCCCCAAGAATGCAGAGCTTGAAGAGCACCTTCAGAGAGTTGAAGAAGCAAAGAAGCGCGACCACAATAAATTAGGTCGCGAGCTTGAAATCTTCACAACAGTTGATACTATAGGTCAGGGCCTACCCATTCTTCTTCCCAAGGGTACATTCATTGTTCAGACTCTTCAGAGATTTGTTGAAGATGAAGAAGCAAGAAGAGGTTGGGTTCGTACAAAAACTCCTCTTATGGCAAAGAGCGACCTTTATAAAATTTCAGGTCACTGGGATCACTATAAGGATGGTATGTTCGTTTTAGGCGACGAAGAAAAGGATGATGAAGTGTTTGCACTTCGTCCTATGACATGTCCCTTCCAGTATCAGGCATACCTTAACAGAGCCCGTTCATATCGTGACCTTCCTATGCGACTTGCTGAAACATCAACTCTTTTCAGAAATGAGTCATCAGGCGAAATGCACGGTCTTATCCGTGTTCGCCAGTTCACAATTTCTGAGGGTCACTTAATGTGTCTTCCCGAACAGCTTGCCGACGAGTTCAAGCGTTGCCTTGATCTTTGCATATTTATGCTTAAAACTCTTGGCCTTTATGAAGATGTTTCTTACCGTTTCTCACAGTGGGATCCTGATGACAGAGAAAAATATATCGGTACTCAGGAGCAGTGGGATGAAGCTCAGGGCGTTATGAAAGAAATTCTTGACGATATCGGTCTTAACTATAAGGTTGGTATCGGTGAGGCTGCTTTCTATGGTCCTAAGCTTGATATTCAGATTAAGAACGTTTACGGCAAGGAAGATACTCTTATTACAATTCAGATTGACCAGATGCTTGCTGAAAAATTCGGTATGGAATATGTTGACCGCGACGGTACAAAGAAAAATCCCTATATCATTCACAGAACTTCAATCGGTTGCTATGAGAGAACTCTTGCTCTTCTTATTGAAAAATATGCAGGTGCATTCCCCATGTGGCTTGCTCCCGAGCAGTTGAGAATTCTTCCCATTTCCGAAAGACATCATGATGCTTGCTTCGACCTTTGCAAGAAACTTGAAGCAAAAGGCTTCCGCGTAACTGTTGACGACAGAGCTGAAAAAACAGGCTATAAGATTCGTGAAGCACAGCTTCAGAAAATTCCTTATATGCTTGTTCTCGGTGATAAGGAAATTGAAAACGGTGAGGTTGCAGTTCGTGGCAGAAAGGCCGGCGATATGGGCACAATGAGTGTTGAAGCATTCGTTGAAATGGCTCAGAAGGAAGTTGACGAAAAGGTTATCAACTAAAAAAATTATTCCCCTGTTCATTTTTTGAAAATGAATAGGGGAATGTTGTTTTTACTTGTTTCATCAACAAAGGGAGAAGATGACGGTGCAACCCACCATCGCAAGCGATGGTCCCCCTCTCTTTGAAGAGAGGTTCACTATATATCAACTTTATTCGTTTTTCTTTACTCATTGCGAAGCTTCTGGTGGCTGGGGACTGGCGACTGGTGGCTAATTCCGCACTCCGCATTCCGCATTTTCAGACGCTCGCCTCATAACCTTCTTCAACAATCGCCTTAACAAGCACATCATCTGCAACATCCTTTGAAAGTGTAACTGTTGCGGTGTTTTCTGTGTGGCTTGCAACAGCACTTTCAACTCCGTCGATAGCAGTGAGCGCTTTGATAACGTGAGCTTCGCAACGAGGGCACATCATACCTTCAACTTTAATTATCTTTTCCATAATATTATTTCCTTTCTCTTCTGTTTCGGGTAAAGTGTCCGGAACAGATTTTTTATTTTCTTCTTTAATATATTTTGATTTGAAAAATCTTAATCTTAAAGCATTTGTTACAACGCAAAGAGAACTCATACTCATTGCTGCCGAGCCGATCATGGGCGTTAATCTGAGAGCAAAGGCAGGGTAGAGAACACCTGCTGCAAGGGGGATTCCCAATACATTGTAGAAAAATGCCCAAAACAGATTCATTTTAATGTTTCGCATAACGGATTTGCTCAGTTCAACTGCTTTTGCACCGTCTGAAAGTGAGCTTTTTATAAGAACAATATCTGCCGCATCAATGGCAATATCTGTTCCCGCACCGATAGCAATGCCAACATCCGCTCTTGTGAGAGCAGGTGCATCGTTTATTCCGTCACCGATAAAGGCGATTTTTTCACCCTTTTCCTGAAGTGTGCGGATTATTTTTTCTTTGTCAGCAGGAAGAAGCTCTGCATAAATTTCGTCAATGCCTGCTTCTTTCCCTATATATTCTGCGGCAGATTTATTGTCACCAGTCAGCATAACGGTTTTTTTACCTAGTTTTTTAAAGGCTTCAATTGCTTTTTTGCTATCTTCTCTTATAGTATCAGAAATAGCAACAACACCCAATATATTATTACCTTTGCAGAAAATTAAAGGTGTTTTGCCTTGTTGGGAAAATTCATTGATTTCGTTTTGGATTCTTGAATAATCCACATTGTTTTCTTTTAAAAATCTTATATTTCCCGAAATATAGCTTTCACCGTTTATTTTACCGCTTATACCCTTGCCCTCATAGGCTTGGAAATCTTGCACATCCGGCAAGGTCAGATGTTCGCCTCTTTTTCTGACAGCATTTGCAAGGGGGTGTTCGCTGCCTTTTTCGAGGGCGGTGCAGATTGCAAGAAAGTCATTTTCTGAAAGCGATTTATCATAAACAAAAATATCACTTACGCTCATTTCACCGCTTGTTACAGTGCCGGTTTTATCAAGGACGATTTTATCAACATTACCGAGGGCTTCAAGTGCTTCGGCAGATTTAATTAAAATTCCGTTTTCAGCGGCTTTGCCGGTACCTGCCATAATGGCAACAGGGGTTGCAAGTCCTAAAGCGCAAGGGCAGGAAATAACAAGAACTGTTACCGCGAAGGTGAGAGCGGTTTCAAAATCTTTATCCACCAAAAGCCATATAACAAAGGTTAATGCGGAAATTATCATAACCGCAGGAACAAACACACCGCTTACTTTATCTGCAAGTCGGGCGATAGGTGCTTTTGAAGAACCCGCTTCATCAACAAGGCGTATGATTTGGGCAAGAGTTGTGTTTTCACCAACTCTTGAAGCAGTCATAGTGAATGTACCATTTTTATTAAGAGTTGCGGAAATAACCTCATCACCGGCTCTTTTCTCAACGGGTAAGCTTTCACCTGTAACTGCAGATTGGTCAACAAAACCATTACCGCTTAAAACAACTCCGTCAACTGCAATTCTTTCACCCGGGCGGATTATGAGGGTGTCGCCCTCTTTTACCTCTTCCGCATCTATGGTGATTTCATTTCCGTTTTTTATTACATTTGCAGTTTTTGGGGAAAGTTGAACTAATTTTCCAAGAGCATCGCTTGTTTTGCCTTTGGAACGGGTTTCAAGGAATTTGCCCACAGTAACAAGTGTTAAAATCATAGCACTGGATTCGAAATAAAGCTCGTGGGAATAATGCTCTAAAACCTCAAGATTTCCTCTCGGTGCGGCATAAGCCATCATAACTACCGCGAAAACACCATAAAGAAATGATGCGGAAGAGCCGAGAGCTACAAGTGAGTCCATATTGGCAGCTCTTTTAACAAGCCCCTTAAAGCCCGAAATGAAGAATTTTTTATTTATTATCATTACAGGGATTACGAGAAGCATCTGAATAATTGCATTTAAAAGAGCGCTTTCTGTACCGTGCAGAAAATGGGGGAGAGGAAGACCTGCCATATGCCCCATAGCAATATACATAACAATAACGAGGAAAACTATCGAAGAAATAAGCCGTTTTTTCATTGAAGAAATATTTTCTTCTTCAGTTTTCTTTCTTTCCTGCCATTCTGTTTTCAGGTGACTTTTTTTATTTTCGCCGAAAATACTGGCTCCGTAGCCGATATTGTTTACCGCATTTATGATATCTTGCTCATTTAATTTAGTTTCGTCAAAGGTTACGGTCATTGAATTTGAAAGAAGATTAACATCTGCATTTTCCGTGCCCTCAAGCTTCATTGCCGCTTTTGTAACATTTGCCTGACAAGCGGCGCAGGTCATACCGGTAACATTGAATTTTGAAGTTTTCATAATACCTCGCTTTATTTCATCAGTTTTTGCAAAGTGAGCACAAGCTCATCAACTGTACTATCTTTTCCGTTTTTTATATCTTCAGCAACGCAAGTTCTAATGTGAGTTGAAAGAAGCTCCTTGTTGAAAGCATTAAGAGCAGCATTAACAGCGCTGACCTGGATTAAAATATCTGTACAATAGGTGTCAGTTTCCACCATTTTTTTTATGCCTCTTATCTGCCCTTCAATTCTGTTAAGGCGATTAATAAGAGCTTTGTATTCAGCTTCGGAGCGTTGCTTTGTTTTATGGTTGCAACAGTTTTTTTCGTTCATAATAAATACCTCTCGATATACCCGTAGGGGGTATTTAGATGATATATCATATTTAGTCAAAAGTCAATATGTTGTTGACAAAGAGTTTTTATATATGGTACGATTTTATTTGTAAAATAATAAGCCGAAAGAGGCGTTTTTATGGAAAAATATATAAATGAAGTTCTTGCGCCAAAGCTTCAGGGTGACGGCGGTTGGGTGGAATTCGTTTCCTTTCAGAATGGGGAATTGACCCTTCGTTTCAGAGGTGAATGCTCCAAATGCCTTATTCTGCACCGCTGTACAGAGTGGATTGAACAGGAAATTAATAGAGATTTAAAAAAGAATGTTAAGGTTGTTGCAATACGCAAAAAACCTTACTTTCAAGATATATGAGGTAGAATATGGCACATATAAAGGTTGAAAGACGTTCAATGCGCCCTGAAGAGTGGACTGATTTGCGCTTTGGTTGGCTTAAACGTTATATTTATAATGAAAAATGGGAAGTAGAAAATTTAGAAATCCGTGACGCCCGTCAGGTTAAGGAAATGGAGTTTGAATATTATTCTGAAGATTATCGCCCACTGAAAAAAGGTGATATGTATTTCACTCCTGATGGAACTGCATTTATAAAAGCGGATGTTAATATTCCTGATAATTTAAAAGATAAGGAGCTGTGGTTTTCTCTTAAAACTGCGGCAGAAATATGCGTTAAAGTAAACGGTAAATACATAGGCGGTGTTGACCCAAACAGAGAAAGAATGTTGCTTTCGCCTTATGTTGATGTGAACAATACTCTTCATTTTGAAATGATGGGTTACAACCGTAGTAAGCCCGATGACGAAAGAAATCCCGAAAGTCTTTCTGTTCGTGGTTGCCGTCAGATTTTTGAGGGTGCATATATCTGCACCATTAACGAGGATGTGCAAAGTCTTGTTTATGATTTTGAACTTCTTTTAGATATTGCGAAAAGCGACCTTTTTAATGAAGATTACAGAGCATTTTTAAATCGTGAGCTTAATAACGCTATGAATTGCATTGATTTTGATGATGAACAATTAACAGGTGTCAAAGAAGCAAAGCAGTATCTTGAAGATGTAGTTTTCAGTAACGATACATATAAAGGCACAGGTGATGTTGCACTTGTGGCACATTCCCACCTGGATATTGCATATTATTGGCGAAGAATTCACGCAGTACAGAAAAACCTGCGTACTGTTCTTATTCAGCTTCGTCTTATGGACAGATACCCTCATTTTAAATATGCACACACTCAACCCTATACCTACGAAACTCTTGAAAAATATTATCCTGACGTTTTTGAGGAATTAAAGGAGAAGGTTAAAAACGGACAGTTTGAGCCTGTGGGTGCAATGTATGTTGAGCCTGATTGCAATGTTCCCAATGCGGAAAGCCTTATAAGACAATGCCTTTACGGTCAGAAAACCTATGAGAGAATGTTCGGAAAGCGAGTTAATAACGCTTGGCTTCCTGATGTTTTCGGCAATAGCTGGATTCTTCCGCAGATTCTTAAAAAGAGTGGCGTTGATTATTTTGTTTCTAACAAAATGTCAACCTGGAATGATACTAACAGATTCCCTCACAATAATTTCATCTGGCGCGGTATTGACGGCAGTGACGTTTATGCCTGCGTTCCGCCAACCCATTTTATAACATGGAATATGCCAAGTCAGATTCAAGCAAACTGGGAAGCATATATTGATAAGGACCAAGGCGGTCAGACCCTTAATATGTTCGGCTATGGTGATGGTGGTTCGGGCTGCACCGAAGAGATGATTGAAATGATGAATCGTTTCGAAAAGCTTTTTGTTATGCCAAAATGCACTCACACAAGCGGAGCGGAATTCCTTGAAAAGAACCTTAAGGATAATAAAAATCTTCAAGTATGGGATGGGGAATTGTACCTTGAAATGCACCGTGGTACATTTACAACAAAAAGCTATATTAAAAGGGCTAACAGACGTCTTGAAGAAAAATTCAGAACAGCAGAAATGCTTACTGTAATGCGCGGAGAGGAAAAGAAAGAAGAAATAACAGAGCTTTACAAAAAATTCCTCATAAATCAATTCCACGATATTCTTCCCGGCTCTCATATTCATCCCGTATATCTTGACGCTATGTCGGATTATGAGGAAATTGAAGAGGCTCTCGATGAAATTATTGGTAGAGGCAGTAAGTATTTTAATACACTTAATTTCAAGAGAGATGCTCTTACATTTGTTGAAAACAAAAACGGAACGGCAACCCGATATGGTAAAAAGGGTAATTGGTTAATACCCGATATTCCTGCTCTTTCTTCAGCTAATTTGAGAAAATCCCCCTTTTCGGAGGAATGGTTTGAAGTTAAAAACAACAAAACAGAAACACCATTTTACACAGTTGAGTTTAATGATGATGGTTCATTCTCTTCTCTTTACGATAAAGAGCTTTCAAGAGAATGGGTTAACGGTGAATTTAATAAGCTGAAAATTTATGTTGACTGCCCCGGTAACTATGACGCTTGGGATATTCTTCCTAATTATCGTGAAAAAGAGGTTGATATTAAGGTTGTATCACCGATTGCGCTTGTTGAAAGCGATGGGGAATGCGCAACATTTGCAGTTGTTCTTGCTACAGAAAAATCTACTTGGGAAATGAGAATAAGATTTTTCAGAAGAGGACGCGGAATTGAAGTGGAAAACAATGTTGAATGGAATGAAAAGCATAAGCTTGCAAAAGCAGAATTTCAGTGCAATGTTCTCACAAGAAAAGCGCTTTGCGATACTTCTGCGGGCTTTATTGAGAGAGAAACTCACCGCAACACAACATGGCAGCAGGCTCGTTTTGAAACCTGTCACCATAAATGGTGTGATATGTCTGAATCAGGCGGTGGTATCGCTCTTATCAATGACGGAAAATATGGCGTGGGATTTCTCGATAATTCAATGAGCCTTTCTCTTCTTCGTGCAACAGAGCGTCCTGATGTAACATCGGATATAGGTGAACACAGCTTCTGCTATATGATTGTTCCCCACGAAAATGATGCGGTTAATGCAGGAATAAATAAGCTTGCTTTGCAGTATAATTCACCCCTTGTAAAAGCAGACTGTCAATGGAGCTTGCCTACGTTTGAGACTCTGTATTTGCAGGCAGTAAAAAAGAGCGAGGACGGAAGCTTAACCGTTATAAGACTTTGCGAGCAGGATGGTAAACGAGGGAAAATCAAGCTTACGCAAAAGGTGAAGCTTCTCAATATGCTTGAGGATGTTGAGGGAGAAACTGATACAATTGAATACAAGCCTTTTGAAATAATTACCATAGGATTTTAGTAAAAAGAACGAGTCAAATCATCAGATTTGATTCGTTCTTTTCACATTCCTCCGCTTTTAGAATATGATATACCGAGAGGATTGATTATTAATGAAAGATAATACTTTTTTAATATTAGGCGGAGATAACCGCTCCTTGTACCTTGGTGAATATCTTGAAAATCAAGGCTTCAAGGTTTGCTATTATGCCTTTAATCATACAGAGTGCTACAATAGCCTGGAAGAAGCAGTAAATGCTTCAGATATAGTAATTTTACCTTTGCCATTCACCAAGGACAGAATTACTCTTAATGCTCCCTTGTTTGATGCCAATGTTACGATTTCAGATATTGTGCCTTTATTGTCGTCAAAAAAAATAGTTTTCGGTGGTCAGTTGCCAAAAAGCTTTTGCGAGGAGCTTGATGCAAGAAATTGCCCGTATTGCGACTACTTTCTTCTTAATGAATTGGCGATTTATAACGCTGTTCCAACGGCAGAGGGGGTTGTGCAGGTGCTTATAGAAGAATTACCTATTACAATTCACGGAATGAAATGTGCAATTTTAGGATATGGTAGAGTTGGCAAAATATTGGCTGAAACTCTTGCTTCCTTAGGCGCTGAGGTTACGGTTTTTGCAAGGAAGCAAAGTGCTTTTGCGGAAATCTACGCTTCTTCTATGGAATATAAAAGCTTTGATTCATTGACAACAGAATACAATGATTTTGATGTGATGATAAATACTGTGCCGGTAAAGGTGTTAAGTGGAGCACAGCTTTATAAGCTCAATTCTGAATGTGTGTTGGTTGAAGTGGCTTCTGCACCCTTCGGCATAGATTTTCAGGCAGCAAAAGAAAGAGCATTTAAGGTTGTAAAAGCAAGCTCGTTGCCCGGTAAGGTTGCGCCTAAAACTGCGGGAGAAATAATCGGTCGCTCAATTCTTCCTATGATAAGGAGGTACACCTCTTGATAACAATCGGATTTGCCCTTTGCGGTTCTTTTTGTACATTTAAAACGGTTTTTGAGGAAATTAAGAATTTGAAGAGGCTTGGTTATGAGATTGTCCCTATTATGTCAGAAAATTCCTATAATCTTGATACTCGCTTCGGTGACGCCGCTTATTGGCGAGAACAGTTCAGGGAAATAACGGGTAAAACAATTATTCACAGCATTCCGCAGGCAGAGCCCATAGGTCCTAAAAAGCTTCTTGATGCTCTTATAATAGCTCCTTGCACAGGCAATACTCTTGCAAAGCTTGCAGGAGGAATAACGGATACCTGTGTAACTCTTGCGGCAAAAGCCCATCTGAGAAACGGCAGACCGCTTTTAATTGCACCTTCAACAAATGATGCCCTAAGCAATGCAGGAAAAAACATCGGAAATCTTATGAATTATAAAAATATTTTCATAGTACCATTTGGTCAAGATAATTTTCAAAGTAAGCCAACCTCAATGGTAGCAGATTTTTCTCTTATTAGTGATGCCCTTGAGTGCGCATTGCAAGGAAAACAAATACAGCCGGTTGTCGTTGCACCAAAATAAAAAAAGCCCCATACCGTTTTCGGTATGGGGCGAAGTTTGACTATTATTCAATTACTACAGGCTCGTAAAGGTCGCTTGTGAAACCAAATACATTGAAAATCTTTTCAAAGAAAGCGAAGATACCTTCAAGATCAAAGAAATCCTCAAAAACTGCAAGGTATGTAATGCTTGTGTTTGTTTGGTGGGCGTCAAGAGCGCTTGCGGAAACTGCCATTACTGCTGCTAATAAAGCAATACAGAGAACGATTGCAATGATTTTTTTCATATTTATATCTCCTTTTTTGTTTTAGTCTGTTTATACATAGAGAATAACACATTATTACGAAAAATTCAATAATAAGTTTAATAAAAATTTGAATATAGAAAATCCTGCTTACAATTAAGTAAACAGGATTTTTGGAATTAGCCTTCAAATTCTATGAAAACATATTTGATTTTACTTCTCTTGTAGGTGTAAGTAAGATAAATGTTATTTCCGTCTTCAATAATTGCAGGGTAGGAATATTCGTTCCAGATAAGTCCGGAGGAATCGATTTCAGTAACCTTTTCCCAAGTCTGACCATTGTCTTTTGAAACAGCAAGGCGGAGCTTGTATCTTAATCCGTTTACTGAGATAGGGTTATATGCAAGCCAAAGCCAACCATTGTCTGTCATAACAACATCTACACCGCTGTTATTGTTGGGGAGGTCTGTAGCATATGCTTTGCACCATGTATAGCCGCCGTCAAAAGAATCGCTGCGATAAATCTTACCGGCTTTTGTTCTGAAGAATGCATGGATATTACCGTCAAGGTCTTCCCAGAGAGCAGGTTGAATCATTTGTTTGTCAGACTCAACAAAATCTGTTCTGGTCCATGTTTTGCCGCCATCAGCGGAGATATCAAAAAAGCATTTCTAATCGCCTTGTTCAGTTGAAGCAGGAGCGATTATTATTCCTTTAGATGTAACAAGACATTTATTTTTTACAGGACCGCGTCCGCCGGAGGTATCGCCCTCAACAAGCTCTTTTGCTTCTGTCCAGGTTGCGCCATTGTCGTAAGAGTCAACATATTTTGTTACCCAATGTGCAATTTCTGATCCAACCTTATAATAAAGTCTTACATATTCACCGAAGTTCTGAAGAACGGGGTTCCGGTGAGCAACTGTATCTTTGGAAGGTATCTGTTTTGCGCTACTCCAACCGCCATTGGAATATACAGAGAACCAGATGCGAACATCATCACCTTCACCGCTACCTAAAACAGAACCTTTTTCAATTGTGTAGTCAAAATCAACCGCACTAACGGGTATTACAGAGCCAAAAAGCAATACAGCCGAAAGAATGAAAGCGACTAATTTTTTCGAAAGTTTCATTTCCATTATCTCCTTTTTTATAACGCTCTTAAAATCGGGCGTTTTTTGCAAAGATTTGTGCAAAAATACAAATCATCAACATAGATGATAGCACTATTATTGTTGAAAATGCAATAATTTAACTGACAATTCAGAATGATTCGGCACTATCTACAAGGGTAGTGTAAAGAGTGTGAACACAATCAACAACAGGTATTATCGTTACGAAAAAATGCGAAACTTTTACGAAACTATAAAACAGATGATTTTAGCGTTGTCATAGCAGAACAACTTTTATTTATTTGCGGAATGACATATAAATTGACTAAAATTGGAAAAACTATTTACAAAAGTATAAAAATATTATATAATTTAGCATAACAAAAGGGAGTAACTCGCGCAAAGCGTGGTATTGGCGACATTCCCGGCAATTTTTGCCCGCCAATGCCTTAAAGAGTGAGACTTTTACCGTAGTGCGCGGTAGAGGTCTTTTATTTTTGTTACTCTGATTTTGAAAAAACAGAGTGAGTGTGTTCGAACCACCTAATGGTTTAATACAGCCACTTCAAAGAAAGGGAAATTACAATGAAGCACTATCTCGAATCTGCTGAATCCGTTTTTCAGGAAGTGAAGTCCAACGAAAATGGTTTATCTTCTGCAGAAGCTGCTGCAAGACTTGAAGCTAACGGCAAAAACAAGCTTGCAGAGGCAAAAAAGGATTCTACTCTCAAAAAATTCTTTGACCAGATGAAAGACCCTATGATTATCATTCTTCTTGTTGCTGCTGTTATCTCTGCAGCTACAGAAATGATTGAAGCAGGCGGGTTTGTTCCTCCCACAGACTCTATCATTATTCTTGTTGTTGTTCTTATCAATGCTGTTCTTGGCGTTGTTCAGGAAAATAAAGCAGAAAAAGCTGTTGAAGCTTTACAGAAAATGTCTGCCGCAACAACCAAAACCCTTCGTGACGGTAAAGTTGAAAACATCAAGAGTGAAGATTTAGTTGTTGGTGATGTTATTCTTCTTGATGCAGGTGATGCTATTCCTGCAGACTGCCGTATCTTTGAATGTGCAAGTATGAAAATCGAGGAAGCAGCTCTTACAGGTGAGTCTGTTCCTGTAAACAAGCTTGTTAAAGCACTTACTCTTTCTAAGGACAAAGGTGACGAAGTTCCTCTCGGTGACCGTAAAAACATGGCATATATGGGCTCAACTCTCGTATATGGCCGTGGTAAAGCAGTTGTTGTTGCAACCGGTATGGACACTGAAATGGGTAAAATTGCAAATGCTATTGCCCTTGCAGAAGAAGGTAAAACACCTCTTGAAATCAAGCTTGAACAGCTTTCAAAAATCCTTACAAAGCTTGTTATCGGTGTTTGTGTTATTATCTTTGCATACAATCTCATAACACAGTATTTTATGGCAGAAAATGCACAGCTTTTTGATGTTGCACTTCATTCATTCATTACTGCTATTGCTCTTGCTGTTGCGGCTATTCCCGAGGGTCTTGTTGCAGTTATGACAATTGTTCTTTCTATTGGTGTTACCAATATGTCAAAGAAAAATGCTATTATCCGTAAAATGAATGCGGTTGAAACTCTTGGCTGTACACAGATTATCTGTTCCGATAAAACAGGTACTCTTACACAGAACATTATGACTGTTGTTGACCACTATGCAGAGGATGAAAAGGTTCTTGCAACTGCAATGGCACTTTGTACCAATGCAGAGGTTGAAGCAGACGGCAAAAGCACAGGTGAACCTGATGAAGTTGCTCTTATTAATTATGCTTCTTCTCTTGGTCTTAAAAAGGCAGACCTTGTGGCTGCTAACCCCAGAGCAGGTGAGGTTCCCTTTGACTCAGGCAGAAAAATGATGTCAACTGTTCACAATGTTGACGGTAAATACGTTCAATACACCAAAGGTGCTCCCGACGAAATTTTCAAGAAATGCTCACACGCTCTTGTTAACGGTCAGGTTGTTCCTATGAGTGATGAAATTCTTGCTAAAGCGGCAGAAGAAAATACAAGAATGGGTAATAAAGCTCTTCGTGTATTTGCAGTTGCTTACAAGGAATACACATCTGCTCCTGAAGTATATGATTCCGCATCCCTTGAGTTTGATATGATTTTCATTGGTCTTACAGGTATGATTGACCCTGTTCGTCCCGAGGTTAAGGATGCTATTGTTGAATGTCGTAGCGCAGGTATTACACCTATTATGATTACAGGTGACCACATCAATACTGCTAAGGCTATTGCCAGAGAGCTTGGTATTCTTAATGATGATTCACAGGCTATGATGGGTAGCGATATTGATAAATATTCTGACGAAGAATTCGAAAAAATCGTTGAGAATGTGTTTGTTTATGCTCGTGTTCAGCCCGAACACAAAACAAGAATTGTTAATGCATGGAGAAACAAAGGCTTTGTTACCGCTATGACAGGTGACGGTGTTAACGATGCTCCCTCTATCAAGAGTGCCGATATCGGTGTTGGTATGGGTATCACAGGTACAGACGTTACAAAGAACGTTGCAGATATGGTTCTTACAGACGATAACTTTGCAACAATCGTTTCCGCAGTTGGTGAAGGCAGAAGAATTTACGACAACATCCGTAAAGCAATTCAGTTCCTTCTTGGTTCAAACCTTTCCGAGGTTGTTTCAATCTTCTTTGCAACAATAATGAGCTTCACAATTCTTGAAGCACCTCATCTTCTCTTCATCAACCTTGTAACAGACTGCTTCCCCGCACTCGCTCTCGGTCTTGAAAGACCTGAGTCAAATATTATGAAGAGAAAGCCCAGAAGCAAAACAGACGGTATCTTTGCAGGTGGTCTCGGCGTAGACTGCGCTTATCAAGGTATCCTTGTAAGTATTCTTACAGTTATTGCTTTCTACATTGGTGAATTCCTTGAAACAGGTCACCTTGTTCTCAGCAATATTCCCGATAGCAGTGAAGGTATGACAATGGCATTCTTCACAATGGCTATGTGTGAAATTTTCCATTCATTCAATATGCGCTCTCAGAGAGGCTCTGCAGTTGCAATGCTCTTCAAGGGTCAGCACAATATCGCTCTTTATGGCGCAATGATTGGTTCATTCCTTCTTACAACTGCAGTTGTTGAAATTGACTTCCTTTCAAATCTCTTCGGATTTGCACATCTTGACCTTAAGGCTTACGCAATTTCTCTTGGTCTTGCATTCCTTATCATCCCCATCGTTGAGGTTGTTAAGTTCTTCCAGAGAAAGTTTGGTAAGGCTCACGATTAAACTTCTGATTTTAAAACACCATTCAATCAAATTTTTGGTTGAATGGTGTTTTTTCTCTTGCCATTTTCTTCTTATAATGCTATACTGAAAAAGATAATAAAATCGAAAAGTTTGGCTTATTTTTTCAGAGTTTTCGGTTAGAGAAAGGACGATAAATTTGGCTGAGATTAAAAACATGGACGCTGTAGCAGCTCTTGACGCTATGGATGCTCACGTTGATGATTGGCGCGATGCTACAAAGGGCAAGCAGAGAGGTATTTTCTCTTTTGATGATGTTGCAGCGCTTAAAATCAAAAACCTCAAAAAAAGAATTTACACCGATATTGAATCCATTCCAGCATGGAAAATGAAGGAATGTATATATAAAGGTGTTGATGATTATGAATTCCTTTATGATGAATGGAAGGAGCTTAATGTTGGCGATCGTTGGGGTAACAACGGTTGGAGCGCATTCTTCAAAAATTCCTTTGATATGCCCGAAAGATTCAAGGGTAAGAAGGTAACTCTCAACGTTTATTTCGGCGGTGACTCTCTCCTCACTCTTAACGGTGTTCCTTATCAGGGCCTTGACCCCTTCAGAAACTCCGTTCTTCTTACAGATTGTGCAAAGGGTGACGAGCATTATGATGTTGACATTGAGTCATACTATGTATGGCACTCAAACGAGTCAACAGTAAAAACACTTTCTTGCTCCTTTGTTGGCGTTGTTGACCCCGAAATTGAAGAAATTTACTGGGATTTCAAAGCAGTTTTCAATGCTCTCTTTATGCCTGTTCATGATACAGGTCTTCAGGAGCTTATCAGAGCTTCTCTTAAAGAAGCTTTTACATATGTAAACTTTGACCTTGACGGTGAAGAATTCAAAGCAGGTCTTCGTCAGGCACAGAAGGTGCTTAAAGACAAGGTTTATAACAACACCTCATACAAATCAGAGGGTACTCTTGCTCTTGTTGGTAACTCTCACCTTGATATTGTATTTATGTGGGCATATAAAGAGTATATCCGTAAGCTTGGAAGAACTCACGCTACAATGCTTCGTCTTATGGAGCAGTATGACGATTTCATTTTCTCACAGAGTACAGCTCCCACATATATCGAAATGGCAAACAGATACCCTGCACTTTATGAGCAGGTTAAGAAACGTATCGAAGAGGGCAGATGGGAATACATCGGCGCAATGTGGGTTGAACCTGATTGTAACCTTGTTTCAGGTGAATCCTTTGTTCGTCAGCTTCTTCATGGTATCCGCTTTGCAGAAAAAACATTCGGTATCACTCCCAAAACATGTTGGGTTCCCGATGTTTTCGGTAACGGCTATGCAATGCCTCAGATTCTTAAAAAAGCAGGCGTTGAATATTTTGTAACTCACAAAATGGGTATCTGGAACGATACAAACCCCTGGCAGTATAACACCTTCTGGTGGGAAGGACCCGATGGTTCAAAGGTATTCTCAATTGTTCCTCCCACTCACTTTATCGGTACTGTTGAAGCAGACTCTCTTAAGGTTAACTGGAAGAAATATACAGATAAAGAAACAATCGGTGAATCAATGTACTGTTACGGCTGGGGTGACGGTGGCGGCGGTGTTGGCACCGAAATGCCTGAATACGTAAAACGTTACAAAAACTTCCCCGGTCTTCCCAAGACTCAGACAAGTAAGATTGAAGATTCTCTTGCAAGAATGAAAGCGAATGCAACAGAAGATAATATTCCTACATGGAAGGATGAGCTTTACCTTGAAGAGCACCGCGGTGTTCACACAACAAAGGCTCTTCTTAAAAAGCTTAACAGATATTCCGAAAACCTCTATCGCCAGGCAGAGATGTTTGCAAGTATTGCAATGCAGTACGGTTACAAATATCCTCTTGAAAAGCTCAATGAAGGTTGGCAGGCAATTCTTACTAACCAGTTCCACGACTCTCTTCCCGGATCTCATATTACAGAGGTATTCGGTGACCTTTGCGCTATTTATGATAACATTATCGCTATCGGTGAAAGCGTAAGAGATGAAGCTCTCAATGTAATTGCGGGTAATGTGAATGGTGCAGAAAAATACGGCAAGCCCTTTGCTCTTTTCAACTCTCTTGGTACTGCTGCAACTCAGAAGGTTGAGCTTCCCTACAAGGATGTTGAAATCTATGATGCAGACGGCAACAAGCTTGCTACTCAGGCTTATACAAAGCTTGACGGTACTAAAGTTCTTGTATTTGTAGCAGAAGACCTTCCTGCAGTTGGTTACAAGGTGTTCTATGCAAAAGATGGTGCAGTTAAGGGTGCAGAAGCTCTTACAGGTAACACTATTGAAAATGCTAACTTCAAAATTGTTCTTGATGACAGCGCAGAGCTTGTTTCTATTTTCGATAAGAAAAACAACAGAGAAGTTCTTGACGGTAAAGGTAATGTATTCCGTCTTTACGAAGACCTTCCCGGTAAATATGATGCTTGGGATATTGTTGCTTCCTATGTTGACCGTCAGTTCGATACAAAGCCCGGTAAGGTAACAGGCATTGCAGCAGGTGATGTATTCACAGTTGTTTCAATTGAAAAAGCTATCAACAAGTCACTTGTTAAGCAGAATATCATTATTTACAATGACCTTGACAGAATTGACTTTGATACATTTATCAATTGGAATGAACAGGAAAAGCTTCTTAAGGTTGGCTTTGATGTTGATGTTAAGGCTCAGAAGTTTACCCGTGATATTGCTTATGCAACAATTGAAAGCTCTAACTATCGCCATAATCCTTATGACAAGGCTAAGTTCGAGGTTTCTGCTCATAACTTCATTGATATGAGTGAGGATAACTATGGTGTTACAATCCTTAACGATTGCAAATATGGTTACGAGGTTGACAAGCAGAGAATGATTATCACTCTTCTCAAAGCTCCCATGAATCCCGACCCCAAATCAGACCGTGGCGACCACTATTTCACATATTCAATTTACCCCCATGCAGGTAACTGGAAAAATGCTGAAACTCTCGTAAGAGGTCTTGAAATGAATAACCCTGCAGTTGCAGTTGAAATCAACGGCGATGCAAAGGGCGACGAAGCAAAATCATTCATTAAGGTTGACGGCAAAAACGTTACACTTGAAGCAGTTAAAAAATGCGAGGATGAAGATGCTTACATCATCCGTTTCGTTGAGAAAGCAGGTAGCAGAACTAAGGTTTCTGCAGAGCTTTTCGCAGAAATTCAGAGTGTTGCAGAATGTGACCTTCTTGAAAGAAATGATGTAGCAGTTGATATTGCTGACGGCAAAACACTCAACTTCGAAATCAACCCCTTCGAGATTAAGTGCTATAAGGTTAAATTCTAAAAATAGTTTACGAAAGGACGGCGAAAGCCTTCCTTTTTAGTTAGGAGTTAGGAGTGAGGAATGTCGGGTCTGCGACGCAATTATAAAAATTGAAAATGGAAAGTGGAAAACGGAAAGTTTCGGGGCGCAAAAATGCGCCGTAGAAGAAATTTATCGATGGTGGTCTTACCTCTCTTCAAAGAGGGCAAGGAACACGACCGCGCCCTGTGGGCGATACAGGGAGTGTGAGTTGGCGTAGCGGTCAAAATTCTGTGAAGCGAATAGCGAACAAAGAATTTTGGGAACCGCAAGAGGACTTACCGTTACTTATTGTTTGAATACGGTTTCAAGCGTGGAGTTATTGTACGATTGGGCGGAATGGTGGTGGGTTGCCCCGTAAAGCTTACCCTTTGTAAAAGTACTGCAAACCTATCGCTCTTCATCGATTATTACTTCAAAACCATCAGGAATGATATTGATTTTGTCTTTTAATGACTTTGGTAATATAACCGTTTTCTTTTGTTCTTTGAAAAAATTATCTGCAAAATTTTTTTCATATACAAATGAGTACACCCATCTGTTTTTGAATCTACCACGAATGAAAAGATTGTCGTAAACAGGTTCTGATGAAAAACTTGTGTGATAATGCCAAGCAGCGTGCTGGTTTTGCAATTTATCCGAATGAAGTGTTTCAAAAACTTTATCGAGTTCATCATCAACAATGTTGATCATAAAACGCTTTCTGAAAATTTGAGAAAATTCAATATTTGTATATGAGATAACAAATACAGCACTTTCAGGGATTTTTATTTCATAAGCATACTTAATAAATTTTACAAAAATTGTATTCTTATCAATCGAAAACTTTTCCCAAAAGGGTGAAAGTGAACGATAAAAAGCAAAAGACATACAACAAATTGCAATATATGCAAGATAATCTTTAGGGTTGTTAATAACCCAATATATAAATCCTCCGATTAATACTATGAAAATAATATTGATAGGATGCAAAAGTGGTAATTTTCCAAATCTTGAACGATACTTATTAATTTCCATTTTTTCACCTCGTACAATCATTGTACCATATTAGAATGGTGTTTTCAACACTCTGGTAGCTGGCGACTGGCATCTGGCAACTGGCGACTGGCATCTTGGGAAAATATATTTAATGCTATAAAATTTCCAACTCGAATTATTAAAAAAGTGCTTGACAACACCTAAATAAAGTGTTAATATCTTTGCAATTGAAAATATCACAAATAAAAGCTGTGACGAAGACGGTTGAATTTTACAGTTTACAGAGAGTCGGCGGTTGCTGTGAGCCGATAGCTTG